>NZ_JABBPF010000122.1 GCF_012927415.1 Polaromonas sp. | reverse complement strand
AACGATGGCCACTGCCATCACGTCATCCACCACGACGCGTTCGTCCACTTCCTTTTGCTTGATGGCCGCCAGCAACAGCCTGATCGTGCCCAGGCGCTCGCTGTCCCTGGCGCGCATGGCGGCTTTCATGTCTTCGGTGATTTGTTCTTTGAGTGTCATGGCGGACTCCTGAAGGGATGCGGAAAAAATGGAAAAGTACAATTTTGCGCCAGGCAAAAAGCAAAAAGCCCGCAGAGCGTCCTCTTGCGGGCTTGAGCTGCCAGAAAAAGTACGGACTAGTACAGCTTCTTTGGCAATTGCATGGCGCGAATGCGCTTGTAGTTACGCTTGACGGCAGCAGCCTTCTTGCGCTTGCGCTCGGCCGTTGGCTTTTCGTAGAACTCGCGCGCACGCAGGTCGGTCAGCAGGCCGAGTTTTTCGATGGTGCGTTTAAAACGGCGCAGCGCGACGTCAAAGGGTTCGTTGTCTTTTACGCGAATGGTGGTCATTGATGAATTGATCCAAAAGATGCACCTTAATTGATCTGATCAGGATCAGGCCAGGTGCGGGTTTGCTAGCAAAGCCTAAGATTATAGCAGCGTGCAGTGTGGCCTTTGCGCTTTCCACATAGGTGTAAGGCGCTGAACTTCGTTGGGGCGGCGGGGCGCTTCATTCTGTGACGCCACGCTATTTGGGAGCGCGCGCGCGCGGCTCCGGGTGCCTGAGTGCTGCATTTTACGCGCTGCGCTTAGCAAGCCAGTTTCACGTGTTTTACAGCCAGCGCCTCTGCACAGGCAAAACCGGACGCCCAGGCCCACTGGAAGTTGTAGCCGCCCAGCCAGCCGGTGGCATCGACCACTTCGCCGATGAAATACAGGCCGGGCTGCTTCGATTCCATGCTTTGGGACGACAAATCGCGGGTGTCGACGCCGCCCAGCGTGACTTCCGCCTTTTTGTAGCCTTCAGAGCCGTTCGGTGTGAGTTGCCAGTCGGCCAGACCTTGCGCCAGACGCAACAGGGCCTTGTCGGTGGCTTCGCCGATGGGTCGCTGCAAAGCCGGGTCCTGGCTGACCCAGGCGTCGGCCAAACGGCTGGGCACCAGGCCGGCCAGCTCGTTGGCCACGCGTTTTTTCGACGTGGCTTTGGCGCGCAGCAGCGTTGCCGGCAAGTCCACGCCAGGCGCCAGGTTGATACGGATCGGCTGGCCTTCGCGCCAGAAGCTGGAGATCTGCAGCACCGCCGGGCCACTCAGACCACGGTGCGTGAAGAGCAGGTCTTCCGCGAACACCTGCGCCTGTTTGCGCTGTTTGGGCGTGGCGTCGAGCGGGCTGGTTTCAATCAGCACCGGCAGCGCCAGGCCGGCGAGCTGGGCATAGGGGGCCCAGGCTTCGCCGTCAAAGGTCAGCGGAACCAGGCCGGCACGCGGCTCAACCAGGCGCAGACCGAACTGTCTGGCCAGTCGGTAGCCGAAATCAGTCGCGCCGATTTTCGGGATCGACAGGCCGCCCGTGGCAACCACCACCTGGACCGCTTCAATCAGACCTCGGTCGCTCTGAAGTTGATAGCTGGTTGCGCCCGACTGCTCTGCGCAAAGTACACTTTTGATGCTACAAGGTTGCCAGCGCGTGACTTGACCGGCAGCGCATTCGGCCAGCAGCACGTTGATCACATCTTCGGCCGAACGGTCACAAAAAAGCTGACCTTTGTGCTTTTCGTGAAAGGGTATGTTGTGGCGCTGCAGCAACCCGATGAAATCCTGCGGTGTGTAGCGCGACAGCGCAGAGCGGCAAAAGTGCGGGTTGTCGCTCAGAAACTGGGCTGGCAAGGCGTCACGGTTGGTAAAGTTGCAGCGCCCGCCACCAGAAATGCGAATTTTTTCGGCAACCTTGTCGCTGTGGTCGACCAGCAAGACCTTCAGCCCCCGCTGGCCCGCCTGGCCCGCGCAAAAAAGACCGGCGGCGCCCGCGCCGATCACCACCACATCGAATTTATATGTCAAATCATCCTTTGGCACAGTTAGATCGGGCGAAATTAGCTACTAAAATAGTAGCGTTCAATACGCTGGACAAGATTTGACAAGTCAGTGGTCGCAGGCCCGTGAAGGCCGGAGTTTAACCTTGCCTTTGGCGTTCCAGGCAGGTTAGCGAACTACTTCTTGTCTGCTGTCTGCAGTGAATAAATACCCGAATAGCCGGCGCTGAAATCGGGCGGCAACTCGATGACGCCAGCCTCGACCCGCGCATGGGTGGCGGGCTCGCCGCGCACCATCAGGTTGCGATGGCGGCTGTCGATCACCGGGGCGCTGTAGGCAAGCGCATCTGCTGCAGCGTACTGGATGATGTAGGTCGTGCGCAGGTCGTCCGAGCGGTTCTGGCTCGAGCCGTGCACCACCAGCCCATGGTGGGCTACGATGTCGCCCGGATCGAGTTCATTGTCGACCACCCTTGAAAAATCGTCCGGCGTCATGCTGGCGTTGCAGTTGAGCTTGTAGACACCCTGGTCCCAGTGGCTTCGCGGACCCTGCCGGTGGCTCCCCGGGATCGACTGCAGGCAGCCATTGACGGCGCGTGACGGATTGAGCGGGACGCTCAGCGCGACCAGGTTGGTGTTGGTGTGCGGAAACACCGGCCAGTCCTGATGCCAGCCGATCTCGGCCCCGCCCTGCGGCAGCTTGAAGTTGATTTTAGAGTGGTAGAACTTGACGGGGCCGCCGATCAAGTCGGCCGCGATGTCGCCCAGTAGCGAGTTGAAAGCTGCATCGACAAACACATCGTCGAGTTCGGTGGGGCTGGAAATGCGGCGGATGCGCGGCGCCTGGGCCGTGTGCGCGGACTCTAGGTCGTAATGCCGCGTTTTCTCCGTCAGGACCCGGCCTTCGTCGTACAGGCGCTGCGTGGCCGCGACCAGGCGCTCAAGTAAGCCGCCGTCGAGTACGTGGTGAACCGTGAGGAAGCCGGTTTCCCGGTAGGCCGCGATCTGCGCTTCGGAAAGCTTTTTTTGGTGCGGGCGGATGCGCGAGAGGTCGTTGGCGCGGTTCACAGTCAAGCCTCCAGTGCTGAAAAAAGGTTCGCGAGAATGTCGTCGCTGCCCGCCGCGAGCGGCTTGAAATTGGTCGATCGCACGTAGTCCGGTCGCGGGTTTGGAGTCTCGCGGCAGCGGTTGCTGACCGGGTTGTAGACGATGTAGATGGCCCAGCGGTTGTGCCGCGACAAATTGTGGCCCGTGGCGTGCAGGATGTTGGAATCGAAGAAAACGACCGTGCCGGGTGTGCCCTTGATGGCGACCGGCTCGGGGCTGCGCGCCATGATGCCGATCATTTCCTCCTTGGACACCACCCAGAACTTGTAGCCGGTGGCTTCGTCGAAACGCGGCTCCAGGCTGCCCAGCTTGTGGCTGCCGGGAATGAAGTACAGGCAGCCATTCATCTCTGTCGGCGCATCGAGCATCACCAGCGCCGTGGTCGGGCGCGCTTCGGGCATGCCGTCGCGCTTCCAGGTGCCGTAGTCCTGGTGCCAGGCCCAGACCGAACCGTCGATGGCGGTCTTCAGGTTGCATTTGGTGTGGTGGATGTAGACCGACCCGTCGGCCAGAAGGTCCTGCGCGGGCTCGAGCAGGCGCGGCGCGCGTGAGGCGGCATGAAAGACCGGCGAGGCGGTCGGGCCATCGGCTTCATGCACCCGGTAAATGGTTTTGGCAACCCCACCGGCTTTTTCACGCACCAGATGGTCGGTGTCGATCTTCTGGATGCGCTCGAGATCCGCTTTCATGGCGGCAACTTCGGCAGCGGATAAAAGGCCTTCCAGGACGATGAATCCATCGCGGTGGTAGGCATCAATTTGGGATGGGGTCAAGCGCATGGGCAGGCTCCTTGGATGGGGGTACGGCCAGGCGTACAGGTTAAATTCAAAGGCAAAAGTAATGGTATATCACTGGCATACCAGATGTCAAATGCGCCCTATCCTCCGGGCCAGGGCAGCCCAGATGCCCGGTTCAGGTGGTAATAAGCGTGGCCCGCGCGAACTCGATCAGATCGTCGATCAGGCGGTCGCTGGCGTCGGCGGCGCGCTCCGGCTCGCCCGAAGCCAGCGCCTGGGCGAGCGCGACATGCAGGTCCATCGTCCTGCCTGCCTGGCCATGCCGGTGATGGTGGTGATACCAGAAGCGGCGCGAAGCGGCATGCAACGCGGCCACTGCGCCCGAGGCGATGTCGTTGCGGCAGGCGCGCGCCGCATGCAGGTTCATTGCGTTGTCGAACTGCAGGAATGTCCGCAGGTCGCCCGCTGCCACCGCGTCCTGCATGCGCAGAGCAATCCGGGCCATTTCCTGCCTTTCGACTGGCGTGGAACGAGCCGCGCCCGAACGGGCGATGAGGCGATCGAGCTCGCGCCGCGTCTCCAGGATTTGCAACTGCTGGCCAACGTCGATGGCTGTCACCACGACGCCCCGCCTCGGAAGGATCTGCACCAGATGCTCACGGGACAGGCGCTGCAGCGCCTCGCGGATCGGCGTATGCCCGATGCCGATGAGATCGCTCAACATCGCTTCGGACACCACGCTGCCTGGCCTGAGCTCGAGCGTGACGATCATCTCCTCGATTTGGCGGTAGGCTTCCTCATTGAGCGTCCCTGACGGTGTTTTTGTGCCTTTCGCAGGCGCCTCGAGACGTTGCACGGATCGGGTTTTCATGGGCAACAATAGTAGCAGCCAGGATCTTCGGGCGGCTTGCTGCCGGATAGGCAGCAGAGCATAGTGCGCAGAATCACTCGTGCTTCACGATCACCGGCTGTACCGTGAACACATTGGCATTCTTTGCATCCACCGTCACGCGTACCCAGTGAATCAACGGGCTGCCGAAGGTTTGCAGGCGTGTCAGGTTGGCCAGCAGTTTCGTCGGGCTGTAAAGAGGCTTGTCCATTTTGAAGAAATGGGTGTCGCCGTGTACCAGCAGGACCTGGCCGGGGAATTGTTCGGTCTCCAACACCACGCTGTTGATGAAATTGCGATAACCGCTGACGCCGGGCGCCTGGCTTTCATCCTTGTCTTCGGTCTCCGGCAGATCAAAACCCGGATCGGCCTGGAACACCAGCACCAGTCCACGCGCTTTTTGCGCCCTGGCGGTTTTGAAAGCATCCTGCATCCAGCTGACGTTGGCGGCGTCGCGCTCCAGGTACTCGGCGTTGCTGGCGTCGCACTGGACGGCCGTGCGTGCGCTCTTGTGCGTGCAGTCTTTTTGGTCGAGGACTTTATTGTTGTTGCTGCCGGGAATATTCAGCGTGGCAAACACGATGCCGCGGTGGCTGAAGCGGGTGTTCTCGACATATTTTTCGCCGGGTGGAGCCTGATGGACCAGCGGCATCTGGCGCTTGCCCAGGGAGTTCAGCGTCGTGAACATGGTTTTGCGCAGATAGGCCAGGCGTTCCAGCCCGTCGTAGCCGCCGTTGTTGAGGCGGTGGCAGTCGGTCCATTCGTTGTCGCCGGGCACGTAAACCACCGGTTTTTTCAGCTGGCTGAACATGGTCAGGGCCGAGGCGTAAATGTCATCGGTGCATTTGGAGCTGCCGTCCTTGATGTCGCCGTCGTAAATCGAAAAAGCGATCTCCGACTGGTTGATGCTTTTGAGCAAGGCCGGGATCTTTAGGTCGTCACCGGCTTTCTGGTAGGGCATGTCGCCCCACAGGCCGAAGGAGAAGGTTTGCGCCTGGGCGCAGCTCAGGCTGAGAGCCAGCAGCGCGCCGGCCAGAATACGGGTTGACATGGAATGCTCCGGTTGGTAAGCCGCAAGCATAACCAGCCACTGTGACGAGGCGGTGACGCGGGTGTGGCTGTGCGATGGCGCCGTGGGGCGCCGCGCGTCGTTCAGGCTGCGCGAACGACGTGCGGGTGCGCGGCGGCCACGGCCACGCCGCCAATGACATCGCCGACGACGATGATGGACGGGCTGGCCATGGCACCTGCCTGAATGGCGTCGGCCAGCGCGCCCAGGGTGGTGGTGATGTGGCGCTGCGTGCCCAGCGTTGCATTCTGGATGACGGCAACCGGCGTTGCGGCGGGCAGGCCGCTCAGCAGCTCTTGCTGGATGCGTTCGGCACCGCTTATGCCCATGTAGATCACCAGCGTCAAGCGGGCGCTGCGGGCGGTGGCGGCCAGCGCCCGCCAGTCGGTGCCGGCATCGCCGGGTTTGGCGTGGCCGGTGACGAACACCACGCCGTGCGCATGCTGGCGGTGCGTCAGCGGTACGCCCAGCGAAGTCACGGCGGCCAGGCCAGCGGTGATGCCGTTGATCACTTCCACTTGCATACCCGCGGCCCGCAGGTGCTCGACTTCCTCGCCGCCGCGGCCAAAGATGAAGGGGTCGCCGCCCTTGAGCCGCACCACGTTTTCGCCTTCGCTGGCTGCCATCAGCATGAGTTTTTCGATAAAGGCCTGCGGCGTGGACTTGCAGCCGCCGCGCTTGCCGACATGCACCACACGGGTCTGCTTTGACGCAAACGCCACGATCTCGTCACTGACCAGATCGTCGACGAACAGCACCGTGGCGCGCTGAATCGCCTTGAGGGCTTTGATGGTGAGCAGTTCTGGATCGCCCGGACCTGCGCCTACGAGGGTGACTTTGCCGATATTCATAGTTGGGCGACAAGATGCAAGATATGTTCCACCTGTTGCGCAATCGAAGCAGGCAGAGGGCTTTTCCCTGACAGCACCGACTGAATGTAAGCCGCCGTGCTGGCGGGGTCGATATCCCTGGGTAGATCGGGCACCGAGGGCAGGGTTCCCTTCACGCCTTCCTGAAAGAGCACGCGCTGCCCGCCGACAAAACCCTGCATCTGCGGTGAGCGGCGCGCGTCGGCCACCACCTCGCCTTCGGTGCCGCGCAGCAGCAGCGCATCGGCCTTGACGAGTTGAAAGGTGGCGGCCATTGAAATGGCGTATTCGGGATGGGTATAGCTGCTGACCACCAGCGCCTTGCCAGCGATCGGATTCATCAACTTGACAAGGCTGTGCGCCGGATTGCGCAGGCCGACGGCGCGGCGCACGTCAAGCAGGCGCTTCAAGGCCGGGTTGAGCAATTCCGTCGCGGCAAAAGCCACGCCCCCGGGCGCTATTGATTTAATAGCTGTCAGAAGCGGTACTTCCAGGACCGAAAGCACATTTGACGCAAAAACACGGCCAGATTCGGTGGGCGTGCCATGGACCAGCACGGGCAGCCCTTCGCGCGCCAGCAGCAGTGCCAGCAGCGGCGTGAGCACCGGCAGCTTGCGCGCGCCGTTGTAGCTCGGCAGGACGACCGTGGGCTTGTCGCTGGCGGGCAGCAGGTTCAGCCGCTGATGCACGGCATCCAGAAAACCCGCCATTTCTTCAGGCGTTTCGCCCTTGATGCGCATGGCCAGGCAGAAACCGCCAATTTCCAGGTCTGTCACCGCGCCGTCGAGCACCTGGCCCAGCAGGTCGCCGGCCTGTTCGCGCGACAAATCGCGCGCGCCGTCCTTGCCGCGCCCGATTTCCTTGATGTATTGACTTATACCCATGCAGCGATTGTCTGCGAATGCAGCTAACTTTTTGTTATGAGCTTAAACCCGTCGTTAAGCCAGGCGCTTGATCGGGATGACGGCAAGTTCCGGCAAGCTGTTGCCGGCTGCTTCGGCGCTGCAGGCAGAGCGCACCCGGCGTTTGAGTTCGGGTATGCACGAGCCGCAATTGGTGCCGCATTGCAGGCCAGCCTGCAGTGATGCCAGCCGTTCTTCGACCGAGCCCTGGTCGCTGCCAGTCGGGTTCATGGCGCTGCTCTGGCCGAGAGCCGACAAGTGCAGGTCGATGGCCATGTCGGTGACGTTGAAGCAGCTGCACACCAGTTTGCCACGCGACTGCACCGCCACCGGCGGCTTCGCGCCCGGCACCAAAAGCAACCGGCCATAAGTCTGCGCGGGCAGCTCGTCCTTCAATAACGTGCTGATCCAGGCCTGGGCACTGGTGTCGCCGGCGAGCATGAAGCCGGCCAGTTCAGCTTGCTCGCCCTTGCGGACCAGCCGCATGGTGCGGCGCTGGCCCTTTTTCCGGTCGGCATAGCGCAATGCGTACGAGCCATCAAGGCCCAAAATGCGCTCCAGCGTGGCCAGCGTCTCTTCGGGCGGCGCTTCATGGCTGGCGGCGCGAAACAGCATGCCTGTGCGTTCGCGGCCGCGGTCGCCCAGCGGCGCGTTGTTGGAAAACGGCACGCAGCTGCTGAAGGGAAATTCCGTCATTAGGGGCTTGAGCTGTTGGTGTGTGGCCAGCGCCTCGCTGTCGGGGAGCCAGGCCATGGCAAGCAGGGTCCATGGCAGTTCAGGCTTGAGGATGATCTTGACCGCCGCGTGCTTGAGCTCGGGTTGTTTGGAACTGGGGCAGTAAGCCGAGGTGGTCAGCGCGTTGACGCCTGCCAAGGGCTGGCCGATGCTGGAACGCCCGCTCAGGTACTCCTGGCCCCAGTGCATGGCGATGAAAGCCTGGCTTAACGCCACTTCGGGCGAGGACTGCACCGGCACGACGATGGAGCCGCGCCTGGAAGTGACGTGCACCAGTTCGCCTTCCTTGAGCTGGCGCCTGGCCATGTCCTGCGCATTCATCTGCACGGCCGGCTCGGCCACATGGCCAAACAGTCGCCCCAGCGTGCCGCTGCGGCTCATGCCATGCCACTGGTCGCGCAGGCGCCCGGTGGTGAGCGAGAAGGGGTAGCGCGATTCGCGTGGCTCTGCCACCGGTTTGTACACGGTGTTGACGAAGCGCGCCCTGCCGTCGGCCGTGGGAAAGATGCCGTCTTCGTAGAGCCGGTCTTTTCCAGCTGTTTCGCCTGGCTTGAGCGGCCACTGCCGGGGCCCCTGCTCCAGCATGGCGTAGCTCATGCCCGTGATGTCCAGGTCGCGGCCGCGCGTCGTTTCGCGGTGCTCGTTCCAGATGGTTTCGACAGCGCTGGCCGCATCGGTCAGCAAATAGGGGAACAGCGGTTTCAGGGCGGCCGGGCCCGGCGCGGCCAGCCGCTTGTCCAGCCGCTGCGCACTTTCAGCTGC
>NZ_JABBPF010000161.1 GCF_012927415.1 Polaromonas sp. | reverse complement strand
TTGGTAAGCATTCATGATCATGTTCCTCTCGGGTTGAAAAAAAGGGAGTCAGGGACTAACGCACTGCCGGCAAAGCGCCGGATGAAATCCGCGCTTTGCTCATTCATTTGAAGCAGCGGCACAGCACTCTGTTGCGTTTTGTCTTGACGCAGACGAAGCCTCAAGCGCGCCAAGTAGTGGATCTTGCAGCAGCCGCTTCAGCAACCCGGACAGGTGAAACCAGCAGTCCGTGTCAGGCGATGTCGCAGGGTCATCGACAGCCGCGCTTTCTCCCCGATGCAGGTGGTGGGGAAAGGTTGCGCAGTCGGGATGCGTAGGTGCGGTATCGATACGCAGAAGAGCATCACCGAAGGTCCACATGATCGAATATTCCTGCCTGCTGAAATAGCGCACTTCCACGACCAGCCCGGTGTCAAAGGACATCATCAGGGCATCCTGTGCCATTCGTACCGGTTCAAGAAGACGGGATCCGTAGTGCGCGTCAAGCTGCTCCTTGAGCCCGAGATGCACGCTGATCGAAGGGCGCTCTTGCGGGGCCCCGCCGGACAGCTGTGCCAACAATTCCGCGCGTATCTGCATACGGGTCTGTTCAAGAATCAGCGCGCTCAGGTAAAGCTCGTAAGCCGGGTGTTCGGCGACCGAAGCCAGCTCGATTTTCGTCAGCAAATCTGCTTCGGTGCCGACACCGTAATGTTGCAATACCGCTTTGCGTGATTCCCGCAGGCGGTAGTTGGTTTCGGCGAACAGCGCCTGCAGCGCTTCTGTTTCCATGTCTGCGGTCATCGTTGTGTCCATGGTGTGGATCCGTTCCTGTTTCAGGGAGCCAGGTCACCGCGACATCGAGGTGTCGTTCACCACACCGCCGGTCAGGTTGACCATGGCCGGCGTAATCTGATCGAAGCGCATCACTTTGCCTCCCTCCTTCTGCGAAAACTTTTCTGCGTCCTGCATGCTGGCGAATGAGCCGAAGGTCGGTCCCATGGAGCCGCGCTTGCGGCTACCCGTGACGTAAAAGGCCGTTTTGGCATCGATCCAGTTGGCCACCGGGTGATCCCAGTCGGTCTTGGCCATGTCCTGAACAAATACGGCAGCGGGCGCGCGTTTTTGCTCGGGCGCCAGCAGCTCGGCAAACAGCTCGATCAGGTCACAATAAAAATCGGGTGCACCTTCGGCGTAGTGAATTTGCGCCTTCGGCCCAGGGAAGTCTTTCAGCACCATGCCGTCCAGCACGCAGGTCGTCTCACTGCCGGGTTCCTGCGCCCCGGCCTGTTGTACGGCGCGCTTACAGGCAGGCAGCAGGGTCAGCAGCAGCCAGCCGCTGCCCCATTTAAAAGTGCTGTGCAGGCACTGTCGTCTGCCGGGGTTCGTCGCTTTCACTTGAATCTCCAGTTGGCGGCCAGAAATGGCACGATGATCCAGCCCAGCATGATGCCCAGAAGAACTAGCGGGTTGGTCAGTCCGTCGGGCATCACGGTTGCAAGGCCGTACATGGTTTGCACTTGCTGCGAACTGAATATGTTCAGCAGGCGAAAGACATCTGCCGGGTTGAGCATGAGCAAGCTGGCAAAAACGGTGCTGCCCAGGTTTCCCTTGCTGACGACGAGCATGCCCATCAGCAGCAGATCGAAAACCAGTACAAAAAAGAACCAGGTGGCAATCGCCATGCCGCTGGCACGCATGCGGTCGGGCGCAATCACCGACAGCCAAAGCGACAGACTGAGAAAAGCCATGCCCATCAAAATCGCTGAGAAAACAAAGCCTGCGTAGTGGTAAAGGTCACGCAGACCCAACTGGCCGGCCAGTGGCAGCAATCCTGCGCCAAATCCCACGGCCGTGGCGCAGGCCAGGGCGGCTGACAAACCCAGATATTTTCCCAGCAGGATTTCAAAACGGGTGATCGGCATCGACAACAGCAATTCAAGCGAGCCGCGTTCTCTCTCTCCGACGATGGCGTCATAGCCAAGGATCATGGCGATCAGCGGTACCAGATAGATGACCAGACTGACCAGACTGGCCACGGTAATGTCTATGCCGTGAAAGCCGACAGTGCCTTGCTGCGCCGTACCGAAATAGGCGATGGCGAGCGCAAACAGCGCAAAAATCAGGGCCACTGCCAGCACCCACCAGTTGCGGATGCGCTCCCGCCATTCCTTGCCGGCCATGACGCCGACCTGTGCCCATTCAATTCCCATCAACATGCTGCCCTCCGTAACCCAGGAACAGATCTTCCAGCGACGGCTCATGGATGGCGATTTGCTGAACCGTGCCGTTGTGCGCAAAAAGCAGTTCCAGCACCGCGACCTTTTCTGCCGGTGAACACGAGATGCGCGCCAGACTGCCACTGACCGTCATCTGCACGCCCGCGATGTGCGCCAATTCGTTCTGTACGCGTGCCTGCCGCTCCGGGAGCAGCGTCACCTCAATGACCGAGGGCATGATGCGCTGGGTGCGCAGTTGCGCCAGCGTTCCCTGGGCGGCAATGCGCCCGTTTTGCAAAATCAACAGTCGGTCAACCCGTTCCTGGATCTCGGCGAGGATGTGCGATGTGAGGATGACGGTTGCGCCATCAGCCTGCACCTGCCGCAGAATTTCGTAGAAGTCGTGAATGCCCTGGGGGTCAAGGCCGTTGGTTGGTTCATCCAGAAAAATCAGGTCCGGTTTGCCCAGCAGCACTTGTGCAAAGCCGAGCCGCTGGCGCATGCCTTTGGAATAGGCGCTGACCCGCCGTCCTGCAGCTTCCTGCAGACCGACACGTGCCAGCAGCGCGGCACAGCTGCTGCGCGGGACCTGTTTGAAGTCAGCAAAAAGCCTCAATACTTCCAGTCCCGTCAAGTTGTCGTAAGTCACAAAGCTCTCTGGCAGATAGCCGATGCGGCGGCGCACTGTTCTGAACTCGGGGCCATCGATCAGCACGCCGTGCAGCCGTACCTCGCCCGAGCTGGGAGCGATCAGCCCCAACATCAACTTGAACAGGGTGCTTTTGCCGGCACCATTGGGCCCGATCAGGCCGAACATCTCGCCTTGCGCTACCGACAGGCTGATGTCGTCAACCGCAGTGATTTCCCCATAGCGCCGGGTAAGAGACGAGACTTCGATCACACGCATGCTTTTCATTTTCCGCTCCAGCGCCGCCAGTCCTGGTGCGAAGGCTGCATCCGGGGGCTCTTGTCCACAATGCTGGGCGCGCGCAGGACCGGAAACTGGCGGGCGACAAAACGCAGGGTCTGTATCGAAGGGCTCGACAGCAGGAGCTTGAGCAGCGGGTACTGCCAGTTGAGGCGGTCAACCACATCGTTCGCTTCATAGGGCATGTCACCGATGCCGTCGGCGTTCTGGTCCCAGCCGTTGTAATTGCTCCAGTAGTTGCCCTTGCTGCGGCCCCATTCAACATCGCGCGCGGCCACGTATTTGACCTGCTCCTGGTTGTTGATAAAGTCGTTGCCATCAACCTTGTTGTTGCCCGAGCCTGCAGTCAGATGGATGCCAACGCGATTTCCGATAACCAGGTTGGCCCGGACGATGTTGTACTCCGCGTCGTAAATAAAAAGACCGCGCCCGTTTCCTGCGACGACATTGTTTTCAATCACAGAGTCCTGAATGGTGCGGAGCATGATGCCGTGGTCTGTATTGCCCCAGGCAAGGTTGTTGCGTACCGTCAGATCGCGCACTTCCATCAACGCCAGCCCGCCGCGATTGAGGTAAGACTCGTTGTTTTCCCAGATGCTGTGATTTGTGTTCATGTAGTGCGTGCCGTAACGCAGATGATGAATCTTGTTGCCGCGAAACAGGGCGTTGCTCGAGACGTCGACATAAATGCCGTCGCGCGTAAAACTGATGTTGTTGTCGAGAATCTGCACACCGTTCATGTTGAAGACCTGGATGCCATTGCCGCGCGCCGCAGACAGCAGATCGCGCTTGCCGGTAATGACATTGCCGACCACGCGTGCATCCCTGGACTGCTCCAGCCAGACGCCGAACAGGTTGTAGACCAAAGTGCAATCGCTGACCACGGCACGGTCTGAGCCAGGCTGGAAAAAGATGCCGGAGTTTTGAGCACCGAGGTCGATTCCGCTGTCGCGCACGATGAAGCCCTGGATCTGCACATCTGGCGAGCTGACCCGTATCACATCGCCAATGCCCTGGGCGCTGATGGTTGGCCGGTCGACACCTTGTAGCGTGATGGGCTTGTCGATGAGCAGATTCTCAGCGTAAAAGCCGCGCGCCACCTGCACCGTATCGCCAGGCCGCGCCCCGCGAATCGCATCGGCGATTGACTGGCCGGGTTGGACCGCTACCACAGCGCCTTGCGCCGCAGCGACCGACAAGGCTAGGCATGCTGCCAGCAATCCGGCTTTGAGCAGATCCTGAAATGACATTGGTAAAGACATGGGCCTGTTCACCGTATTAGGTCTGCTTGTCAGCCAGTTCTGCTGTCTTTTCGGCCAGATTGCGGCGCACGCTGTCAAGCGAGATGAAGTAGCCGCCGGCATTGATGGGGGTCAGCGGCAGGCCTGATGTCTCGCGCTTCTTGCGTTCCTTGACCAGCGGCGGGCAGGCGTGATCGTCGTAATACAGAACCATGCAATCCAGGCAGAGCATGCATTCCATCGGGTCGATCTTGCCGGCTGAATCAATGGCATGCGAGCCGCATCCGGCGGCACACGCATGGCAGGTCTGACATTCGGCCTTGCGTTTGAGTCTGAAAAGAGGAAACTTTCCGGGGATCGCCAGACCGGCGCCCAGTGGGCAAATATATTTGCAATAGGGGCGTTCGCTGAAAAAAGACCAGCCGAGAATGCCTCCGATAAACAGCCAGAAGGGCCATGTCCGGTTCCATACCCCGACGATGAAAGTCGTCTTGAAGGGCTCTATTTCCGCCAGCTTCTCGGCCGTCTCCATGGAGTAAAAAGACACGCCGAGCAGGATAAAAAACACGGCGTATTTGATCCACTTTAGCTTGTCATGCAACGGCTTGGGCAGCAGGCCTTGCAGGCGCTTCAGTCCCAACCATTTGCCGGCACTGTGTGCCAGTTGTTGCAGCGATCCGAAGGGGCATAGCCAGCCACAAAATACGCCACGGCCCCAAACCAGCACGGTGACCACGATGAACAGCCAGAAAATGAAGATAAACGGGTCTGACAGGAAGAGCTCCCACTTCCACTGATTCAGCATCGAGTGGAACCAGGTCATCACCTGGGTGATGCTGGGCTGCGCCTTGAGATAAAAACCCAGATAGCCCACGCTGGCAATCCAGAGCAGATGGTGCGGCACCGCTGTCCAGGGCTTGTTTTTGCGAGTGGACCTGCGAACCAGTTTGTCGCGCAGCGCATACAGCAACGCGGTCGCTCCGAGGATCAGGATAAACAGGCTGATTTCAAGCTTCTGGTTTTTCCAGATCGATTTCCAGGCCGCTTGAGGGCGATCGACCTGCGGGCGACCGCCCTCAAGATAACGCGCGGGCAGCCAGAACTCCTGGTCAAAATGAACAAAGGTTTTTCCGTTGCCCGATGCGTTGGCCTTGTTGGCGAGCACGGTCAGCTGCCATGGCCAGGCCGGATTGAAACTGGGCGAGCGAATGATGAAAATTGCCGACTCTTTAAAACCTGGCACATCCGCCGGTTGCAGATGATAGAGATTGAGGTAGTCGGTGTCGCGAAAGGTAAAGGTCACCGGGTCCTGCCGCACCTGCACGCGGTCATAGATTCCGCCGCGCACATAGCCCGAGCCCTTGAAAGTTTCCTGCCCGCTTCCAATGATGAAAATAGCGTGCTCGTCCGGTTTCAGATCCTGCATCAGGCGCTTATAGCTGTGCTCGCCCAACAAGCTGTAGCCGATTGCCGGCACGTTCAGGTAGCCAAAATACAGATCCATATACGGCTTTGACTGATCTGCCAGACCCATTTCGGATGCAGGTACCACCAGGTGCTGCACGCTGCCCTCTTTCAGCAAGCCGGCCCAGTTCAGCTCATCCTTGAGGGCCGTGAAGCGCGCGGCCGGCCTCGGCGTGCTTTTGATGATGCCGACCTGTTTGCCGATCTCGTAGGCGCTGCGTGAGATGACCTGGTTCTCGGCAATGGCCGTGACGGTTGCGCCGCTGATGGCATCCAGGCCAATGGCCCCATCCTCCTCCCGGTCGCGGCCGATGATCAGCTTGGAGGTGGCCGTCTTGCCCACATACTGGTCAATAAATTTGAGCAGTGCGGATTCGGGTATGCCTGCCAGCAGGATGGGCTCTGAATGCTTGAGAACGCGAACCCCGGTGATTATTCCCTGGGTGTCCATGCCGATCAGGGTGACGACAGGCTTGCCGGAGTAGGCCGGAATGTCAACCACGTCGGTAGACAGGAAAACATAGCCGACCAGACGCGTCTTGTCGCCTTCGTCGGCGTAGGCCTCGACATAATTGGGTGCGCCCTTGCGCATGGAAAACCGTTTTGCCGAGGGCATCACGTCACTGCAGGGCGCGGCGGCGCACAGGTCCGCGCCGTGCATCAGTTGCTCGGAAAGCTCGGCATCGTAAATCGTCGCTTCAGCATGGCCGGCGAACAGCTGGCTGAGCAGGATTGCGAAAACGATGAGCATGGGGCGCAGCAAGCGCCCGCCTAAAACCAGTTGTTCCATAAAAACCAAGTTCGGACCGCGCTCTCCGGTGAACGCTTTAGGTGGGCATGCAAGGCGCACCTTGCACACCCCCCGTATGGCCCCGAGCGTGAAATTACGCCTCAATCAGCAGGCGACTGCGCATTTCAAGATGCAGTGCATGGCAAAAGTGCGTGCAATAAATCCAGTAAGCACCGACCCGGTCGGCCTTGAACGTCACCGACTTGGTTTCCTGTGGATTGACGATGAAGCAAATGTTGTAGGTCGGCACCGCACAGCCATGGGTCAGGTCCTCGACTTTGTCGTAGTTCGTCAGAGTGATGGTCACCTCATCACCCTTCTTGACCTTGATGATCGGCATGCTGAAGGCCGGTGCCTGCGACATCAGCCGCACATGAACCTTGTTGCCCTTGCGCTCGATACCGGCGGTTTCCGGTTTGACCGCATTGGGGAAATCATCCATGTTGTAGATCTGGCGTGTCTTGACCAGGTCACGGCGCACGATGATGCCGTCATGCGGTTCCGGATAAGCCGAGTGCTCCGCGACCGTCACCATCTTTGCGCCGCTGATGTTGATCAGCTGTTCGGTCTCGGGGTGCAGGGGACCAACCGGCAGGAAGCGGTCTTTGGAAAACTTGTTGCCGGAATTGAAGTATTTGCCGTCGGGCTCCTTGGTTTCACCCATCGAGGAATAGCCGTGGCCGGGCTGGAAGTTCACGTCGATCCGGTCAAGTACGACCTTGACAGCCTTGTCACCTTTGAATTGCGCAATCGCCAGGTCAACATTCCATTTGACGACCTGGCTGTCGAGAAAGAGGGAGGTGTAGGCATTGCCTTTGCCGTCAAAAGCGGTGTGCAAAGGGCCAAGGCCGATCTCGGGCTGGGCCACCACTGTGTCGCGTTCTTCTTTCAGTTCGCCGGCAAACCATTTAAGAACCAGTGCCAGCTCGACCACCGAGGCGGTGGGCGAGAGCTTGTCGGCGGTGACAAAATATTTGCCGTCCGGCGAGGCGTTTACACCATGCGGGTTCTTGCCCAGCGGAACATAGCAGGTGACCGCGGTTTTAGGGTCTGCGTTGGCTGCCTTCCGGCCGTCAACCACAGGCACTTTTGAAGCGCCTATTGTGGTGAACTTGCCGTCCTTGACCATCTTTTCGATGCGCTCGATATTGAAAAACGTGCATGCATCGCGTTCGGCCTTCATCATACCGGCAAGATCCGGGGCGTTCTCGGTGTTGTAGTTGGTCGAGCCCGCGAGTTTGCCGTCATACGATGTGGCAACCAGTTCCATGTTGCCGTCGATGCGGCACTGCCAGCGCACCTCCATCGTGGCGGCGTCGACGCAGGTGAACAGGCAGCCCCATTTGCTGGGATCTTCCAGGTCACGACCATCGTTGGGCAGTGGCGTGTGGAACTCCTGCCCGCAAAACACGCGCGTCGTGTAATTGATGGCCGCATCGACCGGATCACGCTTGTCGGGAAAAATTCCGTGGAAGCCCATGACGTTGGGCAACTCGGTGATCTTGTCGCATTCCATGGTGTCCATGCGAATTCGCGCCAGACGGGAATGGATTTTGTCATTGGTGAACAACCAGCGGCCGTCGTAAGTGCCATCCTTGTAGCTGCCGTGGACGTGGTGGGTGTCGCCGGTGGTGTACTTCAGGCTGCCGTCGGGCTTGGTGCCCATGATGGCTTTTGACTCATTGGTAATGCCCCAGCCGACCATCGGATCAATGTTGAAGATCGGGATGCGCCGCAAGGTCCGGCCCGAAGGCAGTCCCAGAATTCGCGCCTCCCCTGAATGTCCACCGCTCGAGAAATGATAGTAGTCATCAAGCTGTCCTGGTGCCACTTCGGTTCCGGTTGCCGGTGCTGCGACCACGGCAGTGCTGGCCGGCGTGGCCGCGCTCTGGTCCTTGCAACCGGCCAGGCCGAGCGACACGCCGGCACCGGTCAATCCCAGCAGGGCGCTCTTGCCGAGGAAATTTCGGCGTCCCTTGCCCATTAAAAGATCCTGGTCAAGCTGCTTTCTGTCTAATGATTTCATCGGGTTTTTCCTGAATTTGTTGTCTGAAAAATAGCACTGGCAGCGTCGTTGCTGCTCATGGGATTGACGGATTGCGCGGCGCTCTTGGTTTGACCGCAACCGGTGCATAAGCAATCGGCGGGGAAATCAGTGCGTCGGGGTTGATTTACATTGCTGCAAATCATGATCTGTGATCATCAATCCGGAGCCCCTCCGGCGTCGGTGCGATGCCGCACATAGCAGTATTTCTTTTCGGTTTCTGCCAATGGCTGCGGGCTTTTAATGGAGCCGCGGACGGTAGTTGCGACCTCGGGCGCTTTTTTTTGACCTTTTTGTTGGGAAGAAATTGGTTTGCACAGTGCCTTCAACCCCTCACCGGGCTCAGGCCGCAAGCGGCTGGACAGGGCCCTGCGTCACTTGCTTTCCGTGTCTGACAATAAATGCATTATAAATGTATTTTATTGGGGCGCAAGTTTTTGTAGGGGTCGGCACGCTGGCGGTGGATGGGCGGACGATCATTGGCGCGTGATGGCCCGACCCAGGGCCACGACTGATTGCCTGTAAAGTGCAGGGCTTGTTGATTTACCGCAAGTATTTATAAGGCTCCAGCACGCCCGATGTCCCGATTCCTGACTTTTTTTACTGCGGCGCTGGCCACTTTGCTGGCGTTGGCGGCCTGCAGTCCGGCTTTCAACTGGCGCGAAGTGCGTCCCGAGAACACCCGCCTTAGCCTGCTGCTACCCTGCAAACCCGACAAGGCGCAAAAAGTCGTACCGCTGGGTGGGCAAGCTACGGCGCTGTCCATGTTGGGTTGCGACGCGGGTGGAGCGACCTTTGCAGTGGCGGTAGCGGACCTGGGCGATGCCGCCAAAGCTGCGCCGGTATTGGCGCTGTGGCAAGACTTGACACTGACCAACATGAAAGCCGTGCCAAGCAGCAGGCAGTGGCTGCCGCTCAGGATTCCCGGTGCTTCGGCCGCGCCAGCCGTTTCCCGTGTGCTGGCGCAGGGTCAGCGTATCGATGGAACTGCTGTGACCGGGCAGGCGGCCTACTTTGCCCATGGCTCGCAGGTGTTTCAGGTGGTCGTGTATGCGCCGCAAATGGCGCCCGAAGTGGCCGAGACGTTTTTTTCCAGCCTGAAATTCGAATGAGTGAATCACTGAAGCAGTCGCGCGGGCGGAGCTCCGTTTCATGAGCACTGTCCAGGGTGCATCACCCGAGACCGGATGGCTGGACTCGAAAACCGGCACGATTGTCTTTCTCGCCTTTGCCGCTTCTTATTTCTGCTCGGCGCTGCTGCGGGCCATCACGGCCACGCTGGCTCCCGTGCTGACGCAGGAGTTTGCGCTGCAAGCGCGTGACCTGGGCCTGCTGGCGGGGGGCTACTTTCTGGGTTTTGCCGCCGTCCAGTTGCCGCTGGGCACCTGGCTGGACCGTCACGGGCCGAAGCGCGTCATCCTCTGGTTTCTAAGCCTGGCCGTTGTGGGCTGCCTGGCGTTTTCGCTGGCCGGCAGTTTTGCCGCACTGCTGGCCGCGCGGGTGCTGGTCGGCGTTGGTGTCAGTGCCTGCCTGATGGCGGCGCTGACGGGTTACCGGCGCTGGTTTGATGTGGCGACCCTGCTGCGCGCAAATTCCTGGATGCTGATGACCGGCTCGCTCGGCATGCTGGCTTCCACGCTGCCGGTGCAATGGCTGATGCCTCTTACCGGATGGCGGCCGCTGTTCTGGATACTGGCGGTGCTGATTCTGTTGTCGATGGCGGCGATTGCCTGGGTGGTGCCAGTTTTAAGCCAGGCAGCGCCGCTTTCTGAATCGGTCGCCGGCCTTCCCGGCGAGGCAGCGGTTTTGCCGGCTGAAGTAGCGGGATACGGTCCAGTCTGGCGCAGCCGCTATTTCCGCATGCTGGCACCGCTGGCTTTCTTCAACTATGGCGGCATGGTGGCCGTACAGACGCTTTGGGCCGGGCCGTGGCTCGTCAAGGTGACGGGCGATACCGCACTACAGTCGGCCACCGGTCTTTTCTGCATCAACGCCAGCATGCTGGCGACCTTCTGGAGCTGGGGCATGGTCAACCCCTGGCTGGCGCGCCATGGCTGGGGTGCCATCCGGCTGATCGCCTGGGGCGTGCCCCTGAGTCTGCTGGTGCTGGCCCTGAATATAGCCGCCGGCAGCACCACCGGCTGGCCGGGCTGGGCATTGTTTTGCATGACTTCGAGCGTCCTGGGGCTGGCCCAGCCGGCCGTGGGCATGTCGTTTCGGGCCTCGCTGGCAGGGCGCGCCCTGTCGGCCTATAACCTCGTCATCTTCGCCGGCGTGTTCGTGGCGCAGTGGGGTCTGGGTCTGCTGATCGATGGATTCGCGGCCATGGGCCTGGGCCAAGTGGGAAGTTTTCAGGCGGCCATGGCTGTGTTTTTGTGTTGCTGTATCGCTGCATATGGCTACTTCCTCAGTGTGAAAGTTGATAATTAGTCCCAATGAACGGCATTTTCATCATTGCTCACGCGCCTCTGGCATCGGCTTTTCGCCAATGCGTATCGCATGTGTTTCCGGACCAGGCGGTGGGGGTGGCGGCGCTTGATGTGCAGCCCAATATGCCGCCCGAGGAAACGCTGGCGCAGGCGCGCATCATGCTTGCGCAGCTCGGCATGCCGCAGACGCTGGTTCTGACGGATATTTTTGGCGCCACACCCTGCAATGTGGCGCAAAAGCTGGTCGACGGTGTTAGCAGCCGGCTGCTCACCGGCATTAATTTGCCCATGCTGCTGCGCGCCGTATCCTATCGCCACGAGCCGCTTGACGCGTTGGTGGCACGGGCCCTGGCCGGCGCGACGCAAGGCGTGATGCAGGTGGCCATTACCGCACCGCAAAATCAGGTACAAAGAAAACATGATCAAGACCCGCACGAACATCAACAATAAGCTGGGCCTGCACGCCAGGGCTTCCGCCAAACTTACCAAACTCGCCGGCAGCTTTGCCAGTGAAGTCTGGATGAGCAAGGGCGAGCGCCGCGTCAACGCCAAAAGCATCATGGGCGTGATGATGCTGGCGGCAGGTATCGGCAGCGTGGTCGAAATCGAAACCGATGGCGTTGATGAACAGCTGGCCATGGATGCCTTGTTGGCGCTCATCGCCGATAAATTTGGAGAAGGTGAATGAGGCCTGTAACGCTGAAAGCAAGTTCAGCGAAGGGCCGCCTCAAGCAAGGCCCGCCTCTCGGGGGACAGCGCAGTGCGCGTTGTGACCAGCGTGGGGGCCAGCGGCCGCCGCGTCGGGCCGCCCCAAGCAAGGCCAGCCCCCTCGGGGGGCAGCGCAGTACACGCAGTGACAAGCGTGGGGGCAATCTACGCATGACTTTTTCCGTTCATGGCCTGGCGGTGTCGCGGGGAATTGCCATTGGCCGGGCCGTGCTGGTGGCGTCGAGTCGCGCCGATGTTGCGCATTACTTCATCGAGGCTGCAAAGACTGTCGAAGAGATCGCGCGTGTCAGGGTCTCGCGCAATGCCGTGATGGAAGAAATCATGCGTCTGCAGCAAGACCTGCCGAAAGACGTACCCCACGAAATAGCCGCCCTGCTGGACGTTCACCTGATGCTGCTGCAGGACGAACAATTGATCAGCGGCATCAAGCACTGGATCACCGAGCGTCACTACAACGCCGAGTGGGCGCTTACCACCCAGTACGAAATCATCGCGCGCCAGTTCGACGAGATGGAAGACGAGTACCTGCGCGAGCGCAAGGCCGATCTGGAGCAGGTGGTGGAGCGCATCCTGCGGCACATGAAGGGGGTCGCTTCACCGGTACAGCCCGCTGAGCAGGCCGGCAGCAGCCGCAAGCAGTCGCAGCAGGATTTGTTGCTGGACGACACCAACGATGTGCCACTGGTGCTTATTGCGCACGACATTTCGCCGGCCGACATGCTGCAGTTCAAGCAGAGCCTGTTTGCCGGTTTTGCCACCGACGTGGGCGGCAAGACATCGCACACGGCGATTGTGGCGCGCAGCCTGGATATTCCGGCCGTGGTCGGCGCGCGCAGCGCCAGCCAGCTGATCAAGCAGGATGACTGGGTCATCATTGACGGCGATGCGGGGTTGCTGATCGTCGACCCGTCGCCCATCATTCTGGCCGAATACGGCTTCAAGCAACGCCAGGGCGAACTCGAGCGTCAGCGTTTGAACCGGCTCAAGCACACGCCCGCACTGACGCTAGATGGGGAGCGCATCGAGCTGCTGGCCAATATCGAGATGCCGAACGACACGGTCGGCGCCGTCAATGTCGGCGCGGTGGGCGTGGGGCTTTTTCGCAGTGAATTTCTGTTCATGGGCCGCAATGGCAAGCTGCCCGACGAGAACGAACAATACCTGGCTTACCGCAAGGCGCTCGAAGGCATGCAGGGCATGCCAGTCACCATCCGCACCGTCGATATCGGTTCGGACAAGCCGCTGGACAAACTCGCTGGCCGGGCGCACGACGGCCATCTCAATCCCGCACTGGGTTTGCGGGCGATCCGCTGGAGCCTGGCCGACCCGCCGATGTTTTTGACCCAGCTGCGGGCCATCTTGCGGGCCGCCGCGCATGGGCAGGTCAACCTGCTGGTGCCGATGCTGGCCCACGTCAGCGAGATTCGCCAGACACTGGCGCTGATCGACCATGCCCGCGCGCAACTCGACAACAGTGGCACGGTCTATGGCCCGGTGCGGCTTGGCGCCATGATCGAGATTCCGGCGGCGGCGCTGACGCTTCCGCTTTTCCTCAAATATTTTGATTTTCTGTCGATTGGCACCAACGACCTGATCCAGTACACGCTGGCCATAGACCGGGCAGACGAGTCGGTCGCGCACCTGTACGACCCATGTCATCCGGCGGTGCTGCGCCTGATCGCTGACACCATTACCGAATGCAACGCCCAAGGCAAAGGCGTCAGCGTATGTGGCGAGATGGCCGGGGACGTGCACATGACGCGGCTGCTGCTGGGCTTGGGGCTGCGCAGCTTTTCCATGCACCCCTCGCAAATTCTGGCCGTCAAGCAGCAGATTTTGCGGGCTGATACCAGCAAGCTCAAGCTGTGGGCGCAAGAAGTGTTGCACAGTGAAGACCCTGGCGCGCTGCTTTAAGCAAGGGCTGGCTTGCGGTTTTCAGCCTATCGATGCTATTAATCTAATAGCTGTAGATAGCCGAAATATATGGACAACAGGCAGATTTAATCAATAAATGGATTTGGGAGGCGAGGCGAAACCTTTGCTACCTGCTGCGCGTGCCCAGCACCGCCGCGCCAATGATCAGCACGGCGGCCAGGCCAATGCTCCAGGTAAGGGTTCGCCCGCTGACCAGCATCAACAGAGCGGTCGAACCCAGCGGTGTCAGATAGCTCAAAATGCCGATTTGCCGTGCATCGCCATTTTTCAGCGCCTTGTCCCAGAGGAAAAACGAAGCGCCGAGCGGGCCGATTCCCATCACCGCCAGCAGCAGCCAGTCGCGGCCCGAGAGCGTCACTGGCGACTCCAGCGTCCAGTGGCAAAACAGCGCCAGCAGGCCGGAAAGCAGGCCAAACAGCCCGATGGCGGCGGTCGGGAAGGGTTTGACGCGCTGGGTCAACAGCGAATAGCTGGCCCAGATAAATGCCGAGGCCAGAGCCGGAACGAAACCCCAGGACCAGCCGCCGCCGCTCGCGCCCTGGCCGGCGCCCAGAATGGCAATCGCCGCGCCGCCAAACCCCAGCAGAGCCGCCACCACATGCGGCGCGCGCAGCGTGACACCAGTCAGAAAAAGCGGCGCCAGCACCACCATGAACAGCGGCCAGAGGTAATTGACCAGGTTCGCCTCGACCGCTGGCGCATGTTGAAAGGCAATGAACAGCAAAAAGTGGTAACCGAACAGACCATAGACGCCGAGCGCCAGGGTCTTCAGGGGAATCCTCCAGGCCTGCCGGTCTTTCAGGGCGAAGGGCAGGGCCAGCAGGCTGCCCAGGAGCAGTGCAACGCCGGTTAGCAAAAAAGGCGGGAGGTGCTTGAGCATGACGCCCAGGGCGGCGAGGGTGACCCAGAGCGCGATGGCGCCCAGGGCATACAGGTTGGCGGACATGGCCACAAGCATAGAGCTTCCTGAATCCGTCGCGGCGGGAAAGGCGTGTTTTATGAGGCGGATGCGCGGCGATAGTCGCCCCGCGCGCCACGCCTCGGGCCTGCATCTTGTCACCAGCTTCACGGTTGATGCCTGCTGCCGACATTGCACAGCGATGTGCCGGAGCGGCAATGAATTGGCGGCGTGGCCAAGAACGCCCGCCGCCAATCCTGATTACCCAGCCTTGTCTGACCACTACCTCGGGGGGGAATTCATGAAAGCGTTCACGGTGTTCTTGCTGGTGCTGACCCGCCTGGCGACGTTAATCAGGGTCGGGGCGACCGCGATGCGGTTCGTGATCGCAACGACGGCGGTCCGAACAATCCCTCTCGTTACCGACGCAGTCGTTGCTGCCGCGCAGGGTTTTCGCCGGAAACGGGTCTGTCAGATGCCGTGCCAGCGATGACATGCCTTGCGGTTGCTTCAGCCAGGACAGCGGCACCGCTCACGCGGCGGGTTTCTCGGCCACGCCGGCCGCGTGCGCCTGCTCATCAGCGTGATAGCTTGAGCGCACCATCGCACCGACGGCGGCATGGCTGAAGCCCATCTTGTAGGCCTCTTCCTCGAACATCCTGAAAGTGTCCGGATGCACATAACGGCGCACCGGCAAATGCGATGTTGACGGTGCCAGGTATTGGCCAATCGTCAGCATCTCGATGTTGTGCGCCCGCATGTCGCGCATCACCTGCAAAATTTCCTCGTCGGTTTCACCCAGACCGACCATGATGCCGCTCTTGGTGGGCACAGCCGGGTGCAACGCCTTGAATTTTCTCAGCAGGTTCAATGAAAACTGGTAGTCGCTGCCGGGGCGCGCTTCCTTGTACAGGCGGGGCGTGGTTTCCAGGTTGTGGTTCATCACGTCGGGTGGCGCAGCCTTCAGAATTTCCAGCGCGCGGTCGTCGCGGCCGCGGAAGTCGGGCACCAGGATCTCGATCGTCGTGCCAGGCGACAGTTCACGGATTTTCTGGATGCACGCCACAAAATGGCCGCTGCCGCCATCGCGCAGGTCGTCGCGGTCGACGCTGGTGATGACGACGTACTTGAGCTTGAGCGCGGCAATCGTGCGCGCCAGGTTCATCGGCTCGTCCACGTCCAGCGGGTCGGGCCGGCCGTGGCCGACATCGCAAAACGGGCAGCGCCGCGTGCACTTGTCGCCCATGATCATGAAGGTCGCCGTGCCCTTGCCGAAGCATTCGCCGATGTTGGGGCAGCTGGCTTCCTCGCACACCGTGTTGAGCTTGTTCTCGCGCAGGATCTGCTTGATCTCGTAAAAGCGCGTGCTCGGGCTGCCGGCCCTGACGCGGATCCAGTCGGGCTTTTTCAGCACTTCGCCGCGCTCGACCTTGACCGGAATGCGCGACAGCTTGGCCGCCGCCTTTTGCTTGGCCAGCGGGTTGTAGTTTTCCAGGCTCTGGATTTCGCGAACGACTTCGGGTGTGCTCATGGTGTGTGGTGGGTTGGGGCAGGTTAGGGAGCCAGTTGGCAGACGAGCTTTTGGCTCAGCACGTCTGCCGCTTCCTGCCAGCTGGCCGATACACCGATTGTAGAAAGATCGGTGGTCTTGAGTCCTGCGTAACCGCAAGGGTTGATGCGTGAGAAGGGTTCCAGGTCCATCGCCACATTGAGCGCGACACCGTGATAGCTGCAGTGCCGGCTGACCTTGATGCCCAGGGCGGCGATTTTACCCAGCCCGCAAAACGGGTCAGCTGGATCAGGAGGACCGGTCAACGCGGCGTGCGAAAACGGTTCGTCCAGCCGCACGTAGATGCCGGGTGCGCCCGCCACCCGGTGCCCCGTCACGCCAAAATGCGCCAGTGTCCGGATGACGGATTCCTCGATGCGGTAGACATATTCCTTGATGAAGTAGCCGGCCCGCTTCAGGTCGATCAACGGATAGGCCAGCACCTGGCCGGGGCCGTGGTATGTCACCTGGCCGCCGCGGTTGGTTTGCACCACCGCAATCTCGCCGGAGTTGAGGATGTGATCACTTTTACCCGCCAGCCCTTGTGTATAAACCGCAGGGTGCTCGCAAATCCATAGCTCATCGGGCGCGAATGCGTCGCGTGAGGCGGTGAAGTCCTGCATCGCCTGATAGGTGGGCTGGTAGCTGACCCGCCCAAGGTTGTGGATTTGGCAATTCATTCGATCCTGCAGCGAGGCGGTATTGCTATGAAAATAATAGCTGCTAGTGACCGTATTACTTGGACATGGGGCTGATTCTGCTCAAAATTTGGCGCAGCGGGCGGCGCCGGGGGCTGGCAAGCGTCAAGTGGGGGGAGCGGATGGATCTTGAAGAAGTCGTTCATGTTGAGGGCAGCGAATCCAGTGGCGCAAGCCAGCCGGTTCCGGTCCGGCCGGGACGCCGGTCAGGCGCTTACAGCACCACTTTGACCATCGGATGTGTGGACAGTGTGCGGTAGAGCTCGTCGAGTTGCTCGCGGCTGGTGGCGGTAACGGTGATGGTCACGCCGAGGTAGTTGCCGCCCTTGCTTTCGCGCAACTCGATGGTGGACGCGTCAAAGCCCGGGTCGAACTGGCGCGCGATCACTGTAATCGCATGAACCAGGCCATCGACCTTGTTGCCCATGACCTTGATCGGGAAAAGTGACGGGTACTCGATCAGCGAGTCTTGGCGCGCCGGTGCAGGCGCCCCGGGCTTTGGGGTGTTGTCTCTGGAATCAGTCATTCGGCTTGTTCCTGTTTGGCCTGCTGGTAGGCAGCATAAAGCCGGGCATAGACGGGACCGGGTTTGCCTGTGCCGACCGGCTCGTTATCCAGCCGGGTGATGGGCAGCACTTCCTTGGTGGCGGAAGACAGCAGCAACTCGTCGGCCGCCAGCACTTCGGCGCGGCTGATGCGGCGCAGCTCAAAGCCGATGCCCGCCGTGCGGCAGATATCCTCGATCAGGCCGTAGCGAATGCCTTCCAGCACCAGCTGGTCCTTGGGCGGGCCCATGACCTTGCCGTCCTTGACGACCCAGACATTGCTGGCGGCCGCTTCGCTGAGATAGTCGCCGCGGAACATCACGGTCTCCAATGCGCCGGCGTCCACGCTGATCTGACGCGAGAAAACCGCGCCCAGCAGGCTGGTGCTCTTGATGTGGGCTTTCTCCCAACGGAAGTCGTTGGCCGTGACGCAGGCCACGCCTTGCGCGCGCTGCTGCTGGCTCGGCAGCTTCATCGGGTTGACCATGATGAACACCGTGGGGCTCAGCCCGGGCAGCATAGGGTGATCGCGCATGGCGACGCCGCGAGTCAACTGGATATAAATAATCTGATTGCCATTTTCGGTTGGTGTCCCGGTTGAATGGGCGTAGTCGGCTATCAACTTTCGCGCTATTTCACGCCACTGATCCTGCGTCATCGGATTGGCAATGCGCAATTCGGCCAGGCTGCGGTTGAGCCGCGCCATGTGCTGCTCAAAGCGGAACAGCTTGCCCGCATAGGCGGGAACGACTTCATAAATGCCGTCGCCAAAGATGAACCCGCGATCAAGCACGCTGATTTTTGCGTCCTTGAGTGTGCTGAACTCTCCGTTGAGGTAGCAGGGCGTATCGGGCAGTGCGCTGGCGTGTGCGGTTGTCATGGGGATGCTTGAATCCGGTTGATGGCGAAAGATTGAATCAGAAAGCCCCCTCAAACGGCGCTTCAGGCCAGGAAAAAGACGGCGGCAATCGACAGCGTTCCGAGCAGCAGAGTGATCTGGGCCAGCATGGCAATTTGCCCGACGCGACGGCCGCCTTCGGGCCAGTCGGCCGCCTTCACGGCCATTTTCAAACGGCGGAAAGGACCGAAATAAAGATGCCCAAAAAGCGCAAACATCAGCAAGCCGATGCCGAACATGGCATGCCAGCCCAAGGGAGCTTTTTTCATGCCGACAGCGAGCAGCATGGCCAGGCCCGTCAGCAGCAGGACGGCGATACTTCCCCACACCAACTTGAAAAACCGGCCCAGGGCTTGCGCGATAAAAGGCAGCCGCAATGGAGGCGTCAGCAATTCGGCTGCGGCAGGGCGCAAGGCGAAAAGCATGAAACTCACGCCCCCCAACCAGACAATCGCAGAAAGAACATGTAAAAATTTTAGCAAGGCAGGCATCTGGAGTCTTTCATAAAGCGCAGCAGCCGACTTGTCGCGGCGCCCACACACTTTACTGCAGGAGGCTAAAGTCCGCCCCAGCCTTCAACTTTTCACTGCCACCGGCCACTAACGACGCACACTTAGGCCTCGCTTCGATCGCCAATTTCCATTCAAATCAAACAGACGGGTCGGAGCGCTGGGGTTTCTACGTATAATCTAGGGCTTTGCTGGTAAATGCTCTGTAAACTTCCCGTAATTTGTAATGTCTAAAATAGCAAATTCGGCAAACGCGTCGGCCAATCGCGCTGCTGAAGAGCAGCTTGAGGCGGAAGATGAGGGTTTCAAGCCCCTGACGCGTGAAGAGGCCCAAAAGCTGCGCGAAGAAAACCCATCGGTTTCTTCGTGGGCGGTGCTGGCGGGGCAGTTGCTGGTCGGTGTCCTGGTGGCTCTTGCTGCCTGGGGGCTTACAGGAAAACAAAGCGCGGGGTGGTCGTCGCTGTATGGCGCGCTTGCCGTGGTCATACCGGGAGCGCTGTTTGTGCGCGGCCTGACCAGCAAGGTGTCATCCATGAACCCGGGCGCTGCGGTAGTCGGGTTCTTTTTGTGGGAAGCGGTCAAGATTGCCCTGACGCTTGCGATGTTGTTCGCGGCGCCACGGCTGGTTGAAAATTTAAGCTGGCCTGCCATGTTGGCGGGTCTGATAGTGACGATGAAAGCGTATTGGGGTGTGCTCTGGTTCAAGCCAAGGCGCCCGAATACGCAACAAACCTAACGGGACGAGTAGATTAGATGGAAGCTGCACACGGACCTACCGCCGGCGAATACATTGGTCATCACCTGACCCATTGGCAGAACAAGCCGATGAATGGTGTCATCGATTTTTCGGTATACAACCTTGACTCGATTCTCTGGGCCGTCATTCTCGGGATCGTTGGCAGTTTTTTCCTCTGGAAGGCTGCCCGCTCTGCGACTTCGGGCGTGCCGGGCCGTTTCCAGGCTGCCGTCGAGATTCTTGTTGAAATGGTTGACAGCCAGGCCCGCGGTATTATCAGCAGCGCCCAGAGCCGCAAGCTGGTCGCCCCGATGGCGCTCAGCGTTTTTGTCTGGATTTTCCTGATGAATGCGATGGATTTGCTGCCCGTCGACCTGTTGCCCGAAATCTGGGAGCTGGTTTTTGATGCCGCAGGCCTGGATCCTCATCATGCCTACATTCGGGTGGTGCCTACCGCCGATCTTTCCACGACTCTTGGGCTTTCGATGTCCGTGCTGCTGGTTTGCGTGGCGTACAACATCAAGATGAAGGGTGTCGGCGGCTGGGTGCACGAGTTGTTCACCGCGCCATTTGGTAACCATCCGGTTTTGTGGCCCATCAACTTCCTGATGCAGATGATCGAATTTGCTGCAAAGACGGTTTCGCACGGCATGCGGCTGTTTGGCAACATGTATGCCGGTGAGCTGGTTTTCATGTTGATCGCATTGATGGGCGGCGCCGCTGCGATGTCGCTGTCGGGCATCCTGCTGCCCATCGGCCAGATCCTGGCTGGCACGGTGTGGGCCATCTTCCATATATTGATCATCACCCTGCAGGCCTTCATTTTCATGATGTTGACGCTGGTGTATGTGGGTCAGGCACACGATCATCATTGAGTTTTTTCGGTCTGGTTTTTTCTTTTGTTTGTTGGTTAACTTAAATCCATAGGAGCTTTAAATGGAAAACGTTCTCGGTCTCGTCGCTTTGGCCGCTGGCCTGATTATTGGTCTGGGCGCTGTCGGCGCATGCATCGGCATCGGCATCATGGGTAGCAAATACCTTGAAGCTGCTGCCCGTCAACCTGAGTTGATGAACGAATTGCAAACCAAAATGTTCCTGCTTGCAGGTCTGATCGATGCCGCTTTCCTGATCGGTGTCGGTATCGCGATGATGTTCGCGTTTGCCAATCCTTTTGTGTTGAAGTAATCGTCACAACCCTGACAGAAAGGCGTTGCCGTGAGTATTAATGCAACCCTGTTCGTCCAGGCGATTGTTTTCGCGATCCTGGTGTGGTTCACAATGAAATTTGTGTGGCCGCCTATTACGAAAGCGCTGGACGAACGTGCCACAAAAATTGCTGAAGGCCTCGCTGCGGCCGATAACGCCAAGTCTCAGCTTTCCAGTGCCAACAAGCGCGTGGAAGAAGAGCTGGTGAAGTCGCGCAATGAGTCCGCATTGCGTCTGGCCGAAGCCGAGCGCCGTGGTCAGGCTCTTATCGAAGAAGCCAAAGCCAGGGCGACCGAAGAGGGGGGCAAAATCATTGCCGCCGCCAAGGTTGAAGCTGAACAGCAAACCGTCAAGGCCAGAGAAACCCTGCGTGAGCAGGTTGCCGCTCTGGCTGTCAAGGGTGCCGAGCAGATTCTGCGCAAGGAAGTCAATGCCGGCGTGCATGCGGACTTGCTGGGCCGCCTGAAGACCGAACTTTAAGAGGGCTGCCCACATGGCCGAACTATCCACTATCGCGCGTCCGTATGCTGAAGCGCTTTTCAAGGCCAGCGGCGCAGCGGCGCCGTCAGGTCCCGGTTTGGACCTTGACGGCACTGCTGCCTGGCTCGACGAGCTGGCAGCCATAGCCGCCAACGCGCAGCTTCAGCAGTTCGCGGGCAATCCTGGTGTGACGGCGGTGCAGACGTTTGACGTGATTTCGGGTGTTGTGAAAGCAACGCTGCCCGAGGCTGCAAAAAACTTCCTGCGCACCGTGATAGACAACGGCCGCCTCAGTGTTCTGCCGGAAATTGCAAGGCAATTCCGTGTCCTTAAAAATGCACAGGGCGGCTCATCCGATGCCACCGTATACAGCGCTTTTGCGCTCGACGGTGCTGCATTGTCTGATTTGACCGCTACGCTGGAAAAGCGCTTTGGCAAGAAGCTCAACCTCAGGGTTGAACTGCAGCCGGAACTGATTGGCGGCGTGCGTGTCGTGGTGGGTGACGAGGTGCTGGACACTTCGGTAAAGGCCCGCTTAGAGCAAATGAAAGTGGCGCTGATCTCGTGATCTGGTGCCACGGCACTGTCCCCAGTTACCAGCCAACAATATAGAAAGAAGGAAAGAGTCATGCAACTCAATCCCGCAGAAATTTCGGAACTGATCAAGAGCCGTATCGAAGGCCTTGCTGCAAGCAGCGATATCCGCAACCAAGGCACGGTTGTGTCCGTGGCAGACGGTATTGTCCGCATTCATGGCCTGTCCGACGTGATGCAGGGCGAAATGCTGGAATTTCCAGCTACCGCCGACGGCACGCCAACCTACGGCCTTGCACTGAATCTTGAGCGCGACTCCGTCGGATCAGTGATTCTGGGCGAATACGAGCACATCGCTGAAGGCGACACCGTCAAATGCACGGGCCGCATTCTTGAAGTCCCGATCGGCCCTGAACTGCTTGGCCGCGTGGTCAACGCCCTGGGCCAGCCGATTGACGGCAAAGGGCCGATCAACGCGAAGCTGACCGACGTGATCGAAAAGGTGGCGCCTGGCGTAATTGCCCGTAAATCGGTTGACCAGCCCTTGCAGACCGGCCTGAAGTCCATCGACTCCATGGTGCCTATCGGCCGTGGCCAACGCGAGCTGATCATTGGCGACCGGCAGACCGGCAAGACCGCTGTGGCGATTGACGCCATCATCAACCAGAAAGGCAAAGGCGTTTCCTGCGTCTATGTCGCAATTGGTCAAAAAGCGTCGTCGATCAAGAACGTTGTGCGCTCGCTGGAGCAAGCGGGCGCCATGGACTACACCATCGTGGTGGCGGCCTCGGCGTCCGAATCGGCCGCCATGCAATATGTCAGCGCCTATTCCGGCTGCACCATGGGCGAATACTTCCGCGACCGCGGTGAAGATGCGCTGATCGTGTATGACGATCTGTCCAAGCAGGCCGTGGCTTACCGCCAGGTTTCCTTGCTGTTGCGCCGTCCGCCAGGCCGGGAAGCCTACCCTGGTGACGTGTTCTATCTGCACAGTCGCCTGCTTGAACGCGCGGCGCGCGTGAACGAGAAGTACGTGGAAGACTTCACCAAGGGTGCCGTGAAAGGCAAGACCGGGTCATTGACCGCACTGCCGATCATTGAAACGCAAGCTGGTGACGTGTCGGCCTTCGTGCCAACCAACGTGATTTCAATTACCGATGGCCAGATTTTCCTTGAAACCAGCCTGTTCAACGCCGGTATCCGCCCTGCCATCAATGCCGGTATCTCGGTGTCGCGTGTCGGTGGTGCTGCCCAGACCAAGCTGATCAAGAACCTGTCTGGCGGCATCCGTACCGATCTGGCCCAGTACCGTGAGCTGGCTGCCTTCGCGCAGTTCGCCTCCGATCTGGACGAGGCCACCCGCAAGCAGCTTGACCGCGGTGCCCGTGTGACCGAACTGCTCAAGCAGGCGCAGTACTCGCCCTTGTCCATTTCCAACATGGGAGCCACTCTGTTCGCAGTGAACAAGGGTTTCATGGACGACGTGGACGTCAAGAAGGTGCTGGCCTTCGAGCACGGCCTGCATGGCTGGCTCAAGGACAAGCACGCCGCGCTGATGGCCAAGCTCGAATCCAGCAAGGCGATGGACAAGGATGCCGAGGCTGAGTTGACCACCGCCGTGACAGCGTTCAAGAAGTCGTTTGCCTAAGCTTGCCTGACTTCATCAAAGTTTGGCAAGTCTCTAGAACCGATTAGGAACCCATATGGCAGCAGGCAAGGAAATTCGCGGCAAGATCAAGTCGGTGGAAAACACCCGCAAGATCACCAAGGCCATGGAAATGGTCGCAGCCTCCAAAATGCGCAAGGCGCAGGAACGGATGCGCGCGGCCCGTCCTTACAGCGACAAGATCCGTAATATTGCGGCCCACCTCAGCGAGGCCAACCCCGAATACACCCATCCGTTCATGGAGTCCAACGACGCCAAGACCAGCGGGTTTATCGTGGTGACGACTGACAAGGGCCTGTGCGGTGGCTTGAACACCAATGTGCTGCGCCTCCTGACGGCCAGGCTTAAGGAAATGCAGTCTTCCGGAGAGGATGCGCAAGCGGTTGCCATTGGCAACAAAGGCCTGGGTTTCCTCAATCGCATCGGCGTCAAGGTGGTGGCCCACGCAACGCAGCTGGGCGACAAGCCGCATCTCGACAAGCTGATTGGCCCGGTCAAGGTTTTGCTTGATGCCTACAGCGAAGGCAAGGTCAAGGCAGTCTATCTCTGCTACACCCGTTTTATCAACACGATGAAGCAGGAGTCGGTGGTGGAGCAGTTGCTGCCGCTCACGACCGACCGGATGCAGGCCGACAAGAACCAGCATGGCTGGGATTACATCTACGAGCCCGACGCACAGACCGTCATCGACGACCTGCTGGTTCGCTACGTTGAAGCGCTGGTGTTTCAGGCCGTGGCCGAAAACATGGCTTCCGAGCAGTCAGCCCGCATGGTCGCCATGAAGTCAGCCACCGACAACGCCGGCAGCGTGATTGGCGAGCTCAAACTGATTTACAACAAAACGCGTCAAGCGGCGATCACGAAAGAACTTTCGGAAATCGTTGCCGGTGCCGCAGCGGTTTAAGCTGCGATTTCCAAGATTAAAGAACAGAAAAGGATCCAATCATGGCTCAGGTTCAAGGCAAGATTGTTCAGTGTATTGGCGCGGTGGTTGACGTGGAATTTGCCCGTGACCAGATGCCGAAAATTTATGATGCGCTCAAGATGGAAGGCTCCGCGCTCACGCTGGAAGTTCAGCAGCAGCTGGGTGACGGCATCGTGCGCACCATTGCGCTGGGTACATCCGACGGCCTGCGCCGCGGCAATATGGTGTACAACACTGGATCGCCGATCACGGTGCCGGTGGGCAAGGCTACGCTGGGCCGCATCATGGACGTGCTGGGCGCGCCAATCGATGAGCGCGGCCCGGTCAGCCAGGAACTCACCGCATCGATTCACCGCAAGGCTCCGGCCTATGACGAACTGAGTCCGTCGCAGGAGCTGCTGGAAACCGGCATCAAGGTGATCGACCTTGTGTGTCCTTTCGCCAAGGGCGGCAAGGTCGGCCTGTTCGGTGGCGCCGGCGTCGGCAAGACCGTCAACATGATGGAACTCATCAACAATATCGCCAAGGCGCACTCCGGCCTGTCCGTGTTTGCCGGTGTCGGCGAACGTACCCGTGAGGGCAATGACTTCTATCACGAGATGGCCGATTCCGGCGTCGTGAACCTCGAGAACCTCGGCGAATCCAAAGTGGCCATGGTCTATGGCCAGATGAATGAGCCGCCGGGCAATCGGCTGCGTGTCGCGCTAACTGGTCTGACCATTGCCGAGTCCTTCCGTGACGAAGGCCGTGACGTGCTGTTCTTCGTGGACAACATTTACCGATACACACTGGCCGGCACCGAAGTGTCTGCCTTGCTGGGCCGCATGCCGTCCGCCGTGGGCTACCAGCCGACGCTGGCCGAAGAAATGGGCCGCTTGCAAGAGCGCATTACGTCGACCAAAGTGGGCTCGATCACCTCCATCCAGGCCGTTTACGTGCCAGCCGATGACCTGACCGATCCCTCGCCAGCCACCACCTTTGCCCACCTTGATTCCACCGTGGTGCTTTCGCGTGACATCGCTTCGCTGGGCATCTACCCGGCGGTGGACCCGCTCGATTCGACCAGCCGCCAGTTGTCGCCCGATGTTGTCGGTGCGGATCACTACGAAACGGCTCGCGCGGTGCAGGGTACGCTGCAGCGTTACAAGGAATTGCGCGACATCATCGCGATTCTGGGCATGGACGAGTTGGCCCCTGAAGACAAGCTGGCCGTGGCCCGCGCCCGCAAAATCCAGCGTTTTCTGTCCCAACCATTCCATGTGGCTGAGGTGTTTACCGGCTCGCCCGGCAAGTACGTCAGCCTTGCTGAAACCATTCGCGGCTTCAAGATGATTGTGGCCGGTGAGTGCGATCATCTGCCGGAGCAGGCCTTCTACATGGTCGGCACGATTGACGAAGCCTTCGAAAAAGCCAAAAAAGTTTGATGTAGCGGCGTATGGGGGTGCCGCCCTGATGGTTGCCGTGTTCAATGTGCAGTTGCGCATTTCCGCGCGGCGCCTGGCGGTTCATCCCAATGGCCTGCTGCATCGAAACCTTTTATTTTAGGAAACGTTCATGTCATTAACCATTCACGTCGACGTGGTCTCCGCAGAAGAGATGATCTTCTCGGGCGAAGCACGCTTTGTGGCGTTGCCTGGCGAAGCTGGCGAGTTGGGTATCTACCCGCGCCACACGCCGCTCATCACCCGTATCAAGCCCGGGGCCGTACGCATTGAAAAAGCCGACGGTACGGAAGAGTTCGTGTTTGTGGCGGGGGGCATGCTCGAAGTGCAACCCAATTGCGTGACCGTCCTGAGCGATACCGCCATTCGGGGCAAGGATCTGGATGAAGCCAAGGCGACCGCCGCCAAGGCGCTGGCTGAAGAAGCGCTGAAAAATGCAAAAAACGATATTGATATTGCGATGGCACAGTCCGAACTTGCCGTGATGGCTGCACAGATTGCAGCGCTGCGCAAATACCGCCAGAAAAAATAAGAGCAATAAATGCAGGCGCTCGCCTGCAGCTTCAGCGATCCGGAAACGGAAATCTGCATCCAGCCCCTGTCGCAAGCCAGGGGTTTTTTTTATGGTGGGCGCGAAATCCTTTATTTGTAATAAACCCGAATAGGAAGTTTTCGGAGGACCGGGAAGTAGCGGCCCCTGACCGCACGCCCAGTCAACGCCCGCTGGTCCTGTCTTCGGGCGCCCTGTCAGCCGTGACCTGGTTTTATGTTGTCTTCATCGGTGTGAGCTGTCCGCTGGCCCGGAAGTACCCACGGTTTGAATGGCTGGCAGCTTTTGCGGTGCTGATGGCGGCTGCTGTCGGGACTGTGCGGGCCCTCACGGCTCGGACCAAACCCAGGGCTGTTGATGCACAGCGTAACCTTGCTGCGAGTCAATGCCAGGGCCTGGATGCGGCTGCATAGGGCGCATCTGCGTGCCCGGTTGAGTCTGGCGAAAAAATCTTCCCGTCTTGAGAAAAAAGTAAAAAAATGCTGTTTTGTTATTAGTGCCTGGCGACTAGGTTCAGCGCTATCCCGAGACCGCCATTCCGCGGCGGCAGCTGGGATGCAGTCTAAGCAATAGCCGCCAAAACACTGGCAGTGTCTGCTCATCGCCCGAATCGCCCGCATGGCTCGAAACGGACGCTTCCACCAGTCCCCGCAGGGCGCCGGGCGCTTCTCGGTTTACGTGCAAACCGCAAGTCCCTGCTGACAGTCAAAGCGCTTGCCTGCGACCAGCAGATTGACCGCGCTGACGCTAGGATGGAGGCCATGGCCCATTTTCTTCCTTGCAAATCCAGGACTATTCATACCCTCGACTCGACCGCGCCATGAATTTGATCGTGGCAAGGCCGGCAGGCTTGTACTGCCCACCCGGCGACTTCTATATCGACCCCTGGCGACCGGTTGAAAGTGCGGTGATTACCCACGGCCATTCCGACCATGCGCGCGTCGGTCATGCACGTTATCTGGCTCACGACAAGAGCGCCGGCATTTTGCGAAGCCGCCTGGGGGATATCGATCTGCAGACATTGCCTTATGGCGAGTCGGTGCTGCACAAGGGCGTTCGGGTCTCGCTTCATCCAGCCGGCCATGTGCTCGGCTCGGCCCAGGTGCGTGTCGAGTACGCTGGTGAAGTCTGGGTCGCCTCGGGCGACTACAAACTGGAAGACGACGGCACATGTGCGCCGTTTGAGCCGGTGGCTTGCCACACCTTCATTACCGAGTCGACTTTTGGTCTGCCGATTTATCGTTGGCCGCAACAAGCCGAGCTGTTTGCCGATATCAATCAGTGGTGGCGGAGCAATGCCGCCGCGGGACGCGCGTCGGTACTGTTCTGCTATGCCTTCGGCAAGGCACAGCGGCTGCTCCACGGTGTTGACGCCAGCATAGGACCCATCATTGCGCATGGTGCTGTCGAGCCGCTGAACCGGGTGTACCGGGACGCCGGGGTGAATCTGCCCGCCACAAAAACGGTGGCCGAGGTCGATGCGGCGGCAACCAGCCAGGCGCTCGTGCTGGCGCCGCCTTCCGCGCAGGGCACGCCCTGGATGCGCCGTTTTGGCAACTATTCGGATGCCTTTGCAAGCGGCTGGATGCTGTTGCGGGGGGCGCGCCGCCGCCGGGGCGTGGACCGCGGTTTTGTCATGTCCGACCATGCCGATTGGCCCAGCCTGCAGCGCGCCATTGATGGCACCGGCGCAGAGCGCGTGTTTGTCACGCATGGCAGCGTTGCGGTGATGGTGCGCTGGCTGCGCGAGCGCGGACTCGACGCACATGGCTTCCAGACCGAGTATGGCGCTGACGATGTGGCCGATCAGCCTGCTCCAACCGCCAAACCGGTTGATGCAGAGCAGATTCTTCCGGCCGGCCCTGCGCCAGACGCACGCGATGCCGCTTCATGAAAGCTTTTGCCGCTCTTTACCGCGAACTTGATGCAACAACGTCAAGTCTGGCCAAACAAGCCGCGCTGCAGCGTTATCTGCAAAACGCCGCGGCAGCTGATGCCGCATGGGCAATCTATTTTCTGGCTGGCGGAAAACCGCGTCAACTGGTTCCCGCCAAACTGCTGCGCCGGCTTGCACAGGAAGCTGCCGGATTGCCCGAGTGGCTGTTTGAGGAAAGCTACGAGTCGGTTGGCGACCTGGCTGAAACCATGGCGCTGTTGCTGCCACCGCCCACCGGTCAACACGAATTGGGTCTGGCGCTGTGGGTCGAGCAGCGGCTGCTGCCGTTGCGAAAAACGGCGCCTGAGTCTTTGGGCGACACCCTGCGCGGCCAATGGGAACAGCTCGCGCTGGACGAGCGGCTGGTCTATTTCAAACTGATCACCGGTGGTTTCCGGGTTGGCGTTTCGCGGCTTCAGGTCACTCAGGCGCTGGCGGCCGTTGCCGGCATTGACGCCAAGCGGGTAGCGCAGCGATTGATGGGCTACACCCACATCAGCAGCCAGCCCGGCGCTGCCCACTATGCCCGGCTAATTGAGCCCGAAAACACCAGTGAACAAAATCAGCAGACCAGTGGCCAGCCCTATCCGTTTTTTCTCGCCCATCCGTTTCATCGCCCTCTTGATCAGTTTGATGCCTTGCTGGGCGCGCCGGCCGACTGGATTGTTGAATGGAAATGGGACGGCATCCGGGCCCAGCTGGTCAAACGCGCCGGCCAGGTGTGGCTGTGGTCGCGTGGCGAGGAACTGGTCACCGAGCGCTTTCCCGAACTCGCGCAGATGGGCGAAGTGCTCCCCGATGGCACGGTGCTCGACGGCGAAATTGTGGTCTGGCGCAGGGACGAAGCCTCGCCCTGCGGCACGGGCAACGTCCAGCCCTTCGCCGACCTGCAAAAGCGCATCGGCCGCAAGACGCTGGGGGCCAAACTGCTGCGCGACATTCCCGTCGTGCTGCTCGCTTATGACCTGCTCGAATGGCAGCAGCGCGACCTGCGGGCACTGCCACAAGAGCAGCGCCGGGCGCAGCTCGACACGCTGATCGGCGACCTGCGGCATCCCGCGCTGCTTTCCAGCCCGATGCTCAACGGGGGCAGCTGGCAAGACCTGGCAGTTCAGCGCGAAGCGGCACGCGCGATGGGCGTCGAAGGCATGATGTTGAAGCAGCGCCAATCGCATTACGGCGTCGGGCGCACCAGGGATGTCGGGCTGTGGTGGAAGTGGAAAATCGACCCGCTCAGCGTCGATGCGGTGCTGATCTATGCGCAGCGCGGTCATGGCCGGCGCGCCAGCCTCTACAGCGATTACACCTTCGCCGTGTGGGACGGCGCATCAGGACAACCGGAGCGCAAGCTCGTGCCCTTCGCCAAGGCCTATTCTGGCCTGACCGACGCCGAGATGGCGCGGGTCGACGCGGTGATCCGCAAGACCACGGTCGAGAGTTTTGGGCCGGTGCGCAGCGTCAAGCCGACGCTGGTGTTCGAACTCGGCTTTGAGGGCATCGCCCGCAGCTCGCGCCACAAGAGCGGCATTGCGGTGCGCTTTCCGCGGATGCTGCGCTGGCGCGAGGACAAGACCGTCGAAGATGCCGACACGCTGGAAACGCTGGCGGCCTTGTTGCCGACATGAGCACGCCGGCAAGCTCGTCCAAATCTTCTGCGAAGAAGGCACTCGACGGCTGGTTTGCTGCGCGCGGCTGGAAGCCGTTCAGGTTCCAGCGCGAGGTCTGGCAAGCGATTTCCGAAGGCCGCTCGGGTCTGCTGCATGCCACTACCGGCGCGGGAAAGACCTATGCCGTCTGGCTTGGCGCCTTGATGTCTTTCATGGTTCAGGTCCCTGTAAATCGGCCCCAGTCAGCTATTAAAAACATAGCAAATAAAGGAAAGCTCAAATCTGCGCCGCTGACGGTGCTGTGGATCACTCCGATGCGTGCTCTGGCAGCCGACACATTGCGTGCGCTGCAACTTCCACTGGAAATGTTGAATGCCACAAGCGATGATGACGCCGCGCCGCGTTTCGTCGCCTGGAGTGCTGGCGCGCGCAGCGGCGATACGCTGGCTGCCGAACGCAGTGCGCAAAACCAGCGCTTGCCGACGGTGCTGGTTACCACGCCGGAAAGCCTTTGCTTGCTGCTTTCCCGCGCCGATGCGGAGGAAGTGCTGGGCAGCGTGAAGATGGTTGTGGTTGATGAGTGGCATGAGCTGCTCGGCAACAAGCGCGGCGTCCAGGTGCAGCTGGCGCTGGCGCGGCTCAGGAAATGGGCCTCCACGCTCCCTTCTCCGTGCGGTTCGCTGCCCCCCGGGGGGACCGCTGCGCCTGCGGTCTGGCAACACCAGTCCCGCGGCCCCGGCTCGAAGGGGGCGTTTCCACGCTCGCTCGCTTCGCGTCGCTCACCGCCCTCCGAAGGGCTTGCCCCGCCCGGAACTCCGGATACCGGCCTGGTGGTCTGGGGCATGTCGGCCACGTTGGGAAACCTGCACGAAGCCATGCACACCCTGCTTGGCCATGATGGCGGTGTGTTGGTCCAGGGTCAGGTACCGAAAAAACTCGTCATTGATTCGCTGCTGCCACAGCGCGCCGAACGTTTTCCCTGGGGCGGACATCTGGGCCTGAGCATGCTGCCGCAGGTGATTGAAGAAATCGCCAAAAGCAGCACCACGCTGGTTTTCACCAACACCCGCTCGCAGGCGGAAATCTGGTACCAGGCAATGCTGGAAGCGCGGCCGGACTGGGCCGGGCTGATTGCACTGCACCATGGCTCGCTTGACCGGGCGGTGCGCGAATGGGTGGAACTCGGCCTTAAAAGTGGGGCGCTCCTGGCGGGGGTCTCTACCCCCCGCCTGGATCTGGGTGTTTATTTTTGCCGGGTCGTGCGCGTCCGCCAACTCGGCTCCCCCACAGGGGGGGCGCGGCTGCGGCAGCGCGCCGGCCGCTCTGGCCACGCGCCGGGCCGGCCGTCACGGATCACCCTGGTGCCCACCCACAGCATCGAGATGGTGGAAGGCGCCGCGGCCCGCGCGGCGATTGTGGCGGGCCATATCGAAACACGCAGTTCACCCTTGCAGCCGCTTGATGTGCTGGTGCAGCACATCGTCACGATTGCCCTCGGCGGCGGTTTTTTGCCGGACGACCTGTATGCAGAAGTGCGCAGCACGGCGGCATATGCCGCCTTGTCGCGGGACAACTGGGAATGGTGCTTGTCCTTCGTCGCGCAAGGCGGTCCATCTTTGGCGGTTTACCCAGACTACCGGCGTGCCGTGCCTGACGGGCAGGGCATTTGGCGCGTGCCCGACGCACGGCTGGCGCGGCGCCACCGGATGAATATCGGCACCATCGTGAGCGACGCCAGCATGGCAGTGCAGTACGTCGCTGGCACAAAAATCGGTACGGTGGAAGAAAGCTTTGCCGCGCGCCTCAAACCCGGCGACTGTTTCCTGTTTGGCGGGCGTCTGCTGGAACTGGTCCGGATCCACGAGATGACCGCCTGGGTGCGCCGCGCCAAAGCCAGGCGCCCCGCCGTACCGCGCTGGAACGGCGGGCGCATGCCGCTGTCCACCACGCTGGCCGACGCGGTCGTGCTGCAGCTCGCGCTTGCCGGGGAAGGCCGCTATGAAACGCCCGAGCTGCGCTGCGTGCAGCCGTTGCTGCAGCTGCAGCAGCGCTGGTCGGCCCTGCCGACACCGCAAACGCTGCTGGCCGAGGTGCTTAAAACGCGTGAAGGCTGGCATCTGTTTTTATACCCCTTCGCGGGTCGGCCGGTGCATCTGGGCCTGGCCAACCTGATCGCCTGGCGCGTGGCGCAGCATGCGCCACGTACGTTTTCCATCGCCGTCAACGACTATGGTTTTGAACTGCTCAGCGCGACCGAGGTGGACTGGCCCAGACTGCTGCCAGAAGTGCTCAAGTCTGGCCATGATGCCCGCTCGCAGGAAGCGCTGGCCCAGCACGATGAGCGCGCGGCACTGCTGCACGAAGTGCTTGCCAGCCTGAACGCGACCGAACTGGCGCAGCGCCGCTTTCGGGAAATTGCCCGGGTGTCGGGCCTGATTTTTCAGGGTTATCCCGGTGAAAAGCGCAGTAACAAGCAGCTCCAGGCTTCATCGTCGCTGTTTTACGAGGTTTTCCGGAAATATGACCCGGCCAACCGGCTGCTCTTGCAGGCCGAGCAGGAGTTGCTTGCCCAGGAGCTGGAAATCGGCCGGCTGCGCGATACGCTGGCACGCATGAATACGCAGCGGCTGGTCGTTCAAACCCTCGTGCGGCCCACCCCGTTTGCCTTTCCGCTGATGGTCGAGCGCTTTCGCGAACAACTGTCCAATGAAAGCGTGGCAGTGCGGATCGCACGGATGGTGGCGCAACTGGACCAGGCCGCCGATGAGCCGGTTGCCCGCAAGGCCTCGGCAGAGGTGAGTCCGGACGCGGAATTTGACACCGGGAAGGTGCGCCGCAGCTTGGCGTTTTCCCGGGACACCCTGTCCAGCCCGTCGGGCGGCGGCGCTACAGCGCGCAAACCCCGCCAACCCGGGCGCGCCACGGGCCGCGGCAGAGCGGGCTTGTGAGTCAGACCGATGCGGTGCCTGGCCGGCCGCTGGCAATTGAATGCGCTGGCGAAATACTCTGGCTGTTGCCCGAGCATGCGCTGTGGTGGCCTGCGCGCCGGATCTTGTGGGTGGCGGACCTGCACCTGGGCAAGGCCGCAACTTACCGCGCACTGGGCCAGCCGGTGCCTGCCGGCACGACGCGCGAGAACCTGGCGCGCCTGAGCGCCTTGCTGAATCACTACCAGCCGGCGCAACTGGTGTTCTTGGGCGATTTTCTGCATGCGGTGCAGGCCAGAACGCCTTCCCTGCTCGCTGAACTCGCGGCGTGGCGGGAAGGCCATCGTTCGCTGCCGAGCCTGCTGGTGCGCGGAAATCATGACAGCCGCGCTGGCGATCCGCCGCTTTCTCTGGGCATCGAAACGGTCGATGAGCCCTGCGCGATCGGGCCTTTTGCCGCCTGCCACCATCCCCGGATTGATGCCGTGCGCTACGTGATCGCGGGTCATCTGCATCCGGTGTTGACGCTGCGCGGCCAGGGCCGCGATCGTTTGCGGCTGGCCTGTTTCAGTTTTGACGACCATTGCGCCGTGCTGCCCGCCTTTGGCGAATTTACTGGTGGCTGGCAAGTCGAGCGTCAGCCGGGACGAACGCTGTACGCCGTTGGCGGCAGCGCAGTGTGGCGCGTGCCTGCCGCACGCTGAACGCTGGCCGACAACCCGGTTTAGGGCTGAAAACAGCTTTTAGTCGATGTTTCTTCGGCACCACCAGCTATTAAAAATATAGCAAGGAAGACCCAAGGCATTGCGCCCTACTGCAGCAGCGGCGTATCGGGCAATTCGTTGGGATGGTTCAGCGACAGGTTTGTGCGCGCAAAATTCGCCATCAGTACCGCCGAGCTTTCTTGCACTGCCTGCGTCAGCCCGTCTTCATAGCGCTTTTCCTGAAAAGCGCCAGCCATGCCTGCCAGCATGGCTTGCCACTGCGCTGCGTCCACATGACGCGTCAGCCCGCGGTCGGCGACGATTTCGAGGGCATGTTCGGCCAGCAGCACATAAATCAGTACGCCATTGTTGTGTTCGGTGTCCCAGACGCCCAGCTTGCCGAACATCGTGATGGCGCGTTGCCGTATCAGGGTCTTAATGGTGTTTTTGCGGTCCAGCCGCCACAGATAGCTTGCGGGCAGTGAAGCCTCTACGCAGATGCGTATCTGCCCGCTGTGGCGTTGCTCGCTGGCGGCCACCCGTTCAGCCAGGCGCTTGACCATGTCGGGTGGAATGGCGCGCCGGCTGTCGGAGCTGTCCAGCCACAGATGTTTGAGCAGCAGTGCGAGCTTGTTCATCATGCGTACCAGTTGCCCGAGGCGCCACCGCCGCCGAAGTTTCCACCACCGCCGCTGCCGAAGCCGCCCCCGCCCCCCGAGCCACCGAAGCCCCCTCCGCCAAAACCACCCCCGCCCCAGCCTGAAGAGTGACCTCCCCGGGTCAGGCCGCCCAGGCCGCTGATACCGGAAATCAGGGCGAACACCAGGCCTGCCAGCGCTGCGATGCCGCCAATCAGCAGGCTGCTGGTGAACAGCCAGGCCAGCACGCCGACGGCGCCACCGGTAGCCACCGAGCCAAGCTTTCGGCCCAGCACGCCAGACAGCACGCGACCGCCGAGGGGCACTGCAAAAAACAGGAATACCGCCAGCGTGGTCCAGTCAAAGCCGCCGCTGCTGCCGCGGCGATTTGCCGTCCCTTGGGGCGGGGCAGGCAGTTTCTCGCCGGTGATGCGCGCCATGATCTGATCGGCGCCGGCATCCAGTCCGCCAGCAAAATCGCCCTGCTTGAAGCGTGGTGTGATCGCGGTTTCAATGATCTGGCTTGCCGCCAGGTCAGGAATGGCGCCTTCCAGCGCCTTGGTGGTTTCGATGCGAACGGTGCGGTCATTTTTGGCCACCACCAGAAGCAGGCCATCGCCGATGCTCTTGCGGCCGATTTTCCAGCTGTCTCCGACCCGCTGCGCAAAGGCGGCAATGTCCTCGGGCTGAGTGGTCGGCACCAGGAGCATCACCACCTGCGCGCCGCGTGCTTTCTCAAACGCTGTCAGTTTGGCATCCAGCGCATCGCGCTGCTCGGCACTCAGGGTGCCGGTGCTGTCCATCACATGCGCCGTCAGCGGCGGCACCGCCTGGACGCCCTGGGCCCACGCCCCAAGGGGCGCAAATGGCAGCCACAGCGCCAGCAGCAGAGCCGGCATCAGCCGGCGGGCCAGCGCACGAAACAACAGGGGCAACAGGCGGCGCGAAGTCATCTGAAGCCGCTGCTTACTTCTTGTTGAAATCAACCACCGGCGGCACGGAAATCTGCGCTTCATTCGCCACGGCAAAGCTGGGCTTGACCTTGTAGCCAAAAATCAGCGCGGTCAGGTTGTTGGGGAAGCTGCGCGTCAGCACGTTGTACTCCTGCACGGTCTGGATATAGCGGTTGCGTGCGACGGTAATGCGGTTTTCGGTGCCTTCCAGCTGCACCCGCAAATCACTGAAGCCCTTGTTGGCCTTTAAGTCTGGATAACGTTCGCTGACCACCATCAGGCGGCTCAGGGCACTGCCCAGCTCGCCTTGCGCGGCCTGGAATTTGCTGAAGGCGGCGGGGTCGTTCAGCGTTTCAGGTGTCACCTGGATGGACGTGGCCTTGGCGCGCGCCTCAATTACCTTGGTCAGCGTGTCTTGCTCAAAGGCCGCTTCACCCTTGACCGTAGCGACAATATTGGGCACCAGGTCAGCGCGGCGCTGATACTGGTTGAGCACTTCGGACCAGGCCGACTTGGTCTGCTCGTCCAGGCTCTGGAAATTGTTGTAGCCGCAGCCCGTGAGCAGCACGCTCAGCAAGGCGACGAAAGATAAACATAATAAGCGGGTTGTCATGTAAAAGCCTCCAGAATTCAGGCCTCAACACTACCATAGTCAAACGTCGCCCAGGCCCGGCTTGAGGCGGCGCACAATTCCAGTCTGAATCCGCAGCACAGCCGCTGCCTTGCTGGCCAACTGACCCGATTGACCCCATGCGAAAACTCAAAGCTCCACCGGCCAGTGCCGGCAACGTCGACGACGTCGAGGCGGCGTTCTACGAAGCCCTGCAAAGCGGCGACATCGAAAAACTCATGGCCTGCTGGGGCGATGAGGACGAAATCGTCTGTGTCCACCCGGGTGGCGCACGGCTGGTCGGCCCGGCGGCGGTACGCGGCGCGTTTGATGCGATGTTTTCCAACGGCAGCATTCGCGCCCAGGCCGTCAGTGTGCGCAAGCTCGACACCCTGAGCGCCAGCGTGCACAGCGTGCTGGAGCGAATAGAAGTTTTGACCGAAGAAGGCCCCCGTCATGGCTATGTGATTGCCACCAACGTCTACCACCAGACCGCGCAGGGCTGGCGTATGGTGGCGCACCATGCCAGCCCGGGCAATGCGCAGGAGCTCAATGAAGAGCCGAAAACGCCGCAAGTCCTGCATTGACGGTTATAGTAAGCTATGAATTATGTAGCGCCCTGGTGGCTGCCTGGCGGCAATATGCAAACCATCTGGGCCGCCTTGCACGCCCGACGCTTCGTCGGCCCGCGCCCGGTGTTTCGCCGCGAACGCTGGGCCACGCCCGACAGCGACTTCGTCGATGTTGACTGGCTGGTGGAGTCGGCCGCCATGCTTGGCACTGCTTTTCCTTCGCTCCCCGCTGGCGGGGCTGAACCCTGCTTGCGGCAGTCTGGTGCGGCCAAACAGCCGCTGCTGGTGGTGTTTCACGGTCTTGAAGGCTCATCGGCCAGCCACTATGCCGAAGCCTTTGCCGACGTTGCCCGCCGCCGGGGCTGGGCTTTTGCCGTGCCGCATTTTCGCGGCTGCTCTGGCGAGCTCAACCTGGCACCGCGCGCCTACCACTCGGGTGATTTCACCGAGATCGACTGGATGCTCGGGCGGTTTTCCCGGGAGCATGTCGGGCCGGTGCTGGCCGTCGGTATTTCCCTGGGCGGCAACGCCCTGTTGCGCTGGGCTGGTGAAATGGGTGCGCAAGCCGGGCAGCGGGTGTCCGCCGTCGCGTCAGTCTGCTCGCCGCTCGATTTGACCGCCAGCGGCTGGGCCATAGGCCGGGGTTTTAACCGGCAGGTCTACACCCGCATGTTCCTCCGCACCATGGTGCCCAAGGCGCTGAAAAAGCTGGCGCAGCACCCCGGTCTGTTTGACCGCGATGCGCTGCTCGCGGCGCGCGACCTGCATGCATTCGACAATGTATTTACCGGACCCGTCCACGGTTTCCGAGGCGTGGACGACTACTGGGCGCGGGCCTCGGCCAAGCCGCATCTGGGGCGTATCGCCATACCCGCGCTGGCGCTGAATGCCTTGAATGACCCCTTTGTTCCGGCCAGCAGTCTGCCGCTGCCGGCCGAGGTCAGTCGCCACGTCACCCTATGGCAGCCCGCGCACGGCGGCCATGTCGGCTTTCCGGTGTCGGATTTTCCGGCGCATGTGCGCGCCATGCCTGAAGCGGTGGCGGCTTTCCTGGCCGCGCAGCTGCCGGCCAGCGCGCAGGCGGTCGCGCCTCAAGCGGGCCAAAACAGCGCAAAATAGCCCCATGGATGACATCGTCAGGCAAGCCATTGCGAAATGGCCCAACGTTCCCGACTGCTTCGGCTGGCTCGGGCTGGATGCACGCGGCAACTGGTACATGCGCGACGACCAGGCTCAGGCAGCCGGGTCTTTTGCCGCGCAAGAAGGAGGCAGCAATGCAGGCGCCAGGGGCTCGCTGCTCAAGCATGCCAAGCTGATTGACTTCATCCAGCGCAATTACGAGAGCGACGCCAGCGGCCGCTGGTTTTTCCAGAACGGTCCGCAGCGCGTCTACGTGGAGCTCGAAGCCACTCCCTTCATCTGGCGCGTTGACGCGGCACCAGGGTTTGCCGTGGCGGCGCACACCGGCCAGCCGGCACATGTCCAGCGCTGCGTGCTCGACCAGCAGGGGCGGCTCTACCTGCAAACCGACCTGGGCTTCGGCCTGGTGCATACCCAGGACATGCTGCACGCGGCTGATGCGCTGGAGCAGGGGCTGTGGATGCCCGAGGAATTCAAGGCGGCGGATCTGCCGGCCCGATTTGCTTATGTACGCAGTCCGCAATTGCTACAAAAACAATAGCACTCAGTATCCGTATGCTTTGGACCAGCGCCTGATTTTCTGAAAATCATGAAAAAAACCGGTCATCGACCGGTTTTTTTCATGCAGCGCGGCGGCTTGCTGCTTATTTGGCCGCGCCCACCATGTAGTCAACCGCCGCGCGAATGTCTGCGTCAGGGGCGGCTGAGCCCCCTTTGGGCGGCATGGCGCCCTTGCCCTTGATAGCGCTCGCGTACAGGGTCTCCATGCCGGTTTTGATGCGCGGAGCCCAGGCTGTTTTGTCGCCAAACTTGGGCGAGCCCGCCACACCAGCCGCATGGCAGGCCATGCAGACCTGTTTGTACAAAGCTTCTCCCACACCCGGTGCGGCCGCGGCAGCAACCACCGGCGCAGCGGCTGCCACCACGGTAGCGGCAGGGGCGGGGGCGGGTGTCGCTGTAGCGGCTGGAGCCGTAGCCGCGGCAGCCACAGGGGCCGAAGCAGCACCTGCCGCAGGTGCTACGGGCTCGGGGAATTTGCCGCCCGCTGCGGCAGTCATGTAGACCACCGCACGGCCAATTTCAATGTCCTCATAGTCACCGCCACCCTGCGCGCCCATGGCGTTCTTGCCCTTGAGCGCTGAGAGCAACAGTGCGTCATAGCCGGTGCTGATACGCGGGCTCCAGGCAGCGGCATCGCCAAACTTGGGCGCACCCGCCAAGCCCGCGCCGTGGCAGGTCACGCACTGGGCTTTGAAGACTTCCTCGCCGGTCTTGAGCACTCGGTTGGCGTCGCGGATTTCGACCATGCCGATTTTCTGGATACGCTGCGCCACTGCCCGTTCGGAGTTATCGCTACCGGCCAGCGGCTTGTTGGCGGAAGTCACGTAATAAACCAGTCCGATAATGGCAAAAATCGGAACCACAAAAGAGAAAAAAACCGCGGCCAGCAGCTGCTGAGGGGTCTTGATCGGTCCGGTGTGTACTTCTGCGTGGGCCGTTGTGTGATCGTTAGCGCTCATGGCGTCCTCAAAAAGCTAGAAATCGGGGGGCTATCTCGGTCTGCTGAAGCAGCCTCATATTATAGCCGCGAGCCTTGCAAAACCTCCCGCGGCAGGCTGGCTGATAGAATCATGTTCCTGCGCGTTAACCAGTTAATGCGCAGCGTGATTGCCCAAGAGCCAGTCTCGCCTTCAGACTTTGCGTCAAGTTGTTTTCCAGCGTTGCGGCTGTAGCTCAGTGGATAGAGTATTGGCCTCCGAAGCCAAGGGTCGTGGGTTCGATCCCCGCCAGCCGCACCAAGAACTGCATCGCCCGCCGTGGTCATCCGCCCGGAGGATGTTGAATGTTTGCCCAGGTGTTGGCGTCATATCAACTAACGCCAAGCCGCACTTCAACATGAATCTTTACACTTGGTGGGATACGGCAACTTATCTGGCTTGGCGACTCGCCGGCTACAGTTTGCTTAACGTCGGTGAAGACGCCGCCCTGATCGCCCTGATGTTTTGCTGAGCAGCTGCCCGGCAAGCCGGGCAGTGCTGCAATCAGCTGTTAAGCGCATGGCGCTACGAAGGCCAGGTCTGGACTCAGGCCTTCTTGGCCCACGCACTGCACCAGCCCTTGGCTGCCACCTGCTTGCCCGCAAACAGCGGGCAGCCGCCGGCGACGTCGGTTGGCTTGCCCAGGTAAAGTGCGCAACTGGCGCAATTCTGACCCGCTGCGTATTTGGGGAACTTGACCTTGTCGGCCTTGGTGGCGTCGGCCTTGTAGCCCAGCGCCGTAGCCTGTGCATCGCTTTCCTTGACCATCGGCGGGGTTTGGGCCCGTGCAAGGTGGGCAGTAGCCAGTGCCCCTGCGCCGACGACGGATTGAATGACGAAGATTCTGCGGTTTGAATTCATGATGTGGGTTCTCAATTATAAAAATTGGAACTGACCCCGGGACGACTGCGATGCAAAGCGCTCGCATCGAAAAATCATCGTGCTGTTTGTGCCGGCCGCCAACGGTCGCGCACAAATCAAAATTAGGCCATGTCCCTGTTTTTCTCACCAAAATGGGCGAAAGAGTAGTCTACGCCTAAGCGCGAAGCGCTGCCCATGCGCCGCTGGCCGTACCGCGAGCTCGCACTTTTTCCAGCGGCTTGATTGCTATTAAATATGTAGCGCGACATAGCCGTTTTATATGGACTTCAGCGCAATCTAGTTCATTTTTGGCTGCCGGACAGGTTGCCCCGCTGTGCCCCGGCTGCGGTTTGATGTAAGGTGTATTGGCACGCTGCCAGTGGCAAGGTAGCGCTGGACGCGTCCACCCGCCTCAACCCCGTGAAGGAGACATTCCATGGCAAAGCTCGTCGCACTCTACAAAAACCCACCGGACCCTGCGGCGTTTGACCGCCACTATTTTTCGGTTCATGTACCTCTTGCCAAGACTATGCCGGGCTTGCGTACCTATGAAGTGAGCAGCGGCGCGATCAGCTCGAACACCGGCGAGTCGTCTTTTCATTTGGTGGGCATTCTGACCTTTGATTCGCTGGCCGCCATTCAGCTGGCCCTGAGCTCGCCGCAAGGCCAGGCCGCGGCAGATGATCTGGCCAGTTTTGCGCAAGCCGGGGTCGAGCTGCTGATGTTTGATTTCAAAGAAATCTGATTTACGGCTGCTGTTCAGTTTCCCGTGTGGCCTCCGAAAACCCGTCGACGAAGCGGTGTGACAGGGTCACGCAACGCCATGCCGACGGTGCCCCGCTGATCCCGGACGGGGTCACGGTGATCAGCCTTAGCAGCCGGAAAATGGCCATCACCGTGCTGGTTTGGGGCGCTGCACAATGACAGTAGCGCGCCAGCGGCCAGGTTTTGCCGCGCACGGCAGTTGCGCGGCCTGCGCATGAGGTTTATGCTGAATTCGCGTGCCTGACGCGTCTTTCTCACTTTAAGGTGTGCTCTATGTATAAACGCATTTTGCTGGCTTACGATGGCTCCGAGGCTGGTCAGAAAGCTTTGCTGGACTGCCGGGATATCGCCCACTGGAGCCAGTCGGCCATCTTTCTCGGCGCGGTGATGTCGATGTCGGTTGGTGTGATGGGGATCGAGGGCGGCTATTACAGCTCGGAGATGATCGACCAGGAAAAGGACAGGTATCAGACAACCCTCAACGACGGATTACGCCGGCTGGCCGAGGCCGGATATCAGGCGCGCGGCGAAGTGCTGGTGGGTGAAGTTGTGCCGGAAATCACCCGCTATGCGGGCACGATGCAGGCTGACCTGATCGTGGTCGGCCACAAGCACCTCGACAACTGGGCGGCCCGCTGGTGGCGCGGTTCAATGTCAAGCACACTGATAGAGCACTCGCCCTGCAGCGTGCTGGTCGTCATTACTCGCTGACCGCCCTGATGGGCATCGCCACCTTCAACTTCGGGCTGGGCCTGCAGCAGCTCACCTTTTTCAATACCTTCGAGTCTTTTGGCCATCAGCCCGCATCGCGCAAGACTGACCGGTTGGGCGCGGCGGGCAAAGACCCTGCAGCCTTCGAGGCTGGGTGGGATGGCCCGCCGATCGACCCGGCAAGCGCCGATCCGGTGGCGCGCACGGCAGCGCATTCTGGAGCGCCGACAAATCGCCGCAAACCCGGCTTGCCGGCTGGGCGCTAACGCCGCTCGCGCTTGCCAGCCTGATTCAGCGGCTTATTGGCAGCCGCAAGCGCTGCCTTCGGCGCTGCCGCAGCCCGACACCCTGGCGGCTTCAAAGGCCGGAAACAGCACGTTGTTTTCCAGATGGATGTGGTTGATCAGGTCGTCGGTGAACTGCGCGATGCCGGTGTAAAGCGCGCGCCAGGTATTGCACGCGCCTTCGGGGGCCTGCATGTCGTTCGTGAGGGCATGGACCTGGTCCAGCGCCTGGCCGTGGCTGGTGTGTTCCTCGCGCATCACGCTGATGGGCCGGTCGGCAAAAGGGCGGCCGCCCGACTTGAGCAGCGGAAACAAAATAAGCTCTTCTTTTTGCATGTGTGCCAGCAGTTCCTGCTCCATCCCTTCCAGCAGTGCGGCCAGCCCGGTGGGCAGATCCGGGTGTTCGCGGTGCACCGCCTCGACGCGGCGCGCCATGCGGACCAGCTCGGGCAGCTGGATGCGGTGAACCTCATGGTAGCGGCTGATGATGTGGTCGATCAGCGCGCCGGGTGCCACGTTTTCAGGCAGGGCGTCAGGCCGCTCCAGCGCGGCGAGCTGGCCCAGCACGTCGTCCAGGTCCAGCTGTTTGTCCAGTGCCGCCTGGCGCAGGCTGACGAGACCGCCGCAGCAGAAGTCCAGTTTCAGCTTCCTGAACACGGCCGTCGCGCCTGGCAGGTCCACGGCAAGGCGTCCCAGGGATTGCTCTGCGCGATCGGCTGTCGCGGTCGCAGCAGTGGGTTCAAATTTGTCTCTGGCGCTCATGGAAATATCCTCGATGGTTCGTGTAAGAACGCTATTTTATGGCATAAAGTGCATTAACAATGTATCTTTTAATAGCAGGGTCAGGGTCAGGGTCAGGGTCAGGGTCAGGGTCAGGGCAGGACTCAGGTTTCGCCGGGAAACAATCTTTTCCGGAAAATGTCAAACTAGTCCATCAATCGGGAGTAAGCCATGAGGGTTGTCAAAAATGTTGCAAGTCTTGCGCTGGCCGTGCTGCTCACGGCGGCTTGTGCCATGTCCGCAGTGCAGCCGGGCATGTCGCGCGAAGATGTCGTGGCGCATTACGGCAAGCCGTCGCGCGTGCTGCCGGTGGCTGGCGGGACACGGCTGCAGTACTCGTCCCAACCCGCCGGCCAGCGCGCCGTGATGGTCGATCTGGACGCTGCGGGCCGGGTGATCGCCGTGCGTCAGATGATGACGCTCGCCGAGCTTTCAAAAATCGAGCCGGGCAAATGGACGCGTGGGGACGTGGAACGCGAGTTTGGCCGGCCCGCGAGCATTGACCGGGTCGCCTCCTGGTCCGGGGACATCATGACCTACCGCTGGCTGGACGTCACCCAGGACATGTACTTCTGGGTCTATCTGGACGGCGGCAATGTCGTCCAGCGTACCGGCCAGGGCATGGAAATTCCCATCAGGATGAACGACAACAACTGATGCCCCGGATCGGCCCGGCGCTAGCCCACAGCCCGGCCAATGTCGGGCCAGCGATGGTGCAGATAGACCCACGCGACCAGGCCAATGCACATCATGCCGAGAGACACGGCGGCCAGCGCCGGTGTCGAATGCATCACCAGCGGCGCAACCACGCCAGCCACCAGGCCGTTGGCGGTGGAGCCGATAAAGGCCTGCAGGGAAGACGCCATGCCGCGCCGCTCGGGGTAAAGGTCAAGTACCAGCAGCGTCACCACCGGCACCATCATCGCCCAGCCGAAGGCAAAAATGGCAATCGGAAACAGCGCCCACGCTACGTGCGCGGTGAACAGCAGATTGGCCACCAGATTGAGCACGGAGGTCACCAGCATGATGACAAAGCCGTGGCGGATTTGCCGTTTGGGCGCGATTTTTCCGGCCATGCGGCCACTCAGCCAGGCGCCCGACATGATGCCGGAGATGGTCAGCATGAAAAACCAGAAAAACTGGGTCGGCTGCAGCGCCAGGTGCTCACCCAGAAACGCCGGCGCCGACAGCACATACAAAAACATGCCATTGAAGGGCACGCCGCTGGCCAGTGCCAGCAGCAGAAAGCGCGGGCTTGACCCCAGTTGCCAGTAACCGCGCATCAGGTGTCGTACTTCAAAAGGCTGGCGCGCCTCAAGCTGCAGCGTTTCCGGCAAAAAACGGTAGTTGGTAAGCCAGAGCACGACACCGACGCCAGTGAGAAACCAGAAAATGCTGTGCCAGCCGAGATGCACAAACAGCCACCCACCGACAATCGGCGCCAGCGCCGGGGCCACGCCGAAATAAATGGTGACCTGGCTCATCACCTGCTGCGCCTGTGCGGGCGGAAACATGTCGCGTATCACGGCGCGTGACACCACGATGCCCGCGCCGGTGGACAAGCCCTGCATGGCCCTGAAAAACACCAGCTGGCCCACGTTTTGCGACAGGGCGCAACCGGCAGACGCCAGAGTGAACATGGCAATGCCCCACAACACGATGGGCCGGCGGCCAAAGCTGTCGGCAAGTGCGCCATGGAACAGGTTCATGAATGCAAAACCGAACAGATAAGCCGATAGCGTCTGCTGCATTTGCACCGGCGTTGCGCCCAGCGACTGAGTCATGCCGGCAAAGGCCGGAATGTAGGTGTCAATTGAAAACGGTCCCAGCATGCCGAGTACGGCCAGCAAGGCGGCGAGCGCCCAGCGCGGTCCGCGCCAAAGTGAGTCGGCGTTGGGATTCATTCTTTTTTGAGTTTCAGGGCGGCGTCATAAAGCTCGTTGCGCGCCGCACCTGTGATTTCGGCGGCGAGCCTGACGGCGGTCTTCAGTGGCAATTCCGCCAGCAGCAGTTGCAGCACCCGGCTGCTGTCGTCCGGGCCCTGATGCGGTGCCGATGCATGCAGCACCAGTGCGAATTCGCCGCGCGTGCGCTGCGGGCCAGCAGCCAGCCAGGCGGCAAAATCCTGTGCGGGCATGGTGGCAATTTCCTCAAACTGTTTGGTCAGCTCACGCCCCACCGTGATCAGCCGGCTTTGCAGCAAGCCAAGCGCGCGGGCCAGCGCTTCGATGCGGTGCGGCGCTTCCAGAATCACCGTTGCGCGCGTGTCGGCCTGCAGCAGGGCAATCGCCTGGTCGCGCTCGCCCGCCTTGCTGGGCAAAAATCCGGCAAAGACAAAACTGGTGCCACTCTCGGCGCTGCCTTCGGCCCTAGTGACGCCAGCGGCGCTGAGCACGGTGGTAACGCTGCTGGCACCGGGCAGAGGCATGACCTTGAATCCGGCGCCGCGGACAGCGGCCACCAGGCGCGCGCCGGGGTCGCTCACGGCGGGTGTTCCGGCGTCGCTGACATAAGCCACGCGCTCGCCGCGCTGCAGGCGCTGCACGACGAGGCCGGCGGCTTCGGCTTCGTTGTGCTGGTGCACGGCCAGCAGCGGTTTGTCAATGCCGTACTGGCGCAGCAGGGGTTGGGTGTGGCGCTTGTCTTCGCAGGCGATGGCGTTAACAAGCTGCAGGACGTACAGGGCGCGCAGGCTGATGTCAGCGAGGTTGCCAATCGGGGTGGCCACGACATACAGCGCGGCTTCAGGATAATGCTGCATACCCGCTGCGGCGCGGGCGGCGTCCAGTGCCAATTCGAAAGAAGCGTTCAATGTGGTTTTCCAGAAAACAGGGGATCAAGGCAGCGCCCGAGAGCTTGGAAAAGATTGCTCCGGCCTTGCCAAAAGAGATTACCACCAAGTCGCGCGGTGATGCGGCCGAGTCGGCCGCGCTCGCCTGGCTGATTCGTGGCGGAATGAAATTGGTGGAGGCCAATTATCGGACGCCGGGGCGAGGTGGTGGCGAAATTGATCTGGTGATGCGCGCCGCCGATGGCACGCTGGTGTTTGTCGAGGTGCGCCAGCGCTCGGGCAGTTCGCATGGTGGCGCTGCGGCCAGCATCGGCAGCGTCAAGCAGCGGCGCATTATTTTTGCCGCGCGTCACTATCTGCTGCGGTTTGCCAGCCCGCCGCCTTGCCGTTTTGATGTGGTGCTGGTGCAGGGCGCGCTGCATGGTGCGGCAGCTCACGGCAGGCCCGAAGCGCACATTGAATGGCTGATCGCAGCCTTCGACGCTTCATGACAGCCGGGTGCCGCCATGATGCCGGCGCGAAAATGGCGGCGAATTTGTAACCATACCTTGCGCTGTCAAGGCTCAAGCCTCCCGAAGGCACGGGGCGGCACAGTGACCCGGTATCATTCGAGCATGCTTGAACAACGAATCGAACAGCAATTTATCGACAGCGCCGATCTCAAATACCAGGCGGCGCAAATCCTTTCCAAACCTGTCGCTGCGGCGGTGCAGGCCATTTTGGCCAGCGTCACCAGTGGCGGCAAGGTACTGGCTTGCGGCAATGGCGGCTCGGCCGCTGATGCGCAGCACTTCGCTGCAGAATTTGTCGGCCGCTACGAACGGGAACGGCCAGAACTAGGCGCAATTGCCCTGACGACCGACAGCTCCATCATTACCGCGATTGCCAACGATTACGATTTCAGCGTGATTTTTTCCAAGCAGGTCCGCGCCCTCGGCGTTGCCGGCGATGTATTGCTCGCCCTGAGCACCAGCGGCAACTCGGCCAATGTGCTGGCCGCTATCGAAGCGGCGCACGAGCGCGAAATGACCGTGGTGGCGCTGACTGGCCGGGGCGGCGGCAAGATCAGCCAGGCCCTGCGCGAAACCGATGTCCATGTCTGTGTGCCGCATGAGCGAACTGCCCGTATTCAGGAAGTGCATTCTCTCGTCATTCACTGCATTTGTGACGGCGTGGATACCCAGTTACTTGGTGATCAGGAGTCTTCGGTATGAAAGCAATTGTGATGAAACGTCTGGCCCTGTCGGCATGCGCGGCGACGCTGCTTTGTGGCGCCCTGGCGGCTTGTGTACCGCTCATGGTGGGCGGCGCGGTGGCAGGCGGGTCGCTGGTGGTCATCGACCGGCGCACCTCGGGTGCCCAGCTTGACGATGAGGCCATCGAGCTACGGGCTGCCAACCGGATCCGTTCCGAGCTTGGCACGCGCGTGCGCGTCAGCGTCACCAGTTACAACCGTCAGGTGCTGCTGACCGGTGAGGTGCCCAATCTGCAGGACAGGAAGCTGGTTGAGCAAGTGGTGTCGCGGGTGGAAAATGTCACGAGCGTCGTCAATGAGCTGGCCGTTCTGAACAGCCCGTCGCTGGTTGAGCGCTCTTCGGATACGCTGCTCACGGGACGCATCAAGGCCATGCTGCTCGACGCCAAGGATCTGCAATCGAACGCCTTCAAGGTCGTGACCGAGCGGGGCACGACCTACCTGATGGGGCGGGTGACGATGCGCGAGGCAGACCGGGCGACCGAAGTGGTTCGCGCCACGCCCGGCGTGCAAAAAGTCATACGCATTTTTGAAATCATCAGCCAGGATGAGCTGATGCGCATTCAGTCTTCATCATCCGTCAGGTTGTGAGCCCTTGCCGCCACGTTCACGGGCGGCTGGCCTGAAGATATTCCCCAGGCTTATTTCAGGCGCCTGATGAGGCTGGAAGTATCCCAGCGCTGGCCACCCATGGCTTGCACGTCGGCATAAAACTGGTCTACCAGGGCCGTCACGGGCAGTCGGGCTCCATTTCGTTTGGCTTCGTCCAGCACCAGTCCCAGATCCTTGCGCATCCAGTCAACCGCAAAACCGAAATCGAACTGGTCGGCCACCATGGTCTTGCCGCGATTGTCGAGCTGCCAGCTTTGCGCTGCGCCCTTGCCGATCACGTCGAGCACCTGATTCACATCCAGCCCGGCTTTCTGGCCAAAGGCCACGGCTTCGCTCAAGCCCTGTACCAGGCCGGCAATACAGATCTGGTTGACCATTTTGGTGAGCTGGCCGGCACCTACCTCGCCCATCAGGGTGAAAGCCTTTGAAAAAGCCATGCCGGCCGGCTTGACGATGTCGAACGCCGCCGCGTCGCCACCGCACATCACGGTGAGCGCGCCGTTCTGGGCACCTGCCTGGCCGCCAGAGACGGGGGCGTCGATGAATTGCAGGCCAAGTGGCCGGGCTGCGGCGTGCAGTTCGCGGGCCACATTGGCCGATGCCGTGGTGTGGTCTGCAAACACGGCAGCCGGCTTCATGCCTGCAAAAGCGCCTTCCGTGCCCAATGCCACCGCACGCAGGTCATCGTCATTGCCGACGCAGCAAAACACAATATCGGCACCGGCGGCGGCTTCGCGCGGGGTGGTGGCCGACGTGCCCTTGAATTCGCCGCACCATGCGTGGGCTTTTGCGGCGCTGCGGTTGTAGACCGTGACCCGATGGCCGGCCAGCGCGAGATGGCCCGCCATCGAGTAACCCATCACGCCCAGCCCGAGAAAGGCAACTTTGCGCGGGGTGGATGATTCGTAGGTTTTGGGGTGGGTGCTGGTCATCGGATAGAACTCGCGAAGGGTCGAGGTGAATGAGGCGTTCAGGAAAGGCGCTGGCCGCTCTGGTGCTGCCGCGTGTGTTTAAACGATGGCGAAATTTTCGGTACCCGCTGCCAGGTCGGATGACTTGGCGCGCTGGGAATTGAGCTTGATCTGCAGGCGCAGGTCGTTCACCGAGTCGGCGTTGCGCAGGGCGTCTTCGTAGCTGATATGGTTGCCTTCGAAGGCATCAAACAGCGCCTGGTCAAAGGTCTGCATGCCCATATTGCGGCTTTTCTTCATGATCTCCTTGATTTCGGTCACCTCGCCCTTGAAGATCAGGTCGGAAATCAGCGGTGAATTGAGCATGATTTCGACCGCTGCATAACGCCCCTTGCTGTCCTGCTTGGGGACCAGCCGCTGGGAAACCACGGCTTTGAGGTTGAGCGACAAATCCATCAACAACTGGTCCCGGCGTTCTTCCGGGAAAAAGTTGATGATCCGGTCCATCGCCTGATTGGCGCTGTTGGCGTGCAGCGTGGCAATGCACAAATGGCCGGTCTCGGCAAAAGTCAGGGCATGCTCCATGGTTTCGCGGTCGCGGATCTCGCCCATCAAAATCACATCGGGCGCCTGGCGCAGCGAGTTTTTCAGTGCGGACTCCCAGCTGTCCGTGTCCAGCCCGACCTCGCGCTGCGTCACCACGCAGTTTTTGTGCATGTGGACAAATTCCACCGGATCTTCAATCGTGATGATGTGGCCAAACGATTGCTCGTTGCGCCAGTCAATCATGGCGGCCACGGTGGTCGACTTGCCCGAGCCGGTGGCGCCTACCAAAATGGTCAACCCGCGCTTGGTCATGGCCACGTCCTTGAGGATCTGCGGCAGCGCCAGGGCGTCAATCGTGGGCAGGGTGGCCGGAATGACGCGCATCACCATGCCGACCTTGCCCTGCTGCAGGAAAGCGTTGACCCGAAACCGGCCTACGCCGGGCGGCGAGATGGCGAAGTTGCACTCCTTGGTGCGCTCAAATTCGGCTGACTGCTTGTCGTTCATGAGGGCACGCGCCAGTGCCAGCGTATGGCCGGCATTCAGCGGCTGCGACGATACCTTGGTCACCCTGCCGTCCACCTTGATGGCGGGGGGGAAGTCTCCGGTGATGAACAGGTCGCTGCCGCCGCGGCTGACCATGAGCCTCAGGAGATCGTTGATGAATTTACTGGCCTGATCGCGTTCCATGAAGGGTCCTCTAGAAATTCAGCGGGAGCATTGGTGGGAACACGTCAAATTTTCTTGTCGCTCAGCCGGGCGCTGACCACCCTGAGGCGCCGCGATAGCTTGCGTGCCAGCAGGGCAATCAGGCTGGCGGCCAGTGCCGGGTCAGCGACCATCATCTCGTCGAGCGCCTGGGCGCTCAGCACGGCAATTTCGCAATCGGTGAGCGAGGTGCAGACTGAAAAGCGCATGCCGCTGTCCAGCAGCGACATTTCCCCCAGCAATTCGCCTGGGCGCGCTTCCGTAAGGCGAAGGCGCTCGCCCCAGGGTTGGGCGCGGTCCACAGCAATGGTGCCGGTCAGCAGCACGATCATGAAGTCGCCGTATTCATCCTGGCGGATGATGTCCCGGCCGGCCGTGACAGAGGCGAAATCAAAAAACTGTTCCAGCCGGGAAACGAAGTTAGAGGACAGCTTTGCCATGTATTTGTCTTTGGCCCACAGGGCCTGCAGCAGCTTGCTGCCGCGGCTGGCGGACAGGCGCTTGGAGCCGATTTCGTTGGCGCGGGCCTCCCACGGAATCAACATGGCCGAATCGACGCCCAGGTCGGCAAAAGCGGTCGAAAACAGCAGCGAGTCGCTGTCGTCAACCTCTTTGGTTCGCCTGGATTGCTTGAGAAGTCCGAGTAAGCCCTTCATTGATTTTCTCCTGGTGTCAGGTCGTTCAGCCCGGAAAGTTTTCGGGAATTTTGGCCTTGCTGCGAGCTTCCGCCGCAGAAATCACGTTGCGTTTGACCAGTTCGGTCAGATTCTGGTCCAGCGTCTGCATGCCCACGCTGTTGCCGGTCTGGATCGACGAGTACATCTGCGCCACCTTGGCTTCACGGATCAGGTTGCGGATGGCGCTGGTGCCCAGCATGATTTCGTGTGCTGCGACGCGGCCCTGACCGTCCTTGGTCTTGCACAGCGTTTGCGAAATCACCGCCTGCAGCGATTCCGATAGCATGGACCGGATCATCTCCTTTTCTGCTGCCGGAAAAACGTCAATCACGCGGTCAATCGTCTTGGCGGCGCTGGAGGTATGTAGCGTGCCAAACACCAGGTGGCCGGTTTCGGCTGCCGTCATGGCCAGTCGAATGGTTTCCAGATCGCGCATTTCGCCGACCAGGATGGCGTCGGGATCTTCGCGCAAGGCCGACCTCAGCGCCGCGCTGAAGCTCAGCGTGTGGGGACCGACCTCGCGCTGGTTGATCAGGCATTTTTTGGATTCGTGGACAAATTCGATGGGGTCTTCGACCGTCAGGATATGGCCGTACTCGGTTTCATTCAGGTAATTGACCATGGCCGCCAGCGTGGTGGATTTGCCCGAGCCGGTAGGTCCCGTCACCAGCACCATGCCACGCGGCTTGAGCGCCAAGTCGCCAAAAATCTTTGGCGCGCCGAGTTGCTCCAGCGTCAAAATCTTGGAGGGAATGGTTCGCAGCACGGCGCCAGCGCCACGGTTCTGGTTGAAGGCATTGACACGAAAGCGCGCCAGACCGTCAATTTCGAAGGAGAAATCAACCTCGAGAAACTCTTCGTATTGCTTGCGCTGGGTGTCATTCATGATGTCATACACCATGGCATGCACCTGTTTGTGGTCCAGCGGATCAATATTGATGCGGCGCACGTCGCCGTGAACCCGGATCATGGGAGGCAACCCAGCCGATAAGTGCAAGTCGGACGCCTTGTTCTTGACGCTAAAGGCCAGCAGCTGCGTAATGTCCATCCCTGGGAATCCTTGGAGTTTGTATCTGAGTTTACATTTGCATTATGACCACGATTGCACGCAGTCTCCAGCTTGTTCTTGACCGAATTCACGCGGCATGTATTGCTGCAGGGCGCGACCCGGCCAGTGTCCGGTTGCTGGCCGTTTCGAAAACCTTTGGCGCCGATGACGTGACGCAGGCGGTGCTGGCCGGGCAGCGCGCGTTCGGGGAAAACTACATTGTCGAGGGTGTCGCGAAGATTGAGGCATTGAACGGCTGGCAGCAAGCCCAGCCGGGCGGCCAACGTGAAGCGCTGCAATGGCACTGCATCGGTCCGGTGCAAGGCAACAAGACCCGGCTGTTGGCGGAGCACTTTGACTGGGTCCAGTCGGTCGATCGTTTGAAGATTGCCCAGCGCCTGAGCGAGCAGCGGCCGCCAGCCTTGCCATCGCTGCAAATCTGTCTGCAGGTCAATGTGGACGGCGGCGCCAACAAATCCGGGGTGGCGCCTGCCGATGTCCCGGGATTGGCGCAAGAGGTCGCCCGGCTGCCGCGACTGGTACTGCGCGGCTTGATGGCGATTCCCGAGCCTGCTATTGATTTTGCAGCTGCTTGCGCCCTCCATGCAAGGACCAAGGCCATTTTTGACCAGATCAATGCGGCTGGCGTGCTGGCGTTGCCGATGGACACGCTTTCCATGGGCATGACGGCTGATCTGGAGGCGGCGATTCATGCCGGCAGCACCATGGTGCGGGTGGGGACGGCCATTTTTGGCGGGAGGTAAAGAGCCCCCACGCTTGTCGCTTCGCGTACTGCGCTGCCCCCCGAGGGGGCCGCTGCGCCAGCGGACTGGCAAAGCCAGATCCGCGGCCCCTGCTCGAAAATAGAAAGCCTACGCTTGTCGCTTGGCGTACTGTGCTGCCCCCCGAGGGGGTCGCTGCGCCAGCGGACTGGCAAAGCCAGATCCGCGGCCCCGGCCGGAAAATAGATCCCCCACGCTTGCTCACTGCGGCGTGGGGTAAATGCGAACCGCCCGGATGTATCGGTCAGCTAAACGCCCAGCGCCAGCCGGGTGGTGTTCTTGACTTCCTCCATCACTGCGTAGGTGCGGGTTTCGCGCACGCCGGGCAGTTGCCACAGCACGGTGCCGGCAAATGACCGGTAAGCGGCCATGTCGGCCATGCGGGTTTTGAGCAGGTAGTCGAAACCACCGGCCACCATATGGCATTCCATGATTTGGGGATACACCTGCACGGAGGCCTTGAAGGCTTCAAACACATTGGGCGTGGTGCGGTCCAGCAGCACCTCGACAAACACCATCATCCCGGCGCCCAGCCTGAGCGGGTCCAGCCGCGCCTCATAGCCCAGGATGTAGCCGTCGCGGGTGAGCCGCTGCACGCGCGCCAGCACGGCCGTGGGTGACAGCGCCACGCCTTCAGCCAGCTTGAGGTTGGAAATGCGGCCGTCGCGCTGCAGCGCATTCAGGATTTTCAGGTCGATACGGTCAATATCTGGTGAGGTCTCGAACATGAGTAGTGAATTATTTGGTAAAGAACCCGAATTTAGCGGAAAACTCGGCGGCCTTCGCTGGAACATCGCTGTATTGAGTTTGATTAGGGCGGTTTGCCCGAATTGCTGAAAAAAACCTGGATGGAGCGCTAGATGTCAGAAACCCCCCGCCTGCCTTTTCCTTACCGCACCGAGGCCACGGTGGTGGCAAGCCAGCTGCAGCGGCTGTCAGGGGCGCTTGACTGGGCTGCTGCGGCCCAGTCAGCCCAGCCCTGGGTGCAGGAGGTGCGCAAGAATCCGCCGCCTTTCTGGGCCATGGAGAGCCTGCTCCGGGAGTACCCGATTTCCAGCGCCGAAGGGCTGGCGCTGATGCGGCTGGCCGAAGCGCTGCTGCGCGTGCCCGACACCGAAACCGCGATTGCGCTGACCGCTGACCAGCTCGGCCGCGCTGACTTTGACAGCGCCAGCGATGGCGTGATGGTCCGGTTGTCGGCCTCGGCGATTGCCCTGTCCAAGAAGTTTCTGCCGGAGGATGGCCAGCCCGGCCTCATGAGCCGGCTGGGCGCTCGTTCGGTGGTGGCAGCCACGCTGCGCGCGGTGCAGCTGCTGGGCCGCCAGTTCGTGCTCGGCCAGACGATAGCCGAGGCCATGAAGGAAGCCGACGCTGCGCGCCGCAAAATCAGCAATTTGCGCTACAGCTACGACATGCTGGGCGAAGGCGCACGCACCGGGGCGGATGCGCAGCGGTATCTCGAAAACTACGTGAATGCTATTAAATCAATAGCTGTTGGTGCCGATACTCATTCGACATGCGAGCAAAATGACGGTATTTCTATCAAACTCAGCGCGCTCCATCCGCGCTATGAGGACGCGCAACACGCCCGCGTGATGGCCGAGCTGGTGCCGCGCGTCTGGGACCTGTGCGAGCTGGCCGCCCGCGCCAATATCAACCTGACGATTGACGCCGAGGAAGTGGATCGGCTGGAATTGTCGCTCGACGTATTTGAGGCGCTGGCCGCCCGGGTGGCGCAGCAGCAGCCGCAGTGGCAGGGGTTTGGCCTGGCGATGCAGGCCTATCAAAGCCGCTCGCTTGAGCTGATCGAACATGTCATCGGCATTGCCCGCAAACACCGGCTGCGCCTGATGTGCCGTCTGGTCAAGGGCGCGTACTGGGATTCGGAGATCAAACGCGCGCAGGAGCTGGGCCTGCCGCATTACCCGGTGTTCACGCACAAACACCACACCGACGTGTCTTATCTGGCGTGTGCCCAGGCCTTGCTGGCCGCGCCCGATGCAATCTATCCGCAGTTTGCCGGCCATAACGCCGCCACCATCGCCGCCATCCTGCAGATGGCTGCGAATGCGGCGGCGGGGGGCAGCGCAGTACGCGCAGCGACCAGCGTGGGGGTCACACCTCAGTTTGAGTTGCAAAAGCTGCACGGCATGGGCGACGGCATTTTTCGCGAGGTGCTGAAAAACCCGTTGATCAGCTGCCGCGTCTACGCGCCCGTCGGAGCGCACCGCGACCTGCTGGCCTACCTGGTGCGCCGTCTGCTGGAGAACGGCGCCAACTCCTCCTTTGTGCACCAGCTTGCCGACGAGTCCGTGGGCATGGATGAGTTGCTGACCTCGCCGCTACGGCTTGAGCCCGAGGCTTCCCTGCCGCTGCCGCCGGTGTTGTATGGCCCCGGACGCGCGAACAGCCTGGGGCTGGATCTGACGGTCCAGAGCATGCGCGCGCCACTACTGGCGGCACTCGACACCACCCAGCTGCCCGTTGTGCCAGAATTTGACGCCACATTGGCCGCAGGTCCAGTAAGTATCGGCATTAGTAGCTATCAAAAATGGAGCAAAGTGGAGGTTTCCGAGCGCGCCGCCATTCTGCGCCGCGCTGGCGATGCGCTGCAGCAGCAAATGCCGAGGTTCTGCGCGCTGCTGGTAAAGGAAGCCTTCAAAACCTGGGGCGATGCGGTATCCGAGGTGCGCGAGGCGGTGGACTTCCTGCGCTACTACGCCGATGAAGCCGAAAGAATCATGCAGCCAGTGGCGCTGCCGGGGCCGACCGGCGAAACCAACGAGTTGCGGCTGGTCGCTCGCGGCGTCTGGGTCTGCATCAGCCCGTGGAATTTCCCGCTGGCGATTTTTACCGGCCAGGTCGCGGCTGCGCTGGCCACCGGCAATGCCGTGCTGGCCAAGCCCGCCGAACAGACGCCAGGCGTTGCCTGGGAAGCGGTGAAACTGTTGCACCAGGCCGGCGTTCCCGAAGGCGCTTTGCAGTTGCTGCACGGCCCTGGCGAAACGGTGGGCGCGGCGCTGGTAGCAAGTCCCGGCGTGGCGGGCGTCGTCTTCACCGGCTCGACCCAGGTCGCCAGGGTGATCAACCGGGCGCTGGCCGCCAAGGACGGTCCCATTACCCCGCTGATCGCCGAGACCGGCGGCATCAACGCGATGCTGGTCGACAGCACGGCGCTGCCCGAACAGGTCGTCGATGCAGTGGTGCAAAGCGCATTCCGCTCGGCCGGCCAGCGCTGTTCGGCGCTGCGTCTGCTTTGCGTGCATGAAGGTATTGCCGATGCCGTGATCGAAATGATCCAGGGCGCAGCGCAGGAACTGGTGGTCGGCAACCCGGCCGAGCTGGCGACCGATGTGGGGCCGGTGATTGACCGCGAGGCGTTTGACAACATCCAGCGCCATCTACAGCGCCTCAATTCAACATCAAAAGTGCTCCATGTCCAGGTGTTGCCGGCACAAGCAGCTATTGATTCAATAGCAAATACGATTTTCCCCGCCGCTTTTGAAGTAGCCCGCCTGGCCGACGTCAGCGACGAGATTTTCGGCCCCGTGCTGCAGATCGTGCGTTGGGGCAGCGGCGCGCTGAAAACGCCCGAAGCGGTGATTGAACAGATCAACGCCCTCGGTTACGGCCTCACTCTGGGCCTGCAGACCCGCATCGATTCGCGCGCCAGGGCGCTGGCCCGGGCGGCGCGCGTCGGCAACATCTATGTCAACCGCAACATGATTGGCGCCGTGGTGGGCGTGCAGCCTTTCGGCGGCGAAGGCCTGTCGGGCACCGGCCCGAAAGCCGGCGGGCCGCACTACCTGTACCGCTTCTGCAGCGAGCAGACGGTGACGGTGAACACCACGGCGGCGGGCGGCAATGTGGCGTTGCTGGCGGGCGCCTAGGCTGCCGGGTCGGCCGGCCGGCAGGCTTGAGTCAGCAGGTAACGCTCCAGCTGTTCGAGCGGCAGGGGCCTGGAGAACAGGTAGCCCTGAAAATACTCACAGCCCTGCTCCAGCAGAAAGTCGCGCTGCGCCTGCGTTTCCACACCTTCGGCCACCACCTGCAGGCTCAGGCTCTGGGCCAGCGTGATGATGGCGCGCGAAATGGCGGCGTCATTCGGGTCGGTCAACAGGTCGGCGACAAAAATTTTGTCGATCTTGAGCTGGTCCAGCGGCAGGCGCTTGAGCGCTGACAGCGATGAGTAGCCCACGCCAAAGTCATCGAGCGACAGCGTGACGCCCAGCGCCTTGAGCGTGCCCATCTTGGCGATGGTGATTTCCATGTGGTCGGCCAGCAGGCTCTCGGTGAGTTCAAGCTTCAGGCGGTGAGCCCGTATGCCGGTGCGCTGTATCGTCGCGATCACCGTGTCGACGAAATCCGGGTGCCGGAACTGGCGCACGCTGACGTTCACCGCGATGCTCAGGCCCACCGTCTCCGGCCGCATTGCCCAGGCCGCGAGCTGCTGGCACGCGGTCTCCAGTGCCCACTGGCCCAGGGGCAGGATCAGGCCGGTATCCTCCGCCGTCGGGATGAAGTCCGCCGGCTCGACCAGGCCCCTTTCGGGGTGCTGCCAGCGCAGCAGGGCCTCGACGCCGGTGACGCAACCATGGCGATCCACCTGGGGCTGGTAGTACACGACAAACTGGTTCTCCCGCAGGCCGACGCGCAAGTCGGAACTGACGGCGGCCTTGGCGCTGACCGTGGCTTGCAGGTTGGGGTCGAAAAAGCAGACGGTATTGCGACCCAGGGTCTTGGCCTGGTACATCGCCAGGTCGGCCTGCTTGAGCAATTCGCTCACACGGTCGTGCTGGCCGGTGAGCGACGTCACGCCCAGGCTGGCCGACGCGTAGTGCCGGTGGCCGTCCAGATTGAAAGGTTCGCGCAGGCAGTTCAATACCTTTTCGGCCACGATCCTGGCCCGCGACGTGGCGGCTTCCGGGTCATCGGCCAGGTTCTCCAGCATGATGACGAACTCGTCACCGCCCAGGCGTGCCACGGTGTCGGTTTTGCGCACGCAGTCAAGTAGCCGCGTCGCGACTTTCTGAAGCAGCAGGTCGCCCTTGTGGTGGCCCAGGGTATCGTTGAGGACCTTGAAGTTGTCCACGTCAATGAACATCAGCGCGCCCTGGCGCTTCGTCTGGGTATTCTGGGCCAGCACGCGCTGCAGCCGGTCCATCAGCAGTTGCCGGTTGGGCAGCTGGGTCAGCGGATCGTAAAAGGCCAGGTGATGAATCTCGGCCTCTGCGGCCTTGCGCTGGGTGATGTCACGACCCACGGCCACCCAGTGCGTCAGCTGACCCGCCGGCGCGAGCACCGAGACAATCTCCAGCTCCACCCAGAACCAGCTGCCACTTTTCGTGTAGATTTTCAGCTCGCTGCGGCCATGCCTGTTTTCTTGAAGTGCCCCCTTGCCGCGGAGTAATTGGCCCAGCTGGGGATCGGGCCCAAGCAGCATGCCCGGCGTTTGCCCGAGCACGTCGTCGCGGTTGTAGCCGGTATGCCGCACGAATGCATCGTTGACGAACACGACGCGCGGCTCGGGGTGGCGGGAAGGTAAAGCCTCGGCGATAAGTACGATGTCGTTAAGCCGCGAAATGCTGGTTTCCAGCAGCATCAGCTGTTCCTGCGATTTGCGCCGGTCGGTCACATCGCGGAAGTACACCGCCAGGCCTTCGGTAAAAGGGTAGGCACGCACTTCCAGCCATTTGCCCAGGGCGGGATAGAAGTCGTCGAATTCCACGCGGCGATTGGTGGCGAGCGACTTTTCGAGCTGCTGCTCCAGGCGCTGTCCGACGGCGCCGCCAAATTCATGCCAAGCTTGCTTGCCCAGCAGATCGCCGGTCGTGCGCTGCAGCAACCGTTCGCTTTCCCGGTTGAGGTAGGTGAAGCAGCACGCGTGATCGAGCGTCACGAAGGCTTCCGTGATGCTCGCCAGCGTGGTGGTCAGGCGCATCGCCAGACGAAGGGTTTCGCGCTGGGCCTGCTTGCGCGCAGAGATATCCTTCAGGACCCCCTGCAGGCGGACGATCTGGCCCTTGTCATCGTGTTCGGCTTCGCCCACGGTCCGCACCCACCTGCTGCCCTGGGCCGCCGCCACGATCTGCATCTCCTCGTCGAACGGGCTGCCGTCCCGCCCGCATTTGCGAAACAGTGCCTCAATGTTTTCGCGCCACTCCGGCGTGTAACGGGCCACCATCTCGCTGAACGTGAGGGACTGGCCCGGCGCCACGCCAAGAATTGCCGCGCATTCGCGCGAGTGCGCCAGCCGGTCGCCCGGCAGCTCGATGGTCCAGCTGCCGATGTGGGCGGTGCGCTCGGCCATGTCCAGCAGCTTGCGGCTCGTTCGCGGTGCCATGTCTGCTGGCACGTCAAAGGCGGGCGAGGTAACCGGCCCGACCGCCAACACAGCGACAGCGACGGGTGGGAGGGGTACGAAAGGTAAGGACTTCACTGGGGGGGGCTGCGGCAGGTGCTCAGGCTTTTCCGGATTGACCCAAGGCAGTTTTCTTGGCCGTCGCCGGCTCGGGCGCCGACGCAAACGCAACCGCCGATTGCCCGGCGATCAATGCCTGTGCAATGCGCTGGCAGGCCAGCCCGTCGCCGTAGGGGTTATGGGCAAAGGCCATGGCTTGATAGGCCCGTTCGTCGGTGAGCAGGGTGCTGGCGTGGCTGGCGATTTTTTTCGCATCGGTGCCGACCAGTCTGACGGTACCGGCTGCAACCGCTTCGGGGCGCTCGGTGGTGTCCCGCATCACCAGAACAGGTTTTCCCATGGAGGGCGCTTCTTCCTGAACGCCACCGGAATCGGTCAGAATCAGGGTGCTTTTGTCCATCAGGTACACAAACGGCAGGTAGTCCAGCGGCGCTATCAGGTGGACGTTTTCAATACCGCCCAGCAAGCGCTTCACCGGCTCCTGAACCTGGGGGTTGAGGTGCACCGGGTAGACCACCTGAACGTCGGCGTGGTTTTTGGCGATGTGGGCCAGGGCCTGGCAAATGCGCTCGAAGCCGTCGCCAAAATTTTCGCGGCGATGGCCGGTCACCAGAACCAGCCGCTTTGCGGGGTCAAGAAAGCCGAAATCCTGATCAAGCTGTTGCCGCAGTGGGGCGCCGTTGACGATTTTTTCGCGCACCTGCAACAGCGCATCGATCACGGTGTTGCCAGTGACATGGATCGAGCCGTCGGCGACCCCTTCAGCCAACAGGTTGCCGCGCGAGGTTTCGGTGGGGGCAAAGTGCCATTGCGCCAGCACGCTGGTGAGTTTGCGGTTGGCTTCCTCGGGCCAGGGGGCGTAAAGGTTGCCGGTGCGCAGGCCTGCTTCAACATGGCCGACCGGAATGCGTTGGTAAAACGCGGCCAATGACGCCGCAAAGGTGGTGGAAGTGTCGCCATGCACCAGCACGGCGTCGGGGCGCCATTGGGTCAACACGGATTGCAGCCCCGACAGGACCCCGGTGGTGATGTCTGAAAGGTCCTGTCCGGGCTTCATCAGGTTCAGGTCAAAGTCGGGCTGGATATCGAAAAGATGAAGCACCTGGTCCAGCATTTGCCGGTGCTGGGCGGTCACGCATACCTTGACCTCAAACGCGGCATTTGCCTGCAGCGTCTTGACCAGGGGCGCCATCTTGATGGCTTCGGGACGAGTGCCGAAAACAAGAAGAACTTTTTGGGTCATCGAGACGTCCCTGCATCAAGTTTGTAATCGCAACGGGCAGAAATAAAACCCTTGATCCAGTAACAGAATCGCGGTTTTGTTTGCCGAGTCTACATGGCTGATGGCGCAAATGCTTGAGGCAAATTGCACCGACCTGTTGCCAACGGTTGAAAGCCACGATGTTGAGCCGCATGCCGTACGACGCTAGTGCAACAAATGTGACGTGATGTGTTGCTTTGCTCACTTTTTTGACGCGAATTTTGCCGGTGGAGCCCGGATTATTTTGTTTGCCGCCAGAGTGAAAGACCTCATTTTTTCGCCCCGGTAGCTAGGTATTTCGGAAAATTTTCTGTCCGGTATTTCCGGTTGTATCGGGCATGTGACGTTTTTCAAATTACCGTTTACAGTAAATTTATATATCCGGAAAACAGCGACAAACTTTCGGGGAAAACCATCATGAATGCACTCGATGAACTCAAGCATTGCCCGGACGTTGCCACCCTCAAGCCGGCCCTGCATCGGCTGTGCGAAAGGTTCGGGCGAGTGGCCCGGCTTGACGTGCTCACCGCCATCCATGAGGGCATGAAGCAGGCGATCTGCTTTTTGCGACTGGAGTCGCCCGAGAAGGAGCAGTCCCTCATGAAAACGCTGGGGGTGGGCCGATTCGGCGGCGAAATCGTATTTGTGGTCGATCTCAACGTTCCCCTGGAAAGCGAGGACGCCGGTCCATCCTCCCAATGGGCCGAACTGCAGGATTTTGACTTGCCGACGACGGATTGCCAGCCGTCTGACGCTGTTGGTCCGCAATGTATCCAGCTTGCCAGGGCGAGCGTGTCGAGGCAACCGGATTGCAATTGATTCTTTGGGTTGGTTGGTATTGGTGCAAGTCCCGAGTTTTCATTTATAGGAGCCATCATGTTTAACACCGCAAGAAGTATCCGCTCGAGCTTTTTTCGCTGGTTTTATGGTTTGTTTCTGATCTCGCTCATGGGCGTATCCCATGCGCAGAGCTTGTCCAAAATGGCACTGCTACTGCCCGATGGGCTGGCGATCACGGATGTCCAGGTGACCGCCTGGACCGATGCGGCTCAGGAGCAGGGCTATCAATTGAGCATTTTGCGCAATGCGGACTTCCTCTTGGCCGGGGCCGGCATACGCACGCAATACAGCGGCATCATCGTGCCTGACCAGATGCAGGTCTCCATGAGCGACGCGATGGTCAGCACGATACAAAACTACGTGATGCAGGGCGGCAACATCATGCTGGTGTATGACGCGGGCGCGCTCACGGACACGGGGTTTTATGCCATTCCCAAGTCGCGCTTCAGCACTATGGTCGGTGTGGACTATGTGCTTTACGACTCCCTGCGTGATCGAACGATAGGTTTGGGCCCGGTTATCGGCGGCGTGTCGCTTATGCGGGCGATCCTGGTGCCGCCCGGAAAATCCATGCCTTACACCGCCTTTGGAGCCCAAGTGGTAGCGGGTTATACGCCTTCAGGCATGGCAAGTGCCATACGCGTGGCCCAACCCGCCAAGGCTGCGTCGCCCAACAAGTCGACCGCCGAATTTCTGCCAGCCAGCCCTGCCGACCCGGGTGGCCTGAAAAACTATGACCACTCGCTTCACTTCAAGCTGCCGGCTAACTCACATGACACAAAATCCAGCCGCAGTCAGAAAAACCTCAAGCGCGAGGGCATGCATGTAAAACAACCCAACGTGATCGAGCGCGAGGAAGTGCCCAATGTGTCGCCTGGCATTCTGGATAATTCAAAGCGCGGGAACAATCGCGAGGATGGTGGCAAGCAAAGCGGGGTCCAACAGGGTGAGGTACAGGGCGTCTTGGTAAATTCAGGACGCGGGGACAATGCTGCCAGCATGTCAAGGCCCATCGTCTTTCGCAACACCGGGCTGAAAACCCTGACGGCACTGGCCCCGGCCCCGGCAGGTGATCCGGTGCACAGCATTTCTGGCTACTATTACGGTGCACTGACATACCCCAGCTTTGTGACGCAGGGCGTGGCTCAGGGCGCGGTGCTTTTCTCTTCACCCCAGCATGGTCTTGTGGCCAGCAGCCGTACCTTCGGCAGTGGCAATGTGCTGTTCGTGAACCTGCCGTTGACTTATCTCAAGCTGTCGGAAGACGCCATGCCACTGCACGGCTTTCTGCACCTGTTCGCACGCGGGCAACTCAAGCAGCCACGTCTGACCAACGTGCCAAACGGCACAGGCGGCCTGGTCTTCAACTGGCACCTCGATTCACTGGGAGCCCAGGATCCTATGCAGGTCCTCAAGGACATGGGCATATGGAACAACAAACCGTTTTCCATCGATATAACCGCGGGCCCCGACACCATCAACTTTGGCGATGGGCTGGGCTTTGATTTGCCGAACAACCCGGTAGCGCAACAGTTCCTCAGAGACTTTGATGCACAGGGACACTCCGTGGGCAGTCACGGCGGATGGATTCATGACTACTACGGCAACAACGCCAACGAAACCAACCAGGCCGAGTTCCAGAACTACCTGGTGCTCAACCGCAACGCTGTTCAAGCCGCCATCGGTCACCCTTCGAAGGGATACTCAGCCCCTCAAGGAAACAACCCGCTGTGGGCGCTCAACTGGCTTGAGCAAAACGGTATTAACTCGTATTACTCGCTCAGCCACACAGGGACGGCAGCCACGCGTACCTATCGGGCCGGCCAACGGATCAACCCTTCTCTGTGGGCGATCCCGCTGACGCCATTTGGCGTTGCCGCGACCTTTGAAGAATTTCAGGACCTTCAGTTTGCGCAGGCGGACGTCAGTCAGTGGTATTCAGACCTGATCGACTTTGCGGTAAAAAACGAAACCAATCGCATGATTTATGCGCACCCCCCGGGGGCGGCTGATTGGCCCGATGTGATCACTGGACTGATGACTTATGCCAGACAAAAACAAACGGCGGGTATGTTCAAGTGGTACACGATGCCCCAGTTGGCCACGTTCATGAACCAGCGAACCACCGTGACATGGAACAGCGCCCTGTCAACCACGGGAAGAATGCGCGTCACGGCCAGTCACCCCTTGAGCCTCAAGACCATGGCGTGGGCATATCCCAAAACACTGTATTCGCGGCCCGTCGTTGTTTCGGGAACCATGACCATCGTTGATCAGGGGAGCGATTGGCTGGTCCGCCCGACCGGCCAGAATGCCGCTTTCGAGGCAGCGCCTTTGTAGCCGCCTGGCTGCAAGTTCAGTGTGCTGCTCTAAACGTCAGCCCGCTAACGCATGACACGTGGCCAGCACGCAGAGGGTGCAGGCCGTGCTTTTGCCGGCGGGACTACAGGCTGGCGTATGGTTCGGGAGTTTGCCGATCGATGGGGCGAGGCCGACGCCGGCCCCACTTTCGCTGCATGGCAGGTTCGAACGGGAGTCAAACAGATGCGATATTTCCCTCTGGAATCCGGGCAAAAAAATTGCATCCTTCGCTTTTTGGCTTTGGGCCGGGTGCGAACAATGGGCGTCTTTCTTGCCAGCTGGCTGATTGGTTTGCTGCCGGCTCTCGCGCAGCCGCGGAATTCCGCTGTTCTGATGCCGTCATTCAAGGACTACCCGGTGGCGGCGGCGATGGCGTCGTTGCTGTTTTTGATCGTGGTGATCATGATGCTTTACGGCGTTCGGCACTTTTTGTTCACCATGAACCGCCTGGCCGGCGTGCAGCGTCACCCCTACATTGACATTGCGCTGGCGCGCTGGCCAATGATCACGGTGTTCATTGCGGCGCATAACGAAGAAAAAGTCATTGCCGGTTGTATCGAAGCGTTGCTCAATACCGATTACCCGGCCGAGCGGCTGAAGATCATTCCGGTCAACGATCGTTCCAAAGACGCGACCGGACAAATCATCGACGGCTATGTGGCCCGCTTTCCCACGCGTATTTCACCCTTTCACCGGGTATCCGGCAAAGCCGGCAAATCGGCCGCCCTGAAAGACGCACTCAGCTTTGCCCAGGGCGACATTGCCATTATTTTTGATGCCGACTACGTTCCCGGGCGAGGCCTGCTCAAGCAGCTGGTAGCGCCTTTTTTTGATCCCGAAGTGGGGGCTGTGATGGGCCGCGTGGTGCCCGTCAACAGCGGCGCCAACTTGCTCACCCGAATGCTGGACCTAGAGCGCTCGGCGGGCTACCAGGTCGATCAGCAAGCGCGCATGAACATGAATTTGCTGCCCCAGTACGGTGGCACCGTGGGCGGGGTACGCCTTTCTGCAGTCCAGGCCGTCGGAGGCTGGCACGACGACACGCTGGCTGAAGATACCGACATCACCTTTCGGCTCATGTTCAATGGCTGGAAAACCGTCTACACCAACCGCTCCGAGTGCTACGAAGAGGTACCCGAAGAATGGAGCGTCCGGATCAAGCAGGTGACGCGCTGGGCCAAGGGCCACAACCAGGTGACGGCGCGCTACTGGTGGCAGTTTGCGACCAGCTCCTACCTGACTCTCGGGCAGCGCATTGATGGCTTGCTGCTGCTGTTCGTCTTTTTCATTCCGGTCCTCATGCTCGTCGGCTGGTGCCTGGCCCTGGGCTTGTATTTCCTCAACGCCGGCTCGTTGCTGTCGAAACTCATTCCGATTTTCGCCCTGATGGTCTACGGCACGCTGGGCAACTTTGCGGCCTTCTTTGAAATCGTCATCGCGGTCCTGATCGACGGCAACCGCCGGCGTTTGAGATTGCTGCCCTTCAACATGCTGGGCTTTTTGGTCAGCCTGTTCGCGATTGCCGGCGCCGTCTGGAGCCTGATGCTTGACAGCCTTCTCAAGCGCGAGATGGTCTGGGATAAAACCATCCGCTACCGCAAGGAGGCATCCAAATGATGTCTGCAAACTACCTCACCTACGCCGCGTTTGCCCTGATTTGCCTGGTGCTGCTGACGCTGCCGTTTGTGCCGGCATACCGGGAGTGGCGCCATCCCAGCGATATTGCAGCGCTGCCCATTTCACCCAATTACAGCAGCGACATCGATCACTTTGCCTGGCGCCTGAAGGCGGACGCCACGGCAAAGCTCGGGGTAGGGATGCCGACCGGCTACGAAGACTTCGATTTTGTGAGCCATCCCGTTGAAAGCATGGACTGGAGCAGGGCGGCCAAACGGCTGATTTCCCCAGACAGCATTGACACCAGCGTGGCGATCCGCAACTCCCGGCCGATCTACGTTGAGGGCGACATCCGAGCGGGCGCCGGGTCTGCCTTCTCGGCGCTTTACGCAACCGGCAACGTCGAGCTTGGCGCGCGCAGCGAGATCAACGACTGGGCCCATGCCGACGGCATATTGCGCCTGGGGCCAAACAGCATTGCCCTTCGGCGGATTTCGGCCGGCACGGCCATCGAACTGGGCAACGAAGCCTGGTTTGAGCGCCTGCAGGCGCCGACCCTGCGCTTTGGTTCACGCAAAAGCCGCGTGTTGCCGCCCGCCCAAGCCGATCAAACCCCAGCCAGCTATGCCGACTTGCCCGGTGCCATCCAGCAAACACCGTCGCTTTTTTTGGTGCGCGGCGACTGCGCGCTGCCTGCCGCAAAGATTTACCGTGGCTCCCTGATCGTGACCGGCTTTCTGACCATCGACTCGGCAACCACGGTGATCGGCGACATCAAGGCGCGCAAAGGTGCGAGCATTGGCCGCAACGCCTGGGTGCAAGGCGCAGTCACCTGCGAAAAGCGTGTCTATGTGTTTCAGGATGCACGGGTGGCGGGACCGTTGATTTCGGAGAGCGATATTTTGATAGGCGCCAGCGCCGTGATAGGCCTGCCCGACGCCCAAACGACGGTCAGCGCCCTTAACATCATTGTCGAAGACGGCGTAACCATACACGGCGCCATCTGGGCGCACGAGATCGGCATGGTCAAGCCGGTATGAAGATTGGACGTTTCCTTTCAGCCGGCGCCCTGGCGCTGTCGGTTCATGCGGTCTGCGCAAGCGCGGCGCCCGCGCTCGAACTCGACGGTTACATGGACGAGGGCGGTGCCATCACGGTCTTGCATGGCGGTGACTCGGCCGATCCGTACTTCGCCCTGCAGGCGCTGCTGCTGGCGCACGAGAATGGTCTGGATATTTTTGCTCCTGCGCAAAGGTTCGCCGACTGGCTGGCTCCCAATCAAAAGCCCGATGGTACGTTTGACCGGTTTTGCCGCAGTGCCGAAAAAAAGTGGCGGCCATGTAAAACCGCCGACGCCGATGACTCCTTGCTGGCCATGTGGATAAAACTGCTGGAAACCATGCCGGCCAGGCTGAACAAAAATCCCGTCTGGATGAAGAGCTACCAAATCAGCAAAACATCGCTCGAACATTTGTTTCAGCCTTCGCGCGGCATCTATGTGGTTTCTCCCGTGGTCCTGCACGGATTGTTCATGGACAACCTGGAGGTTTGGTCACTCAAAGCCCATTTGAAGCAGCCCAAACAGCTGGGCGAAGCCAACCAGCTGGCGCGGGCCATTCATGACACGTTCTGGGACCCGGTCAACAAGCGCTTTTTGGTCTCGACCCAGCTTGAGCAGCGCGCGCAAAGCCCGGCCTTTTACCCCGACCATGTTGCGCAAATATTCCCCTTGCTGGTGGACTTTACTTTACTGCCCCTGGAGCCAAAAACTTATTACCGCAACTGGATGACTGCGCATCGTGCAGAGTGGCTCGTTCAAGGCAAAGCGGACTACCCGTGGGGCCTGCTTGCCGTGCTTGCGCTGCGCCAAAATGACAAGGCCAGCGCTGCTTGCTGGCTGCGCGAATCGGTGCCGCTGCGCCACTCCTCGCGCTGGGCGATCACGGACGAGACGTCCTACCAGATACTGCTCAGCAGGGGCCTGTCGCCAGCCGCCAAAGACGCCAACTGCAAATGATCGGGGGTACAGGTTGCCGCCATAATCTGGTCGCGATCTGCCTTAGCTGAAAATTTTAACAATGGAGTTTCATGTTGAAAAATATGCCTCTTGCTCTGCTGGCCCTCATGATCAGCGCATGGTCCGCGCAAGCCCAGCCGGTAGCCCAATCCGATGTCCAACCGCAGGAGATCAACACTCCGGCAACCCTGGTGCCGGTGGCCGATGAAGGAAAGCGCAGCCTTGAACTTACCGCGGGAGGCCAGAGCCTCAGCGCGGGCTTTGGCGACTGGCGAGAGCTGACGTTGCGCGGCAGCTACGGGTTGCCCCGGCATCTTCTTCAGGGCGAGGTGTCTTTGAACCGAAGGTTTGACAAAAATGGCGCTTTTGTCGGTTTGAGCGATACCTACACCTTCAACGAAGACTGGTTTGGATGGGCCGGACTCGGGGTGGGTGACGGTGCCTTCTACCTGCCGCGTTATCGCATTGACATGGCACTCTATCGTAAGTTTCTACCCAATCGAAATTTTGTGGCTTCAGTCGGCCTGGGCTATTACAACGCGCCTGATGGCCATACCGACAAGAGCGTGTCATTGGGCGGGGCTTATTACTTCGAGGCGCCCTGGATTGTGGAGGGCGGCGTGCGCCTGAACAGCAGCAATCCGGGTTCCGTTCAGACCCAGCAGCAATTCGTCGCGGTCACCTACGGCCGCGACAAGCAGGACTTGGTGAGCGCGCGTTACGGTTGGGGTGGCGAAGGCTATCTTGCCATTGCCGCCAACACGCAACTCGTGAACTTCAACAGCCGGGAGGCCAGTGTCGTCTGGCGGCATTGGCTGAACCCGCATACCGGCCTGCTGGTCAGTGCCAACCGCTACACCAACCCGCTGTATCGCCGGAGCGGCTTGAATGTCGGCGTCTTTCACGATTTCTGACTGGATTGCCCACCATGAACTCAACTGCAAACTCCGCGTCTGAGCAAGCCCGCGAGCACGATCGCGTTTTTCATGCGGCCTTTTCCGCCGCCAAGGACGCCCGCGGTCGTCTCGTCAAGATACGCCCACATCGCGCCATCACGCCGCTGAAGGTGACGCCCTCCCTATTGGCGCAAGCCGTCATCCTGCCGCTGATGCTTTGCGGTTTGTTGTTCTGGGCCAAGCCGCAGCTATTCGACTTCTGGCGCAGCTGCATTCTTTTCTGGTCCAGCGGCCTGGATTTGCCGATCGGCCTTTCGCGCCGGCTTAACGACTCGGGGCAACACGCCCTGAATCTGTCCAAGGCGTCAGACGGCGCGCCATTGCCCGACACGATCGCCCTGACGATCACCACGCTGCTGACGCTGATTGCGTTTGCTTTTTCGGCGCGCATGAATAATGCCCGGTTGCCACTTAAATATCCGCTACGTATTGTCTGCGTGGTGCAATTCGTCGCGCTGCTATATTTTTGGTTGTCGCCTTCGACCTTTCCCTACAGCATTGCACGCCATAGCGAAGAACTCATGACCATGGGGTATGTCGGCATGCTGGCAATGCCCGTTATGCTGGCGGTGGGTTATTACATACTGAACCAAAGCGTGGTGATGAAGCTCTTCAATACGGCCTTAATTTTGCTGTTCTTCGTGATCCTGATCCCCCACCAGGTGTTGGCGCACGCCTTCATCATGCAGCACCTTTCGGTGCTTTTCATGCCTGTTCTGTATATCTGTTTCGGTGCTGTCTTTGATGCCCTGATTTTCGTTGCGCTGTATTCATGGGTTGTCAGCAACGCGCCGGCCGAAGCGACGATCTGACGCGCGATGACGGGGCGCGACGGACTTTGCCGTGTGAGTACGGTAGTCCTGCCGCTATCTCCGGTTAGCGGGCCGGGGCGACTTTTCAGCTGCCCTTGCCGCGGCTGATTGCCGCCGATACATCCACAGGCGTTTCGGCATATCGTTTGAACTCCATGGTGTAGGTTGCGCGGCCCTGGGTCAGTGAACGCAGCGTGGTCGAGTAGCCAAACATTTCTGCCAGCGGCACCTCGGCGCGCACCAGCTTGCCGCCGCCGCCGGCGATTTCTTCCATGCCCTGCACCATGCCACGGCGTGAGGCGAGGTCGCCCATCACATGACCCGTGAAATCCTCCGGTGTCTCCACCTCGACTGCCATCAGAGGCTCCAGCAGCACCGGGCTGGCGCGCCGCATGCCTTCCTTGAAAGCGAGTGCACCAGCCATCCGGAAGGCGTTTTCATTGGAATCGACGTCGTGGTAGGAGCCGAACACCAGCGTGGCCTTGATGTCGACGACCGGATAGCCCGCCAGCACGCCGGCCTTGAGCGTGTCCTGAATGCCCTTGTTGACGGCCGGAATGTATTCCCGTGGAATCACGCCGCCCTTGATCGCGTCGACGAACTCATAGCCCTTGCCGGACGCCTGAGGCTCCAGGGTGAGCACGGCGTGGCCGTATTGGCCGCGCCCGCCCGACTGCTTGATGAACTTGCCTTCGACGTCCTTGACCGCCTGCCTGATGGTTTCCCGGTAGGCGACCTGTGGCTTGCCGACGTTGGCCTGCACACCGAACTCACGCTTCATGCGGTCCACCAGGATTTCGAGGTGCAGTTCGCCCATGCCCGAGATGATGGTCTGGCCCGACTCCTCGTCGGTGTGCACGCGAAATGAAGGGTCTTCCTGTGCCAGGCGATTCAGTGCGATGCCCATCTTTTCCTGGTCGGCCTGGGTTTTGGGTTCGACCGCCTGCGAAATTACCGGCTCGGGGAACACCATCTTTTCAAGGATGATGATTTTTTCGGCGTCGCAAAGCGTGTCGCCGGTGGTCACGTCCTTCAGTCCTACCGCCGCCGCGATGTCACCGGCACGCACCTCCTTGATCTCGTTGCGCACGTTGGCATGCATCTGCAGCAGGCGGCCCAGTCGCTCGCGCTTGCCTTTGACCGGGTTGTAAACCGTGTCGCCAGTCCTGACGACGCCCGAATAAACGCGAAAAAAGACCAGCTGCCCGACATACGGGTCGGTCATTATCTTGAAGGCCAGCGCCGAGAACGGTTCATCGTCGCTCGGGTGACGCTCGGCATCGCTGTCGTCCTCCGTATGGCCCAGGATCGCCGGCACGTCCATCGGTGAAGGCAGGTAGTCGATTACCGCGTCGAGCATGGCCTGCACCCCCTTGTTCTTGAAGGCGCTGCCGCACAGCATGGGCACGATTTCGCTGGCGACGGTGCGCTGGCGCAGGCCCTGCCTGATTTCGTCTTCGCTAAGCAGCTCGCCCGCAAGGTACTTGCCCAGGAGCTCGTCGTTGGCTTCGGCCGCCGCTTCGACCATTTTGGCGCGCCACTCTTGGGCCATTCCCAGCAGGTTCGCGGGAATCTCGCCATAGTCGAAATGCAGGCCTTGGCTAGTGTCGTCCCAGATGATGGCTTTCATCTTCACGAGGTCGACAACACCCTGGAAATGGTCTTCGCTGCCGACTGGAATCTGCACCGGTACGGCCACGCCCTTGAGGCGCTCGCCAATCTGCCGTTGCACGCGGAAGAAGTCAGCGCCGATACGGTCCATCTTGTTGACGAAGGCGATACGCGGCACCTTGTATTTGTTGGCTTGGCGCCAGACGGTTTCGGACTGCGGCTGCACCCCGCCAACTGCGTCGTAGACCATCACCGCGCCATCGAGCACGCGCATCGAGCGCTCGACCTCAATGGTGAAGTCCACATGGCCCGGCGTGTCGATGATGTTGATGCGGTGCTCGGGGTAATTGCCGGCCATGCCTTTCCAGAACGCCGTGGTCGCCGCTGAAGTGATGGTGATGCCGCGCTCCTGCTCCTGCGCCATCCAGTCCATGGTCGCCGTGCCTTCATGGACTTCGCCCAGTTTGTAGTTCACCCCGGTGTAGAACAGAATGCGCTCGGTCGTCGTGGTTTTACCAGCGTCGATGTGGGCGCTGATGCCGATGTTGCGATAGCGCTCAATGGGTGTGCGGCGTAGCATGGCGATCTCCTTCAAGACAGAACCTTAAGTTTGCGCCAAAGAGCCGAATCTTGTTGTGCGGGTTTTCCGCTTCTGCGTGCAAGCCAGACTGCTCGAATTCGTGAAGCGCGCCGCAACGCGACATCTGGCGCGCAGCGCCTGTCGCCTGCTTGACGGTCTGTGTCCAGCGGGTGGCTGCAAAATCGGTTGATGACAACACTGTTTTCCCCGCTTCAGGCCCAGATTGTGCAATGGCAGGTCCAGCCGGGTGACATCGTGGCGGCCGGTGATGTGCTGGTCATTCTGGAGGCCATGAAGATGGAGCACGAGCTTCGAGCGCCCACCGGGTGCGTGATCGGCGAACTGTTTTTTGCCGCGGGCCAAGTCGTGGCCGAAGGTGCTGTATTGGCCGCATTGACAGAATGCACACTGGCTGAAAAAATTATGTCGCGGCAGCCGGCCATGACGCCGGCCAGCACCAGGGCCGCAGCGGCTGAATCGCCTGAGGCCGTCGCGCTGCGCGCCCGGCCCGATTTGAGGCGGGTGCTTGACCGCCAAGCCAGCACGCTGGATGCCAACCGGACCGATGCCGTCTCCAGACGGCATGCGCTGGGCCTGCGCACCGCACGCGCCAACATTGCGGACTTGTGCGACGATGATTCCTTCATGGAGTACGGCGCGCTCGCGGTGGCCGCGCAGCGCAGCCGCCGCAGCGAACAGGACCTCATTCGCAACACCCCCGCAGACGGCATGGTGACAGGAATTGGCAGCGTCAACAGCCTGCTGTTCGGCGCCGAAGCCAGCCGCGTGGTGGTGATGGCCTACGACGCTACGGTGCTGGCGGGTACTCAGGGCCTGCGCAACCACCAGAAAACCGACCGCATGCTCGGCATCGCCCTGCAAAACCGGTTGCCGGTCGTGCTGTTTGCCGAGGGCGGCGGCGGCCGGCCCGGCGATACCGACATGCCCATCGTGGCAGGCCTGCATGTCAGCACCTTTGCCGGCTATGCGCGTCTTTCGGGGCAGGTGCCGGTGGTGGGTGTGGTGGCGGGGCGTTGTTTTGCCGGCAACGCAGCGCTGCTTGGCTGCAGCGACGTCATCATCGCCACCCGGGGATGCAATATCGGGATGGGCGGCCCGGCAATGGTGGAAGGCGGCGGGTTGGGTATTTTCAGCCCGGAGCAGATTGGCCCGGCCACGGTGCAACATGGCAACGGCGTCATTGACGTGCTGGTGGATGACGAAGCGCTGGCGGTCGCGGCGGCGCGCCACTACCTTTCCTTTTTCCAGGGCCGCATAAAGGACTGGCTATCACCTGACGCCATGCCGCTGCGCGAGCTGGTCCCCCAAAACCGGCTGCGCGTATATGACACCCTGGCTGTGCTGGAGGGCGTAGCGGACCAGGGCAGCATGCTCGCATTGCGCACGGGTTTCGGACAAGGAATCCACACCGCGCTGGCGCGGATTGAGGGGCGCGCGGTGGGTCTGCTGGCCAATAACCCTTCGCAGCTGGGCGGTGCCATTGATGCCGATGCTGCTGACAAGGCTGCGCGCTTCATGCAGTTGTGCAATGCGCATGGGCTGCCGCTTGTCAGCTTTGTCGATACGCCCGGCTTTATGGTGGGCCCGGGCGCCGAAGAAAAGGCGCAAGTCAGGCATGCGAGCCGCATGTTTGTTGCGGCTGCTGCCTTGCGCGTGCCATTTTTCAGTGTGGTGCTGCGCAAGGGTTATGGGCTGGGTGCGATGGCCATGACTGCGGGCAGCTTTCATTCGCCCCAATTCACGGTGGCGTGGCCGACCGGCGAATTCGGCGCCATGGGGCTGGAGGGCGCCGTCAGGCTGGGCTATCGCAAGGAACTTGAAGCCCTGCCAGACGGCCCTGCCCGGGAAGCGCTTTATCAGCAACTGCTGGCGAAACAATACGACAGCGGCAGCGCCATCAATGTGGCGACAACGCTGGAGATTGACGCCGTGATTGATCCGGCGCAAACGCGAACCTGGATTGCCAGGGGCTTGCAGACTGCAAAGCCGCCTGCAAGCGCTGCGTTTCCCCAGTCCCGCTTCATAGACAGCTGGTAAGAAATAAGGTGTGAAGCAAGTCGGCTGTCGCGACGGTTGGCGAGTGTATTTTTTCTCTGGATGGTGAACGCCAGCACGACATTCCAAATGTAAAAAATTAATTTTGTTACTTCTCTTGCATAACGGTAAATATTTCAAGGTGTTGCGGACGTACCATGCTTTCTTTTTAAGGAAGTCACATGGCAACACCGTTTTTTGGCAAGCGAGACAATGAGACACCAACCGGCGTGCGCCCTGGTGCAGCAAGCGGCTACGGGAGCTCCAATTCATCCAGCACCCTGCAGTCTGCTTTCCAATCAGCAAGCCAACCCAACACGACCAAGCCTGTGAGCGACGCACCAGCCCCAGCGGTCGCCAAAGAAGGCGGCAGCAAGCTGACGGTTGGCCCAAATATCAAACTCAAGGGCGTTGAAATCACCGACTGCGACACACTCGTCGTCGAAGGCCTGGTTGAAGCCACCATGGACTCGCGTGTCATTCAGATTGCCGAGCAGGGCGCTTTCAAGGGTTCGGCCGAAATTGATGTGGCCGAAATCCGTGGCGAATTCAGCGGCAACCTGACCGTGCGCGACAGGCTGATGATTTATTCGACCGGCAAGGTCACCGGCGTCATTCGCTACGGCAAACTTGTCGTTGAGGAAGGTGGCCAGCTTTCGGGAGAAATTTTGTTCGGCGCACAAGGCAGCGCCAAACCGGCCGCATCGGCCAAGCAAGGGTTGCAGGCAGTTTAATAAAACGAGCATCCTGGCCGCAGCAGCGCGGCTGGACGGTCGTGCTGATTGCGGCCGGTTTACAAGAGCTCGAAAGCCAGCGGAATCAACAGCGACGACAGCACCACTTGCAGGCCCAGCGCGAGCCCGGCATAAGCGCCGGCGTCGGCATTGACCTGCATGGAACGGGCAGCGCCCAGGCCGTGCGCCGCGGTGCCCAGCGCGAAACCCCTCGCTGCCCAGCCCTGAGCGTCTGTTGGGATGCGCATGGCAGCAAAAAGGTATTTGGCGCTGAGCGCACCCACCAGTCCGGTAATCACCGCAAACACGGCTGCCAGTGCCGGAATGCCGCCGATCTGCTCGGCAATTCCCATCGCCACCGGCGCGGTGACTGATTTGGGCACCAGTGAGCGAAGCACCTCTTGAGGAAGGCTCAAGGCCGTCCCGAGCAGAAAGGCCGAACCTGCTGCAGCACTGCCACCGGCGAGCGCTGCAAGCAGCAAGCGGCCCCAGCGCCGGCGCAGTTCTGCGCGTCGCAGCCACAGTGGCCAGGCCAGGGCGACCACGGCCGGGCCCAGCAGGAAGTGAATGAATTGCGCACCGGCGAAGTAGCTTGGATAGGACACACCGCTTGCCAGCAGGGCACAGGCCAAAACGACCACAGACCAGAGGACTGGATTGGCCAAGGGTGCTTGACCCGCCCGAAGATAAATCGCGTGCGCAAGCACGTACACCACCAGGGTGGCGGTCAGGCCGAACAGCGGCGTTGCTGAGAGATAGACCCACAACTGGACAAAATCAGCCATGCGGATCGTCCTTTTCCGAAGATGCGGAAGCTGCGCCGCTGCGGTCGCGCAACAGGTGAAGGCTCAGCGCAGTGACGCTCAAACCGGCCAGGGTGGACAGCAGCAGCACGGCCAGCATGCGAAGGCCATACTGGTTTAGCAGCGCAAGATGCGTCATCACCCCTACGCCAACCGGCACGAAGAGTAACGAAAGGTGAGAGAGCAGAAAGTCGGCGCAGCCTGAAACGGACTCGCGCACCGCGGGCAAGCGCAGTGCTGGTAATAGCAAGATCATACCGATGACCGGGCCCGGGAGCGGCAAAGCCAACCCACGCGCCAGCAACTCACCAATTGATTGAAAGACCAGCAGCCAGGCCATTCCACGCAAGCCGTTCATTGCTGGCTGCCAGCCCGGCTGGCCGATGGTTGGGAAATGGTGCCCATGGCTGCTTCGAGCGCTAGAAGCGGGGCAATTCAGGGTGCGCGATTTTCCCGCCACGCACCAGCATTTTTCCGTATTCGGCGCACCGGTTCAGCGTGGGAATCACCTTGCCCGGGTTGAGCAGGCTGCGGGCGTCAAACGCGCGCTTCACGCCAAACATCTGCTCGTTTTCTTCGGCAGAAAACTGCACGCACATCGAGTTGAGCTTTTCCACTCCCACACCGTGTTCGCCCGTCACCGTGCCGCCCATGGCGACACTGGTTTCCAGAATTTCGGCGCCAAACAGCTCGCAGCGGTGCAGCTGGTCGGCATCATTTGCATCAAACATGATCAGCGGGTGCAGGTTGCCGTCGCCCGCATGAAACACATTGGCGCAGCGCAGGCCGTACTTAATTTCCATCCCGGCAATCGCCAACAGAATGTCGGCCAAGCGCTTGCGTGGAATGGTCGAGTCCATGCACATGTAATCCGGGCTGATGCGGCCGGAGGCCGGAAAAGCGTTTTTCCGGCCACTCCAGAAGCGCAGCCGCTCGGCTTCGTTCTGGCTGACCGCGATGGCCGTGGCCCCGTAGAGCTGTAGCACCGCGCTCATGCGGCCGATTTCCTCCTCCACCTCCTCGATCGTGCCATCGCTTTCGCAAAGAAGAATTGCCGCCGCGCTGAGGTCATAACCGGCATGCACAAAATCTTCCACGGCGGCGGTCATCGGCTTGTCCATCATCTCGAGCCCGGCCGGAATGATACCCGCCGCAATTACCGCCGCCACCGCGTCGCCGGCCTTGCGCAAATCGTCAAAGCTGGCCATGATGCAGCGCGCCAGTTGCGGCTTGGGAATCAGCCTGACGGTGACTTCGGTGGTGACGGCCAGCATGCCTTCGCTGCCGATGATGACGGCGAGCAGGTCGTAGCCAGCGGTATCCAGCGCATCGCTGCCAAACTCGACTTCGTCACCCTCGATGGTGAAGCCCTTGACCTTGAGCACGTTGTGGACCGTGAGACCGTATTTCAGGCAATGCACACCGCCCGAGTTTTCGGCCACGTTGCCGCCTATGGTGCAGGCAATCTGGCTCGACGGGTCTGGCGCGTAATACAGGCCATGCGGCGCAGCAGCTTCTGAAATCGCCAGGTTGCGCACGCCGCCCTGCACGACTGCGGTCCGGCTGGCCGGGTCCAGCTTCAAAATCCGGTTGAACTTGGCCAACGACAGTGTCACACCCAGCTTGTGCGGCAGGGCGCCGCCGCTCAGGCCGGTACCCGCGCCGCGCGCCACCACCGGCACCGCCAGCGCATGGCAGGTCTTGAGCACCGCCTGCACCTCGGCATAAGTCTCGGGCAGCGCCACGACCAGCGGCCGCTCGCGATAGGCCGTCAGTCCGTCGCACTCATAAGGCGTGGTGTCCTCGCTGTTCCAGAGCAGCGCGTGGCCGGGCAGCACGGCCTGCAGGGCGCGCACGACTTGCGCCTGGCGCGCCGATCGTTCAGTTTGGAAAAGCTGTTGCAGCGAAGCGGGTGCGTTCATGTCGTTTTCCGTCAGTTAAATCAGACTGTAGTGCAAACCGCCCGTGCCGGGAGTGAAGAAATTTAATGTGGCGCGTGAAACCGGTAAAACGCCATACCGCCGTAAATGCTCTGTTTATAATAGCAATATAGGGCCGTATTCAATGGACTGCAGACCGATTTGATGCGTAAATTGACGCGCTGCAGCCAGCCGGCGCGAGCCACTCCTAAACCAGGCTCTTGCGCAACCAGTCGGCAAAAGCCGCGCATTCCCAGCGCTCCATCGTGCCGGTGCGCCAGCACAGGTAGTGCGCGTGCGGACTGGGGATGTTGCTGCCAAAAAAGGTGTTGCCGCCAAGTCGAACCAGTGAGCCGTTTTCCAACCAGGGCGCGCCCAGCTTGAGGCGGATCAGGCCTATGCCCATGCCGGCTGCGGCGGCATCGCACATCAGGCCGATATCGTTAAATTGAGAGCCATCGACCGGTTCGGGCCAGCCGAGCTGGTGCGCTTCGAACCAGGTGCGCCATGGTTCCAGCGGGGAGCGCAACAGGCTGATCCCCTCCAGGTCTTCGGGTGTGTCGAAAGGCCCATGCTCGCGCACAAAGGCGGGGGAGGCCAGCGGCGTGACCTCATCCCTGAGCAGGCAGACATGTTCGACATCGGCATAACGGCCGGTGCCGAAGCGAACGATCAGATCAGCGTCTTCGGCCACCACATCAAGCAGGGGAATCGACACCTGCAGCGTGAGGTCGATCTCGGGGTAGGCATCGGTGAACTGGCGCAGACGCGGAATCAGGATGGAGCGCGCGAACGTGGGCGTGACGGCCAGCCGCAGCTTGCGTTTGCCCGGCGTGGCGCTCTGACCTGCCATACCCGGAAATTTTTGCAGCGTGGCCAGGCCCTCGCGTACATGGGCGAGGTATTCGCTGCCTTCGGTCGTCAATGAAAAATCAGCCCGGCCAAATAGCTTGGTGCCGATGATCTGTTCCAGCTGCTTGACCCGGTGGCTGACCGCACTGGGCGTGACGCAAAGCTCCTCGGCCGATTGGGTCACGCTGCGCAATCTGGCCAGCGTTTCAAAGGTCAGCAGGCATTGAATGGGCGGAATTCGGGTATTCATAAATCCACTTGAGGGGCGGGCTGGGCACGCGCCTTTTCAAGCTCCTCCGGGTTCAGTTTTTTCTCGACCAAGGCGAGAAAATTGACGATGAAAGGAATTCCGGTTTTTGCCGCCAGAGTCAACCACGCGATTCCGGCCAGATGGTCAGCTTCGACACCGATGCCCTCCATCAGGGCAGCGCCCCACGCAAACTGAGCCGGAAGATTGCCCTTTTCTGCTCCGCGCTTGAACCAGAGGGCGGCGGTTACGGAATCCTGGTGGGTAATAACGCCACGGAAGTACGCCATCCCGACAAAGAAAGCTGCCACGGGTTGAGCGTTGCGGATGAACAGCTGGCTTGCCTTGCCTGAACGAAGAATGATTGCGGGAATTTCACCCTGGCCAGCTGCCAGGGATTCCATCTGCTGCAGCATACGCTGGTTGAAAGCCCCGGAGCGCAGACTGGCATCCCCGGCGGGCACGCCAAGATCACTCTGTCTGGCCACGGCATCGCTGAGGACTACCAGCGCCTCCAAGGGCGTTGCATTTTCGGGCATGGCAGGCGAATACCAGGCGGCAAGCATGAGTTGGTCAAGGTCCATCAACGCGTCGCGCCGATAGGGAAAATAGCTGAGCACTGTCTTGCCCGAGGGGTGACCGATGATGCCCATAACATGCATCATCTCGTGAAATGTACAGCGCCAGGTATCTCTCGAGCGCATCTTGACAGATACTTTTTCCAACGCGCCGCCGTTCAGTTTGCGATGGTAGGTGACACAGGGCTCGTTGTCCCGCAAATCGGTGTCCTTGACTACTTCGAGATCAAGCGCAACGGTTGTCTCGGCATCGGCTTGAGCAGACACATCGATAATTTGAATGTGGGCTATTTCCGCCACGGCTTGCAGCGCGCTGCGGATATGGTCCTGATGGCGAGAAGCATCGGGACCATGGATACGGTAGTGGATCGGTTTGTTCCAACGCAGTACCGATCTTGGGGAGCCCCGTTGATCCCACAGGCTTTCCCAAACAGTCTGCAGGTTGTCGTCGAGCTTGTCGGCATGCGCCGCCCCCAGGCAGAGGCTTAGCAGTAAAACGCCGAACGGTTTGAGCAAGCGCAGCACCGTCATGGAAAAGTGCCTCCATCTTGGGTTCGATTATTTGAAAATCACTGTTTTATGGCCATTCAGCAGCACGCGGTGCTCGCTGTGCCACTTGACGGCACGGGCCAGCACCTGGCTTTCGGTGTCGCGGCCCATGGCAGTCAGGTCTTCGACGGTTTTACTGTGGTCGGCGCGCGCCACGTCCTGCTCGATGATCGGACCTTCGTCCAGGTCGGCCGTCACGTAGTGCGCGGTGGCACCTATCAGTTTGACGCCCCGGTCATGCGCCTGATAATAAGGTTTGGCGCCCTTGAAGCTGGGCAAAAAGGAATGGTGAATATTGATGGCGCGGCCAGCGAGCTTTTTGCACATGTCATTGGACAGAATCTGCATGTAGCGCGCCAGCACCACAAGTTCCGCGCCCTCGGACTCGATGATCTCCAGCTGTCTGGCCTCGACCTGCGCCTTGGTGGCCGCCGTGACGGGCAGGTGGTGAAACGGGATGTTGTAGCCGGCCGCCAACTGGTAGAACTCGCGGTGGTTGGAGACAATAGCGCGTACCTCCAGTGGCAACAGACCCGATTTGCAGCGAAACAGCAAGTCGTTCAGGCAGTGACCTTCCTTGCTGACCAGAATCACCGTGCGCACGGGACGGCTAGTGTCGTGCAGTTTCCAGTCCATCTGGAAGGGCTCGGCGAAGGTCATGAGCCGGGCTGACAGGGCTGCGTGGTCCAGCAGGTCGCAGGCAAACTGCACGCGCATGAAAAACAGGCCGGTACCCGGGTCGTTGTACTGCGCGGCTTCTTCAATATTGCCGCCATGCTCGAACAGAAAACCGGACACGGCATGAACAATGCCCCTGCGGTCGGGGCAGGACAGGGTCAGGATATAAGCGTGATTCATAGGGGGTGAATTGTCGCAGGTGAGGCCCGGCTGCACGCATTGCCGGTGGTTTGGCAGCTCACCCAGTCCAGCAAGGGTGCCAGAATGCAGTTTCACCACGGCACTTGCCGTCTTCACCTTGTTCCCCCAGGAGACCGATATGGCTTATCAGACCTTCAACATGGATCACCAGTGGCTGCCATTCACACCGAATCGCAGCTTCAAAAAAGACCCGCGAATTTTTGTCGCTGCCGAGGGCATGCATTTCACGACGCACGATGGCCGACAGGTGATAGACGGGATTTCCAGTCTCTGGTGCGTCGGCGCAGGCCATAACCGCAAGCCGATCAACGAAGCCATCAAGAAGCAGCTCGACACGCTGGACTACGCCACGGCGTTTCAGGTAAGCAACGACCAAGCCTTCAAGGCCGCTGAAATGATTGCCGCCATGGCGCCTGGCGACCTGAACAAGGTGCTGTTTTGCAATTCCGGCTCGGAGGCGGCCGACACCTCGCTCAAGGTGGCGCTGGCCTATCACCGCGCCCGGGGCGAGGGCCACCGTAACGTCTTCATCGGCCGCGAAAAAGGCTACCACGGCGTGGGCTTCGGCGGCATGAGCGTGGGCGGCATTCCGTCCAACCGCAAAGTCTATGGTGCTGCGCTGTTGCCGCGCGTTGACCACATGCGCTTCATCCACGACCCGGTGAACCACGCCTACATCAACGGCGTCGAGCCGGAGTGGACGGAAGACCTGCTGCTGGAGCTGGAAAACCGTATTCTGCCTCTGCATGACCCGAGCAATGTGGCAGCGGTGATTGTCGAGCCCATATCCGGCAGCGCCGGCTGGTATTTGCCGCCCAGGGGTTACCTGAAGCGCCTGCGCGAGATTTGCGACAAGCACGGCATCCTGCTGATTTTTGACGAGGTAATTACCGGTTTTGGCAGGCTGGGATGCAACTTTGGCGCCGACTACTATGGCGTCGTGCCCGACCTGCTGAACTTCGCCAAGTGCGTGACCAACGGCGTGATTCCGCTGGGCGGGGTGATCTGCACCGACCGCATCTATGACGCCATGATGAATGCCAACGCCAGCAGCCCGGACTACGCGGTGGAGTTCTTTCACGGTTACACCTATTCGGGACACCCGGTGGCGTGCGCGGCGGCGATTGCCACGCTGGAGCTATTCAGGAAAGACAATCTTTTTGAGCGGGCCGGCCAGATGGGCAAGGTGCTGGGTGACGCCATGCATAACGGCCTGAAGGGCTTGCCCAACGTCATCGGCATCCGCACGCTCGGGCTCGCCGGTGCCGTCGAGCTGGCTTCGGTGGCCGGCGCACCGGGCAAACGTGCCTACGACATCTTCATGGACTGCTACCACCACGGCGTGCTGGTGCGACCCGCCGCCGAGAACATCGTGATCTGCCCGCCTTACATCGTCGAGAAGGAGCACATCGACCGCATCGTCAACGTCGTGGCGGATTCGATCCGGAAACACGCCTGAATGATCTGCTTTCGGGCCATGCGCTTCAGGGTTTGGGTCCCAGCTCCTTGCTTAAGGCGGCGCAATAATCGGTATCGGGCAGCGCGGGCGTGATCCAGACGCTTTGCAGCGCGTCGGCCTGCTCCACGGCCGCGTCCGGACCGGCGCGCAGGCGGATGATACTGGTTTTGAGGTCTGTCGGCAGATGTTGCGGCACGCCCAGCTGGCGATCCACATGGCCGTTGCCCGCCAGCAACACCACGACCTTGCCCGGCAATGCCGCTTGATGAATGGCCCCGGCCATGGTGATGTCCCTCGCAATCTGGACACGCGTCAGCGGTGTGACCTGGCTCTCGGGCAGCAGGTTGCAGTGGCCGATACGGATGGCTTGCTGCTGCGCCTTGAGGGCGGGGCCGGGCAGGCGGATGTCGAGCTTGCGGTCGTCCATGCTGCCTGGTAGCTGTTCGCGCGGCAGGTTGCCGCCCAGCACCGGTATACCGGCCCGCACGGCGGTCATTACCACCGGCCCGTATGCGGCCCACGGCCAGCCTTTTTCGTCCCATTTCAGCGACCTGCGCGTCTGCTCCTCGGTGGAACTGGGTTTGAGTGTGGCCGTGCTGAGCCCGACGTCGGCCATTTCAAGCGTCACGGCCGCCAGCAGGCCCCGCGCGGCAAGCGCCGAGATAATCTGCTGCTCGATTTTCTGGTGCTCGGCGGCATCGTGCTGTTCGCCGACCAGCAGTACGTCGGTCGGCAGCAAGGCGTCAAGCCGGACCGCGGTCGCTGCCGAGGCGCCCCCGCTGGCCAGCTCAACAATGGGCGATTCGGGCCGGCCGGCGCAGCCGCCTGCAAGGGCCAGGAATACGGCGCAGAGCGACACGGCCAAGCCGCGTATCGGGAGGTGGCAAAAGAGGTGGGGCATCGGGCGATACTACCGCGTGATGACTGACTTCCTGCTTTCGCCATGATTTTCCGTGGTGCCAGACGTTTCACCCCGTTTTTGGAGGGCTGGCCGGCCCGTGTCGTGCTGACGCTGCTGCTCGCCGGGGCGGCGGCCAATCTGTGTGTCCTGCTGGACTGGCCCCTGCCCTGGATGATCGGGCCGCTGCTGGTGACGGCTATTGGTTCAATGCTCGGCGTCCCGACTGCCAGCTGGACCCCCTTTCGCAATCTCGGCCAATGGGTGATTGGCGCTGCACTGGGACTTTATTTCACGCCGCAGGTGGTAGCACTGGTAGCCGGGTTGTGGTGGGCCATCGGGCTCAACATTGTCTGGGCACTGGCGCTTGGCCTGGCCTTTGGCGCGTGGCTGCACCGGGTCCACCACGGGCCGGGCAGGCTTCACATTGCGGGTCTGTCGCGCATCACCACCTACTTCGCAGCGCCGGTCGGTGCCGCTTCAGAAATGACGCTGATGGCCGAGCGCCACGGTGCGCAAACCGAGCTGGTGGCGTCAGCCCACAGCCTGCGGGTGCTGCTGGTCACACTGGTGATTCCGTTTGGTTTTCAGTGGGCGGGACTGCATGGCCTGGACAGCACCGTGCCGGGTGCGCGCGTGGTCAACGCCTTCGGGCTCGCGCAACTGGCGGTGCTGACCGGCCTCGGCTGCTGGCTCATGCTCAAGCTGAAACGAACCAACCCGTGGTTCATTGGCGCGCTGCTGGTCTCCCTGCTGCTGACGGCCGCAGGCGTGACGCTTTCAGCGATTCCACCGGCCATGAGCAATGCCGCGCAACTGTTCATCGGCATCAGCCTGGGCGTGCGTTTCAGTCGCAGCTTCCTGCATCTGGCGCCTCGCTGGCTGGGCTCGGTGGCGCTGGCCACCATGGCGATGATGGGTTTGTGCGCCGCCTTCGCCTGGGGGCTGGCGCAGTTTGCCCAGCTGCACTGGGCCACGCTGCTGCTGGGAACTGCGCCGGGAGGGATTGCCGAGATGTCGATCACGGCCAAGGTGCTGCAACTCGGGGTGCCGGTCGTCACGGCGTTTCATGTCACGCGGCTCGCTGCGGTCTTGCTGCTGGCAGAACCGATGTACCGCTGGCTTTATCAGAAAAAGAAGCCCGCTGGCGCCTCTGACCCTGTCGATTGACGGCTGGGCAGGGGTTCAGTGCAGGGAAATGGGCGTGGTTGCCAGTCCGCTATAGCCTTCGAGCGTATCTTCGACCTCTTCCTGGGTCGGCGTGTCTTTGGCCCAGGCGCTCAGGCGCTGCTGGAACATTTCTGCCCACGAGCCATCCAGGTAAACCTCTTTGCCCGAACGTTTGTCCACAATTTCAAAGCCGTGCCGCGCCAATTGCGGGGCGAGAGGGGCGGGCGCCGATGCTTCGGGCGCGTTTGCATGAATTTGCACCACCACAAATGATTCCGAGTCGTAGAGCAGTTGCATCAATATGTCCTTTAGTATCAGATGGCAACAAAGCCGCCAAGTTCAATAGGACCGCCCCAACCGGCCCGAAATAGGTGAGGTTGGCAGAGGATAAGCCTGGTAAGCCTGGTAAGCCTGGTACGTTTGCCATGCCGGTTGGCCGCCGAAGAGCGCGAATCACTGCGGGGGTTTCCCGACGGTCTTGAGTTGCTGGTCGACGAAATCGCCATTGGATTGCGTGATTTTGCTGCGCACCGGCAGGTAGCCCAGGGACGGCGCGTACCAGATTTCGACTTTCTGGTCGAACTCCTTCCTTGGCTGACGCGAGAGCTTGAGCGTATCGAGTTCGCCGAAGGGCAGGCTGAGTTTTTCCCCCGCTTCGACCAGAAAAGTCCAGCCGTCGGCATCGCGCGGCCCCACAGTGACCATCGAAATGGTGGCGCCGACCGGAAAGCCGTTCGGGTTGCCTGCCAGCATGCCGGCCAGCTGGAAAAACACGCTCACCCGGTCCTGCATACCCTTGATCCATGGCGTGGCCGGCGTGTTGGCGCTGAAGCTGACCTGGCCCTTGTCAGGCTCAAAATGCGCCGCCACCTCGCTTTTGTACTTGTCGGCAAAGCGGCTCGGTGCGAGCCCCTCGCCGACGATTTTCCCCCGGCTGGCCATGCTGCGCGAGCCAATGAACAGGGCGCTGACAGTCATGCGGGCCTCGTAGTCGCCGCCCGCGTTGTTCCAGTTCAGCTCTGCGTTTGCATGATAAGTCAGCCCTTTGGCACCACCCGTCACCTTGTAGTCAAGCCGGGCGCTCTCGGGGAGCTTGATGTCCGTGACCAGGGTCTGGCGTGGTCCGGGCGGCGGCACGGGTGTACCGGTGGCCGCGCTGGCGGCGTCGGCCGCGGGCGCTGCCAGCGCCGCAGTGCTGGACGCAGGACCGCTGTTCGGCTCGGCCGACAAGGCCGGCTCTTCGGCAACCGGCGGTATGCTGCCCGGTGGTTCGATAGTCTGAGGCGCTACGAAATCGATAGCTGGTAGTGTCGGTACTTCCTGGACTACAGCTTTGTTTTGCTTGAAAACAGATTTTTTGACGGGTTTCACAACAGGTTTTTCCACCGACGCGGCTGCAGCGGCTGCCACGGCGGGAGCGGCGGCTTTGGTGGCCGAGGGTGGTTTGATGCTGCGCGTGGCAAAAACCGGCGCGCGCTGTGCGGCCGGATCCGGTGTGGGGCCAAAACGCTTGGGGGCGGTACGCAACACCAGCAAGTGAGCGCCGAGCACCAGCAGCACGAGCAGCGTTAGCGTGCCGCGGCGCGGCGCGGCGCGGGCAACCGGCGCAAACGGGTTTTCCATGGGAAGTTGCGCCAAGGTGCTCATGCGCCGGTGTAGCTGGCGCTGTGGCCTGTCGAAGGGTTCGCTTGCATGGCCGTGAGGTCAGTTGATGTCAGGGTGCGCCGGTCAGGCCGTGCGAAGCGGCAAGTCACGGCACAATCAGCATTGCGACCGGCGGCGGGAAACCTCGCCAATGCCGCACGCCACCGATTCAGGATTTTGATGAAATTTGCCACTTACAAAGATGCCTCCCGCGATGGCCAGCTGCTGGTCGTGTCGCGTGATCTTTCAACCGCCCATTATGCGACCGGCATTGCCAACAAACTGCAGCAGGTGCTGGAAGACTGGAACTTCATGTCGCCGCAGTTGCAGGACCTGTATGAGCTGCTCAATAGCGGCAAGGCGCGCCACGCCTTCCCGTTCGAGCCGACCCGTTGCATGGCGCCGCTGCCGCGTGCCTACCAGTGGGTGTTTGGCGCGGCTTTCGCCCACCAGGTCGAGCTGGTGCGCCAGGCCGCCAATGGCGACCTGCCCAAAAAACTTAAAACAGAGCCGCTGATCTGCCAGGGCAGCGGTGATGGTTTCTGCGGGCCCTGCGATGACGTGCTGGTTGATGGCGAGGCGCTGGACATCGATTTCGAGGCGGAAATTGCGGTCATCACCGGTGACGTGCCGATGGGCGCGAGTCCCGAGCAGGCGCTGGACGGTGTCCGCCTGCTGCTGCTGGCCAACGACGTGTCATTGCGCCGGCTGATGTCCGGCGAGCCGGCCCAGGGCGCCGGCCTGTTGCAAGGCAAACCGGCGACGGCCTTCAGCCCGGTCGCGATCACGCCGGACGAAGCGGGCGACGCCTGGCGCCAGGGCCGCCTGCATCTGACGCTGCAAAGCACGCTGAACGGCCGCCGGGTTGGCATGTGCGAGGCCGGTCCAGAGATGACATTTCACTTCGGTCAGCTGATTTCCCGGCTTTGCAAGACCCGCAAGGTGAGCGCCGGCAGCATCGTCGGCTCAGGTCCGGTCAGCAACCAGGACCGCAGCCATGGCTATAGCTGCATCGCTGAAAAACGCGCAATTGAAACCCTCGAATACGGCAAGGCCAAAACGCGCTTCATGAAGCCGGGCGACAGCATCCGCATCGAGGTCAAGGGCAGAAACGGGCAATCGTTGTTTGGCGCCATCGAACAGAAAGTGCTCGCCACGGCGCCTGCGTAGTCAGGTTCCACTGGCAATCTGCGTGACAAAAAGCCGGATGCCGCGCAGCAGCATTTCGACCGCTATGGCCACCAGAATCAGGCCCATCAGCCGTTCAAAAGCCATCATGACGCGGTCGCCGGCAATGCGCTGGATCTTCTCCGACAGCACCAGCACCACGGCGCAGACGGCCATCGTCACGCACAGCGCGGCAATCCATTCCAGCCGGCGGGCGGGTGCCTGCGAGACCAGTAGCATCACGGTGGCCAGCGCAGACGGGCCGGCCAGCGCCGGAATCGCCAGCGGCACGATCAGCGGCTCGCCCGCCAGCGGAGCGGTCTCTGGCTGGCTGTATGGAAAAACCATGCGCAGCGCGATCAGGAACATCACCACCGCGCCGGCAATTTGAAGCGACAGGTCGCTCAGGTTCATCAGGCGCAGGAAGCCATCGCCGACAAACATGAAGGCCAGCAGCAGCAAAAAGGCAATCAGCACCTCGCGCAAAATCACCCGCATGCGCCGCGCCGGCGCGACGCCGCGCAGGGCGTTGACAAAAATCGGGATGTTGCCGAACGGGTCGGTGATCAGCAGCAACAAGACAGTGGCAGAGGCGAAGGTGTAAGCCATGGCATCAGGCTTGAAAGTCAGGCCGAGTAAAGCGTGTCAAGCGTGCGAAAACCTTTAATTTCAACCGGATTGCCAAATGGATCGCGAAAAAACAGAGTCCACTGCTCGCCAGGCTCACCTTTAAAGCGCGCCTGTGGCGCCAGCACAAATACCGTGTTGGCGGCTTTCAGCCGCTCGGCCACCGCTTGCCAGTCGGGTAGCGCCAGCACCAGGCCAAAGTGCGGCATGGGCACCCGCTGGTCGCCCACATGGCCGGTGTCTTCGGTCTTGAATGGTTCACCCAGATGCAGTGAAAGCTGGTGGCCAAAAAAGTCAAAGTCGACCCAGCTGGGGGCGGAGCGGCCTTCGCTGCAGCCCAGCACACCGCCATAAAACGCACGCGCCTGGTCGAGGTTTGCGACGTTGATGGCAAGATGAAACAGGCTTTTCATAAGCTAAGCTTAGCAGGGCGAAAGGGCCGGCAGGGGCAATCGCAAGCCTGGCCCGGCCAAGCCGCCACCCTGCAAGGACTCGCTGGCAAGTTTCGCATCGCTATTAAATAAGTAGCGTGTCCGGCCCGATTTGCAAGGGTAAAGTTTGATTTGTATGGTAGAAATGAAGCGCATGTTTGAAGTCGCCGGCAAGTCGCGCCGGTCTTGTCGCAGGGACTAAAAACCGGTTGACGCAGCGCCACGGCGTTGCACAATAAAGACGCGCCGCAACCGCATGGCCCTAGCAGCCGTCCGATCAGGGCAATCAGAGCAAAAACCGTCAGGAGACACTCATGAGCAACGCCAACACCCCTTCTTTTCCCGACTTCGGCAAATTGGTGCCAGGTTTCGACTTTCTGCAAAACCTGGCCAAGCAGGCAGCCGGCAGCGCGACGCAAAGCATTCCGCAATTGCCCAATCTTGGCAACTGGATCGCGCCGACCCTGAATGTCGAAGAACTGGAAAAACGCATCCAGGAACTCAAGGCAGTGCAGTTCTGGCTTGACCAGAATGCCGCTGCGCTCAAGGCCACCATCCAGGCACTGGAAGTGCAGAAAATGACACTGGCCACCCTCAAGGGCATGAACTTCAATATGGGCGACGTGGCCAATGCCTTCAAGCTCAAGGTCGCCGACAGTGTGGCCGGCGGCGTGCAGCGCGTGGCCGACAAGGCCAGGACTTTTTCCGGGCTGGAAATTCCAGCGACGGCTGCCGACGCTAAGAGAGCCAGTGCCGAACCGCAGGAAGAAGCCGCCACCGCTTCCGCCAAACCAAAGACCGGAGCCACCAAGGAAGCCGCAGCAGCGTCGGGCAGTTTTGTCGACCCGATGCAATGGTGGGGGGCGCTGACCCAGCAGTTTCAGGCGATCGCCACGGATGCCATGAAGGAGGCGGCCAAAAAAACCGCCCTTGACGCGACCAAAGGCATGGCCACCGGGCTGGCAAAAGATGCTGTAAAAACAGCCACCGACATGGCCAAGGGCATGGCTGAAAGCGCCAGCAAAACCATTTCGGGCAACGCCCGCGCGGCCATGGACTCGGCCTTGCGCAGCACGCAGGGCTGGCCGACACCGGCACCGGCCAAAACCGCGGTGAAAGCCGTCGCCAATCCAGCCGCAAAGCCAAAAGCCAAGGCGCCGGCCCGCAAAACGACACGCTGAACTTCTCCTTGCCGAGCCCATGGCTCACTTAAAACCATGAAGCTATTTCCCTATGGCCATGCCGCCCACCCGCAATGGCAAATGGCTGCTGGCCTTGTGCTCGCGCAGTTGCGCGCCTTGCTCGCTCTGCCGGAGTACGCCAGCGCGCCCACGCTGGCCTTGCTCTACACCACCGACCATTACGCCAGTCAGGCGCAGGATATCCTGGATCACCTGAGCGCCGAGTTGCCCGACGTCACCGACTGGAGCGGTACCGTGGGCGTGGGCATCGCCTCGAACAACGTCGAGTATTTTGATGAACCCGCGCTGGCCGTCATGCTGTGTGAGTTGCCGCACGACCAGTACCGGGTTTTTTCGGGGGTTTCTCCGCTGCCGGCAACCTCCGCTTCCGGCAGCCGCCGCTTCAAGGCGCATACCGCGCTGGTGCATGCCGATTCCAGCACGTCCGACGTGGCCGAGCTGATTGACGAGATGGCCCAGCGCACCGAGAGCGGCTACATCTTTGGCGGCCTGGCGTCCAGCCGCTTTGGCACCGTTCAGTTTGCGCTCAGCGGCCACGGCAATGTCAAGGGCCAGGGCGCCGCCAGTGGCGTTTTCAGCGGCGGCCTTAGCGGCGTGGCCTTTGCGCGCGATCTTTCTGGCGGCATGGCGCTGTTGTCGCGGGTGACGCCGGGCTGCAGGCCGGTCTCGGCCGAGCACGAAATCACGGCCTGCGAAGGCAATGTGGTGACCGGGCTGGACGGCCAGCCTGCGCTGGAGGTGATGCTGGCGGACCTTGGCGTATCGCTGGACCAGCCGCGCGAGGCGCTGGCCAGGGTACGCACGACGCTGGTCGGCCTGAGCCTGCCGGCTGACCGCCTTAACGACCGGCCGGCCCGGCATGCCGGCCAGTTCGGTGCCGATGTACTGGTGCGCCACCTGATCGGCCTGGACCCGGCGCGCCAGGGTATTGCGATTGCCGAAGTACCGGCGCTTTCCATGAAGCTGACGTTTTGCGAGCGCAACGCCGAGGCCGCGCGTACCGATCTGATCCGGATCTGCGCGGAAATCCGTGAAGAGCTCGAGCCTGAAGAGCTCAGCGTGGAAGTCGCCATTGTCCTGCACGCATCTGAAGCCGAAGCAGCCCCGCATGCCGCCAGGCGTATCGCCGGCGCTGTCTACGTCAGCTGCTCGGGGCGCGGCGGTCCGCACTTCGGTGCACCTAGCGCCGAACTACAGATTGTGCGTCGCGCCTTGGGCGACGTACCGCTGGTCGGGTTTTTCGCGGGCGGGGAAATTGCCCGCAACCATCTCTACGGCTATACCGGTGTTCTTACCGTGTTCACTGCCACTGATTGACCGCTGGCGGTTCGCCGGCGCGTGGGCTCCCTGCGAATTTTTTGAGCCGCTCAGGCCGCTGGTCCAATAGTAACGGACACAACACGCTATTTAAAATATAGCAGAGGCACGCTGAGCGCCTGCAGGATCAGGGCAAAATTCGCTGTGTCTTTTAAAAACAGAGCAGGCGTCCCGGGCGATGCCGGAGCCGCAAGAGCTTGCCGCACATCAATTGAAAAGAGGAGTCAGGCATGAGTGTTGAGCTGTCCACGTCAAGTGCGCTGGAGGCGGTGGCAGCTGAGTCGCCGCCAATTGTCCATGCACACCCCAACCAATTTGCGCTTCTGAAGCAGCGCCGCTTCGCGCCCTTTTTCTGGACCCAGTTTTCCGGCGCGGCCAATGACAATCTATTCAAGTTTGCCTTCACCGTGATGGTGACATACCAACTCAGCGTCGGCTGGCTGCCGCCTGCGCTGGCCGGCCTGGTAATCGGGGCCGTGTTCATTCTGCCTTTCCTGCTGTTCTCGGCCACCAGCGGGCAACTGACCGACAAGTTTGAAAAAACCCGGGTGATCCGTTTTGTCAAGAATCTGGAAGTGGTGATCATGCTGATCGCTGCCGTCGGCTTCATGAGCGACAACGTGAGCGTGCAGGTTCCCGTCTTGCTGGGCTGCACGTTTTTGATGGGGCTGCATTCCACCCTGTTCGGGCCGGTCAAGTTTGCTTACCTGCCCCAGGCCCTGAACGAGCGCGAACTGACGGGGGGCAACGGTATGGTCGAGATGGGCACTTTCGTGGCCATCTTGCTTGGCAATATCGTGGGCGGCCTGATGGTGGCCGTGCCCGGCGCCGGGCCTCACTATGTGGCAATCTTCTGCGTGCTGCTGGCGCTGGCCGGGCGCGTCGTGGCGCAGTTCATTCCGCTCGCACCGGCGACCGATCCCGGCTTGAGGATCAACTGGAATCCGATCACCGAGACCTGGCGCAACCTCCGGCTGGCCAATGACAACGTTGTGGTGTTTCGCTCCATGCTCGGCATTAGCTGGATGTGGTTTTTCGGAGCCACTTTCCTGAGCCAATTCCCCAGTTTTGCCAAGGAGGTGATGCACGGCAACGAGCAGGTCGCGTCGCTGCTGCTGGTGGTTTTTTCCATCGGCATTGCCACTGGCTCGCTGCTGTGCGAAGTGCTGAGCAAGCGCCATGTGGAAATTGGCCTGGTGCCGTTGGGCGCGATTGGCATGAGCGTGTTTGCCGTCGATTTGTACTTTGCCTCACGCGGCCTGCCGCCGTCGCGGCTGATGACCCTGGGCGAATTCATCTCGCATCACGCGCACTGGCGCGTGATGGCCGACCTGGCGTTGCTCAGCCTGTTTGCCGGCCTGTACAGCGTTCCCATGTACGCGTTGATCCAGTTGCGCAGCCAGCCGACGCACCGGGCGCGCATCATCGCGGCCAACAACATTCTCAATGCGCTGTTCATGATTGTCAGTGCCGTCCTGGCCGGCGCGCTGCTGAGGGCCGAATTCACCATTCCGCAGATTTTCCTGTTCGTCGGGCTGGCCAATGCCGTGGTGGCGTTTTACATCTTCATGCTGGTGCCCGAGTATTTGCTGCGCTTTATTGCCTTTGTCGCTTCGCGCTGCATTTACCGTTTCAAGATCAGCGGCGATCACAACATTCCCACGCAGGGAGCCGCAGTGCTGACCTGCAACCACGTCAGCTTCATAGACCCGGTGCTGCTGATGGCTGCCAGTCCACGCCCGATCTACTTTCTGATGGACCACCGCATTTTCAAGATGCCGGTGCTAGGCTGGCTGTTCAGGCTGGCCAGGGCGATTCCGATTGCGCCGCGCGCTGAAGATCCGGCCGCCTATGAATCCGCTTTTGAAGCTGCCGCCAAGGTGCTGCGCGACGGCGATTTGCTGGCAATCTTTCCAGAAGGCGGAATCACCAGTGACGGCAAACTGCAGGCCTTCAAGGGCGGCATCATGAAAATTCTGGAGAACGCCGAGCGGGACGGCATCAAGGTGTCCGTGGTGCCGATGGCGCTGACCAATCTGTGGGGCTCGTTCTTTAGCCGGGTCGAGAAAGGCGGCGCGATGGTACGTCCTTTCCGGCGCGGCCTGTTCAGCCGCGTCGGCCTGATTGCGGGCGACGCGCTGGCGCCCGCCCAGGTGCAGCCCGAAGTGTTGCGCAGCCGAATAGCCGGACTGCTGAAGCTTTGAAATTATCAAGTAAGGTCGTTTCAAGGCGGTTTGACCGGCACTCGCTTTCCTTGAAACAAAGAAACGGAAACTTCCATGAGTAAAACCTTGCGATTGACCGAAAAATGGATGCATCGCGGCTTGTGGCTGGTGGCGCTGGTTTTTGCCGGTTTCCTGATTGGTCTGGGCGGCACCGTGGTGGGCGACCTGCCCAAGGTGGAGAAGAGGCTGACGCTGGACGACTTCATGGATGCCAAAGCCGTTGCTGCATTGCGCGGCACAATCAAGAACTCCGAGCGTGCCGGCCAGGAGGCCGACAGCGCGCTGGAACATGCGCAGCTCGAACGCCGCGTGGCGGAGGCGGACACTGCGGCGGCGCGAGAGACCTTCAACAACTGGCTTGCCACGCGCCGCGCCACGCAACTGGCCGAACAGGATGCAGAGCTGCTGTCACGTACCAAGGCGCTTGATGGGCTGAAGGACAGGGAGCGCGCGGCGGGCGTGGTCGTGGAGGCCCAGCAACAGACGGCGCTCGACGCACGGCAGACCGTGAAGCGCGAGCGGCGCGAACTCGGTGAGAGGGAAGACGTGGCGCAAAAACTGCTCAACGCCGAGCAGCGCCGCGTCGAATTGCGGGTCTTTCTGTACCGCTTGACGCTGACCCTGCCGCTACTGGTCATTGCCGGCTGGCTGTTCGTGAAAAAGCGCAGGGGCAGCTACTGGCCTTTTGTCTGGGGCTTCATCCTTTTTGCCGTGTTCGTGTTTTTTGTCGAGCTGGTGCCCTATCTGCCTAGCTACGGCGGATATGTGCGCTACGTCGTCGGCATTGCGCTCACAGTGCTGGTGGGGCGGCAGGCCATCGTGTCACTGAACCGCTACCTGGAAAAGCAAAAGCTGGCCGAGCAGCTGCCCGATGCGCAGCGCCGAGATGAGCTGAGCTATGACACCGCGCTGGCGCTGCTGTCAAAAAGCATGTGCCCGGGCTGCGAACGGCCGGTGGACCTGAAAAACCCGGAGATCGATTTTTGCCCGCATTGCGGCATCGGGCTGTTTGAGCACTGTCTGCAGTGCAGCGCGCGCAAGAGCGCGTTTGCCAAGTTCTGCCAGGCCTGCGGCGCCAGCCGTGAGCGGCCCGGATTGCGGCCCGAGACTGGCATCAACCCGGCTTGAGCTGGCCGTGGGTGGACGATTGGTCATTCGCCAAGTTTTTACAGGGTGCTGGAGCGGATTTGGCCGTGAAAGCCGGGGATCGGGCGCCGGGGCGGCTACCGTCGCTGACCTACCCAGCCCGGCTGTATTGGCCTACAGAAAGCCGTTAAAGCAGATTTACATTAAGAAATCTACTTTACAAAGGTTTCCATCATGAACGTCTATATACGCAACCAGGTGGCAGCGCTGTTCATTCTTTTGCCCGTCGCCACGGCCATGGTCGCCTTTCCAACGATGGCCATGGCACAGCCAGCGTCGCCCGAACTGCGCTCGTTGCAGGTGACTTCCGATGACGGTCTGAGAGCCGGCGCCGAGCTGGAGTTCACTGTCGAGGGAACGCCCCGTGCACAGACCCAGCTTCGAATTCCCGGTGTTCAACGAAACATCGTATTGAAGGAAACCGAGCGCGGTATCTACACCGGCAGCTACACCATCAAGCGCCAGGACCGCATCTCGCCAGCCAACCCGATTCGGGCCACGCTGCGGGTACGCAACCGCAGCATCGCCGCCAACTACAGCTTCCCGGCCGGCATGGCCAATCCGCCAGTAGCCGCGCCCGCGCCCGTGCCTGTGCCTGTGCCGCCAGTGGCCGTGCTGAAGATAGAACGCTTCACCGTAGTCCCGATCGACAAGGTAGAGCCGGGTGCCGAGTTGCGGTTTTCGCTCAACGGCCCAGCGGGCGGCAGTGCCGAATTTGACATTCCCGGCGTGGTTGAACATGTTCCGATGCGGGAAGTCCGTCCGGGTGTTTATGAAGGGGCCTACACCCTTCGCAGGCTGGACAACCTGACGCCGTCACGCCCCATCGTGGCCACGCTGCGGATGGGCGACCGGTCCGTCAAGGCCAGGCTGACGCCACACCGCCGGTGATCCGCAACATGTCGCCGCGCGATGGAGAGGCCATCGTGGACCGGACCAACATTTCAGTCTCGGGAACTTTTGACGACGCCGGCGGCGTGGGTGTTGACCCGAAGAGCGTCCGCATCCTGCTGTCCGGCCGCAATGTTACTGCCGACAGTGACATCACCGCCCAGTTTTTTACCTACCGCGCCAATATGCAACCTGGCCGCTACACGGTGGATGTCAGCGCCCGCGATCTGGCCGGCAACGCCGTGCGCAAGACCTGGGGTTTTGACGTGGTCATCCCGGTAGGCGCAGCCCCGGTGACAGTGCCGCTGCAGGTGACCAGCCATGCCAACAACGCCATCATTGAAGGGCGGACGACCCTGGTGCGGGGGCGCACGGCGCCAGGCGCGGTGGTTGACATCAAGGTCAATGCGGTTGCGCCCATCGCCGGCCTGTTCGGTGTGACACAGGATGTGCTGACGCAAAAAGTACAGGCCGATGCCAACGGCGACTTCTCTTTCAGCATCGCGCCGCAGTTGCCCCTGCCAGGCACCCGCTACGAGGTGACGATGGTGTCTCGCAAGGACAATCTGACGGCCGAGTCCCGGCTGGTGCTGTTCCAGAAACAGGGTTGATGGCTACTACTTTTTAACCGAATCGGCATCTTGCGCACGCTGGATAAGCGCAAGATGCTATTTATTTAATAGTGTCGTCCGGTCGGCGGCAATTACTTTCAATTTGCCGTTTCCCCGGGGGTCCGGTGATGTGTCAGCCGCTCTCCCGAGTTTTTTCTGAATCCGGCTCAAACCGGGCGGCCAAAAAACGGGTAGCTGGGGTCGTTGAATCCTGCAGTGGATGAATGGCCGGGCACCACCAGGCCATTGATGAAGGCCTCGTCCTCGGTATCGAGCACCAGGTCCAGCGCACCATAGACATCCTCCAGATGCGACAACGTGCGCGGTCCGACAATGACCGCACTGACCAGCGGATTGGCCAGCACCCAGGCGGCTGCAAACTGTCCGGGCACACAGCCTTTTGCGTCGCAGCGCGCCTTGATTTGCTGGG
>NZ_JABBPF010000121.1 GCF_012927415.1 Polaromonas sp. | reverse complement strand
GCGTTGCCGTAATTGTTGACTTTGGTGCCCACACTTCAAGCCACTGGCCAAACTCAAGCAACTCGAATCTTTTGTCTCGGTGGTGGCACGCGGCAGCCTGACGGCGGCTGCCAGGGCTGAAGGCGTGGCGCCCGCCATCATGGGGCGGCGGCTTGACGCGCTGGAACAGCGACTGGGCGTCAAGCTGCTGGTTCGCACGACGCGGCGCATTACGCTGACGCACGAGGGCAGCGCTTTCCTGGAAGACTGCCAGCGGCTGCTGGCCGACCTGGCCAACGCCGAGGCCAGCGTGTCGGCCGGCGGCGTGAAAGCCAGCGGCCACCTGCGCATTACCGCGCCAGCCGGTTTTGGCCGGCGTCATGTCGCGCCCCTGGTGGCTAAATTCCGCGAGCAGCATGGCGAGGTGACGATCACGCTGAACCTGAGCGACCGCGTGGTGGATCTGGCGGGCGAGGGTTTTGACTGCGCGGTGCGGGTCGGCGACCTGCCCGATTCGTCGCTGGTCAGTGTGCGTCTGGCCGACAACCGCCGCCTGTGCGTGGCCACGCCGCGTTACCTGGAACGGCACGGCACGCCGCAGCACCCAGGCGAGCTGGCGAAATTTGACTGCCTGAGTTTGTCCAGCGATGCCTCGCAAACGCGCGGCTGGGCGTTCAGCGTGCCGCGCAACGCCGTAGGGCGGCAACAAGAAGGCGTTCTTACGGACGCGGCGGCTGGCAGCGACTGCGAGGTGATCCACCTCAAACCCGGCGGTCCGCTGGACTGCTCGGATGGACAAGTGCTGCACGACTGGTGCCTGGGCGGCTACGGCATTGCCTGGCGCAGCACCTGGGAGGTCGAGTCGGAAATCGCGGCAGGCAGGCTGGTTTCCGTGCTGGAAGATTTTGCCGCGCCGCCCAACGGCATTTACGCCGTGTTTCCCCAGCGCAAGCATTTGCCGCTGCGCGTTCGGTTATGGATAGATTTCCTGAAACACCATTACAGCCGGCCCGAGTTCTGGCGCTCCTCATCCGCGTTGCGGGAGACTGCTGGCATGGCCGCCCGCTTGCAAGCTTGAGCGTGGCCGGCGCGCCTCTGCCGTGGCAACCGGCCCCGGTTTTAGTGACAAATAGCCGTCAGGTCCAGGTAATACGGTCATTTAATGCTATTTAATTAATAGCTAACTGACCAGCCGGCCAGCCTGGCGCGGCTGCGGTGCGGCGTTGCACGGGCCTGAAACGAGAACAGCCCGCAAGTTGCTGCGGGCTGCTGTCGAGGCCAGGAAGCGGCGCTTATTTGCTCAGGCACTCTTTCATGAACGCCTTGCGTTCGTCCCCTTTTTTACCCTTGGCGTCGACATTGCAGGTTTTCATCTTGGTTTGCTGGGTCACCGGAGCGGCTTCGCTTTTTGCGCTCAGGCACTCTTTCATGAAGGTCTTGCGCTCATCGCCTTTTTTGCCGGTGGCGTCCTTGTTGCAACTGGCCATTTTCCCCTGCTGGGCGGTTTTTGCCGGCGTATCGGCAGCCTGGGCGGCGGACAGACCCATCGAGAGGGCGAAGGCGACGGCAGTCAGGGACAACAGCTTTTTCATGATGGCTCCAATAAGTTGGGGGTTTGGAATCGGGATTGAGTTCCGGCTGGAATTCCAACACATAACGTGGGGCCGGGCAAATCCGATGACCGGGAGCGCCAATGCGCAACGGCCCTGCCCCTGGCTTGACCGTAAAATCCGTTGATGTTATCGATTAAAAAAGACCTGCTCGCAGCCCTGGCTGGCGCGCTTGAACAACTCTCTCCCGGCGCGGGCGACAAGGCCACTTTTGAGTCGCCCAAGGTGGCGGCCCACGGCGATTTCGCCTGCACCGCCGCCATGCAGCTGGCCAAGCCGCTCAAGCAGAATCCCCGCCAGACGGCCGACGCGCTACGCGCCCTGCTGCTGCAAAGCCCCGCCTTCGAGCGCTGGGTCGAGACCGTGGAGATTGCCGGTCCGGGCTTTATCAATATCCGGCTCAAGCCCGCTGCCAAGCAGGAAACGGTTCGCGAGGTGCTGCAGGCGGGAAGCGGCTACGGAACGAAACCGGCCGACGAGAACCGTAAAATGATCGTCGAGTTCGTTTCCGCCAACCCGACCGGGCCGCTGCATGTGGGCCATGGCCGGCAGGCGGCGCTGGGCGACGCGATCTGCAACCTGTATGCGACGCAAGGCACGCAGGTCTGGCGCGAGTTCTATTACAACGACGCCGGCGTGCAGATCCATACGCTGGCGACCAGCACCCAGGCGCGCGCCAAAGGGCTGAAACCCGGTGATGCCGGCTGGCCCGAGCCGGCCTATAACGGCGACTACATTGCCGACATCGGAGCTGACTTTCTGGCGCGCAAAACCGTCAAGTCAGACGACCGCGAATTCACAGCCTCGGGTGACGTCGAAGACATGGACTCGATCCGCCAGTTCGCCGTGGCCTACCTGCGCCATGAACAAGACCTGGATTTGCGCGCTTTTTCGGTCAGGTTTGACAACTATTACCTTGAGTCCAGCCTGTACAGCTCGGGCCGCGTCGAGTCCACGGTGCAGCGTCTGAGAGACGCGGGCAAAACCTACGAGCAGGATGGCGCGCTCTGGCTCAAGTCGACCGACTACGGTGACGACAAAGACCGCGTGATGAGAAAGAGCGACGGCAGCTACACCTACTTCGTGCCGGACGTGGCCTACCACCTGGCCAAATGGGAGCGCGGCTTCGCCAGGGCCGTCAACATCCAGGGCATGGACCACCACGGCACGATTGCCCGCGTGCGCGCCGGCTTGCAGGCCGCCAATGCGGGCGTGCCCCAGGGCTATCCCGACTACGTGTTGCACACCATGGTGCGCGTGGTGCGCAACGGCGAAGAGGTCAAGATTTCCAAGCGTGCCGGCAGTTATGTCACGCTGCGCGACTTGATCGAATGGACCAGCGCCGACGCCGTGCGCTTCTTCCTGCTCAGCCGCAAGCCCGACACCGAGTACATCTTTGACATCGACCTGGCGTTGGCCAAAAACAATGAAAACCCGGTGTACTACGTGCAATATGCGCACGCCCGCATCTGTTCCATCCTGACAACCTGGGTGGGCCAGGGGGGCGATGAAAGCCAGCTCAGACAAGTGGATTTGTCGCCGCTGTCCAGTCCGCAAGCCCAGGCATTGATGTTGCTGCTGGCCAAATACCCCGAGATGCTGAGCCATGCTGCCGCTGGATTGGCGCCGCACGATGTGGCGTTTTACCTGCGCGAGCTGGCCGCCTGCTACCACAGCTACTATGACGCAGAGCGGATTCTGGTCGACGACGAAGCGGTCAAGCTGGCGCGTCTGGCGCTGGTCGCGGCCACCGCTCAGGTGTTGCACAATGGCTTGGCTGTGCTCGGCGTCAGCGCGCCGCGCAAAATGTAAAGTTGGCTTGACGCCCTCAAATACGCAGGAAATCCGGATTAATGCAAGTCATTGAAAAGTCATTGGGCAAGGTATGAAAAAACAACGAGGCGGAACCCTGCTGGGCCTGATTATCGGTGCGCTGGTCGGGCTGGGCGCGGCGCTCGCCGTGGCGGTCTACATCACCAAGGTGCCGGTGCCTTTCATGAACAAGATCCAGACGCGCAACCCGGACAGCGATGCGGCGGAAGCCAGGAAAAACAAGGACTGGAACCCCAACGCCCCGCTAGCCGGGAAAAATCCTGCCAGGGCGCCGTCGGCGTCGGGCGACGTTACTTCGACGCCCGATTCCGTTGCGCCGGGGCCACTCATTGTGCCGGACCCGGTCATCGTCAAGCCACCCAAATCTGCCGCTTCGATCACGGTGCCCGCACCGGCCACTGCTATGGTCAGGCCCCCCGCCAAACCGGCACCTTCGGCCGACCCGCTGGGCGACCTGGCCAAAGCGAGGTCAGAGGCATCGGGGGCTGATCCTTTCAATTACTTCGTCCAGGCGGGTGCTTTTCGCACGCCCGAGGATGCCGAGCAGCAGCGTGCCAGGCTGCTGTTGCTGGGCATGCAGGCCAGGGTCAGCGAGCGTGAGCAAGCCGGCCGCACCGTCTTCCGCGTTCGCATCGGTCCGTTCGACAGGAAAGACGAGGCTGACCGGATCAAGGAGCGGCTGGACAATAATTCGATCGAAACCGCGCTGGTGCGGGTGCAGCGCTGACCCCGCTCAGCACGCTCAGCACGCTCAGCCCGCGCGAGCCGACACCATGTAGCGTGACGCAGCGCATTCCCTAAATAGGGCTGAACTTTTTTGTGGCGCTGCATCAAACCCTTCACGGTGTACCGTGGGACGCAAGCGCCGTTGGATCCCGCCCATGACGGGACAGTCGGCAGATTTCCTGTGTATCCGTTTATCCCCTGGAGAAAAAATCAAATGCAACGACGTGAATTCTCGATTTCGGCCGCCTCGGTCGCTGCCGCCGCCACTTTGGGCGCGGCTTGTGTGCCCGGCGTAGCCTTTGCTCAGGCCCAGGCTTACCGAAGCGGTTCGGACTACCTGACTCTTGACAAGTCCGCGCCAACCGAAGCGCCTGCCGGTCAGGTCGAGGTCGTGGAATTCTTCTGGTACAACTGCCCGCATTGCAATGCTTTCGAGCCGCAGTTCGAGGCCTGGGCAAAAAAAGTGCCAAAGGACGTCTACATCAGACGCGCGCCGGTCGCCTTCCGGGCCGATTTTGAGCCGCAGCAGCGCCTTTACTTCGTGCTGGAGGGCCTGGGCAAGATTGAAGAGCTGCATGGCAAGGTATTCAACGCCATTCACGTTGAAAAACAGACGCTCAACACGGCTGAGCAGGTCACCGCGTGGGCCGAGAAGCATGGGATTCCCAAGACCAAATTTCTCGAGATCTACAATTCGTTTTCAGTGGCCACCAAGGCGCGCAAGTCCACACAGCTGCAGGACTCCTACGTCGTGGACGGCGTGCCAGCGCTGGGCATCAGTGGCCGTTATTTCACCTCCGGCACGCAGGCCAAAACGCTCGAACGTTCGCTGAAGGTCACCGATTACCTGATTGAGCAGTCCCGCGGCAAGGCCAAATAATACGAAAACCGGCCCCCTGTCACGGAGGCCGTGTCAGGGCAGTTAGCGGCATCCCTCATCGTGGGCGTTGAGCATGATTCGCATTTTCCAGCACCGGGCATTCTGTTCCCACAGAGCAGGGGATTTTCCAGGTGTGATTTTCCGATCTCATTGACTGCTGACTGCTGACTGCTGACTGCTGACTGCTGCACAAGCTGCTGACTATCGCTCAGCCATTCGAGGTGCGCTGATCGGCTGCACGGCGACTTTTTTGGTTTACTCCAGAACCGCTTCCTGCACGATAGACAAGCGCGTTAGCGCTCCCACTTTTCCCGCTGGTTTTAGGCAAAGCCTTGCCGGGCCAACTCAGATCGGCTCGCCCATCGCCGGGGCCCGCTCACAGGGCATGGGTGGCCCAAAGGCTGATCGGCTGTCCATTCTGAAGTGCCGGGTCTTTTGCCCCGTTTGGTTTTCGCGTTTTAGCCCTTGCAACGGCTGAAAACAGTAGAGGCGGCCAATCCCCTTTTTTAATGGCGGCGTCGCGTCCTACAAAGCGTTACCACGTTTACGAATAGCCTTGATATAAACTCGAGACGTAACAGGTATCACGACACAAATCTTGTACGAATGCCCCGTGTGTTCAGCCCTGCACCTATCGTCCTCGCCTTTGATCCGGCGAGGCCGAAATTAAAACTATTAATGTCAAAGGCGCCTTGTGTTCAAAATTAAATTGTTGCCGTTTGCGATCCTGGCGTTATGTCAAACCGTGCTGGCCCAGCAACCGCCCACTGCCGGCAGTCAGATACAGCAGATTCCTCCCTCTCCGGTCCCGCAAAAGGCAGCGCCCGCCATCCGGATCGAGCCGAGTACCGCTCCGGCAAGCCCCGTCTCGGATGCAGTGAAAATTACCGTCAACAGTCTTAGAGTCACGGGTGCTCGCGTCTATTCCGAAGCCGAACTGATTGCACTGACCGGGTTTCAAGCCGGCAGCGAACTGAGCTTGGCCGACCTTCGCGGCATGGCTCAGAAGATCACCGAGCGTTATCGCAGCAACGGCTACATCGTGGCTCAGGCTTATGTGCCCGCGCAGGAGATCACGGAGGGAGCGGTCACTATTTCCGTGATTGAGGGGCAGTACGGCAAGATTGCCGTGCGTAACCAGAGCAATTTGTCTGACCCGCTGATTCAGGGTCAACTGGACGGCATAGGTAGCGGCGATCCGGTCGTCATTGCGCCGCTGGAAAGCCGTCTGCTTTTGCTGTCGGACATTCCTGGCGTCAACGTCACCTCGACGCTTGCGCCCGGTGCCTCCATCGGCACGTCCGATCTGATCGTTGATGTCACCCCCGGACAGCGCGTCACGGGCAGCATCGATGCAGACAACGCCGGCAATCGCTACACCGGCGAATACCGCCTTGGAGCGACAGTCAACTTGAACAACCTGGCAGGTCTGGGTGATGTGGCTTCGCTCAGAGTACTGACCTCGGGTTCTGGTCTGAACTATGCCCGGGCGTCTTACCAGATGCAGTTCGGCAAGGCAACAGCCGGACTGGCCTACAGCTGGCTGGGCTATGAACTGGGTAAGGAATTTGCGAGCCTGCAGGCCAAAGGCACGGCAAAAATCGCAAGTATCTACGGCAGTTATCCCCTGATCCGCTCGCGCGACACCAACCTGTACGCCGGGCTTGCCTTTGACGCAAAGACCATGCAGGACCGGGTGGACTCCACCTCGACCGTCGCAGACAAGAAGGCCCAGGCATTAATGGCGAGCCTGCGCGGCGACCACCGGGACAGCCTGGGTGGCGGCGGATTGACCAGCTATGCAATCACCGCGACCGCCGGCAACCTTGACATCCAGACCCCGGCTTTGAAAGCCTTGGACGCGGCAACCGCGCAGAGCAACGGTCGCTACACCAAGTTGGGCTTCAGTGCCATGCGGCTGCAAAGCGTGACTGACACCATATCTCTCTATGCCGGTATTAACGGTCAGGTCGCCTCGAAAAACCTCGACGTTTCCGAAAAAATGGAGCTTGGCGGAATAAACGGGGTACGCGCCTACCCAGAAGGCGAAGCCTACGCAGACCAGGGTTATCTTCTCACGCTGGAAGCACGAATGCTTCTGCCCAAATTTTCCGAGCAAATTCCCGGACAGGTGCAACTTGTCGGCTTTGTCGATACCGGCAGCGTGACCCTTAACAAGAACCCATGGGCACCTGGCGACAACCGCCGAACCCTTAGTGGTGCGGGCATCGGGCTGAACTGGACTGCATACAACAACTTCGTGGTGAAGGCCTCTTATGCTCGCAAGCTGGGGAGCGGGACTGCAACCTCGGCTCCTGACAAGTCGGGCCGCTTCTGGATTCAGGCCGTCAAATACTTTTGAGCCCGTTTTGGGCAGGTTCGCCTGCCATGACGCCAGATTAAACCCTGATTTTTGAAGAAAACGCCGAAAGACTTTCATGAACCTCATTCACCGATCGATCTGGAACGACCAGACAAGCACCTTTGTTGCAGTGTCCGAAAACACCAGCAGCGCAGGCAAAAACATCTCGTCCTGCACCTCTGCTTGCGGAGGCGACGGCAGCTTCAGGCTGAAAATCCTGGCCTTCTCCCTGCTGATGGCCTGCGGGGCAGGCATCCAGGCCCAGCCGGTGGGCGGTGTGGTGTCAGCGGGTAGCGCCACAATTGGCGGCACTTCGGCCAACATGACAATTACCCAGACCACACCGAATGTGGCAATCAACTGGCAAAGCTTTGGCATCAAGGCCGGTGAGTTTGTTCAGTTTGTGCAACCCGGCAGCAGCTCTATTGCGCTTAACCGCATCACTGGCACGGATCCATCCAATATTTTGGGTAGCCTTGCGTCAAATGGAAAGGTGTTCCTGGTCAACCCCAACGGCATCCTGTTTGGTAAGGGCGCCTCGGTCAATGTGGGCGGACTGGTAGCGTCCACCCTGTCCATTACCGATGCCGACTTCATGGCGGGCAAATACAGATTTACGGGTGCGGGCGAGGGCGCGGTCGTCAACCAGGGGACGATCAACAGCGGGGACGGTGGCTACATTGCCTTGTTGGGCGCCAACGTCAGCAACCAGGGTGTTATCTCCGCCAAACTGGGCTCGGTAGCCCTGGCCGCAGGCAATGCGCTCACGCTTGACCTTGCAGGTGACAGGCTGCTGAACGTCACGGTCGATCAAGGCGCTGTCAATGCGCTGGTTCAAAACGGCGGAATGATCAAGGCCGACGGCGGACAAGTACTGATGACCACGCAGGCGGCAGGCAGCCTGCTTTCAAATGCCGTCAACAACTCCGGCGTGATTCAGGCCCAGACGGTGCAAAACAAGAATGGCACCATCAAGCTGCTGGGTGGCATGGAAAGCGGTACGGTGAATGTAGGCGGCCTAATCGATGGCAGTGCTCCCAATGGCGGCAACGGGGGTTTCATTGAAACCTCGGCGGCACGGGTCACGGTAGCGAACAATGCCAGAATCACCACTGCCGCGGCGCAAGGGATGTCCGGCACCTGGCTAATCGACCCGCAGGACTTCACCGTTGGCAGTGGCGCCACGGACAACATCTCCGGCTCAACACTCTCTACCCTGCTGGTTACCAATAGCGTCACTATCAGAACTGCCACCGGACCCGATACGATTACAGCCGGAACTCCGCCAGTGAGCAATCGTTACACGGCAACACCGGGCAACGGCGATATCAATGTCAATGAGGCGGTAAGCTGGACGGCAAGTACGAGCCCGACGACGCTGACATTGATCGCTGTTCGGGACGTCAATGTGAATTCGGCAATTACCGCCACCAACGGAAACTTTGTGGCATGTTGCGGGCGCGATGTCAACGTGAATGCGAAGATCACGACGACCAATGGCAGTATTCTATTGAGCGGCGGTCGCGATGTAACAATCGTGAGGAGTGGTGCCACTTTGTTGGCGCCTGACAAAAATCTTACCGGCATTACAACGACCGATGGCAACATTGAAATATGCGCCGCACGCGATGTAATCCTGAATAACGCGTTTAATCCTGGTTTGGCGCCTCTCATCACGCT
>NZ_JABBPF010000120.1 GCF_012927415.1 Polaromonas sp. | reverse complement strand
CCGACCCTGCACCGCGTTGCCACTTTCGCCACCGAACAGTTTCGCCACCTGACGGGTGCTGCCAGGCGGCACCCGGTGCGCGCGGCTTTGGTGCTGCCCGCGCTGATGCTGCTGTACCTGCTGGTGCTGATTCCGTTCACGCCCGGCATCGGCGACTTGCGAAAAGCCAAGTCTGAAGCGCCTTCTGTGCTGCTGGCTTCAGACGGCTCGGTGCTGGCCGAGTACAAGCGCATCAACCGCCAGTGGGTGACGCTTGACAAGATTTCGCCCAACGTCGTCAACGCCTTGATCGCCACCGAGGACCACCGCTTTTACGACCACCACGGCATTGACTTTCGCCGCACGGCGGGGGCGGTGCTCAGCACGCTGTCGGGTAATCTGCAAGGCGGCTCGACGATCACGCAGCAGCTGGCTCGCAATCTCTACCCCGAGGAAATCGGCCGCGCCGCCAGCATCACGCGCAAGGTCAAAGAGGCGATCACGGCGTTGAAAATCGAGGCGGTGTATTCCAAGCGTGAAATTCTTGAGACCTACCTCAACACCGTGCCTTTTTTGTACAACGCCTTCGGCATCGAGATGGCCGCGCGCACTTATTTTGACAAGTCGGCCGACAAGCTGGACCTGCTGGAGAGCGCCACGTTGATCGGCATGCTCAAAGGCACGAGCTATTACAACCCGGTGCTCAACCCCGAGCGCGCGGTGCAGCGCCGCAACCTGGTGCTGGCCCAGATGGTCAAACATGGCAAGCTCGATCCGGTCCGGCTTGAGGTGTTGACCAAGCGGCCGCTGAAGCTGGATTTTGAGCGGCAGACCGAGCCCCTGGGCCCGGCGCCGCATGTGGCCCAGCATCTGCGCAAATGGCTGATCGCCTGGGCCGACCGCAAGGGCTTCGACATTCATGCGGACGGACTCAGGGTGCGCACGACCCTGGACGCCAAGATCCAGAAGGCGGCCAACTTGGCGGTGGCGCGGCAGATGGCGCAGCTGCAAACCCTGGCAGACGGGCGGCGCAAGGCCGGCCAGGCGTCTGCCGTGTTGCAGGCCGGTTTTCTGGCGCTGGACCCGCGCAGCGGCGCTGTCCGGGCGTGGGTTGGCAGCCGCGACTTCGCGCGGGAGCAGTTTGACCATGTGAGCCAGGCGCGGCGCCAGCCGGGCTCGACCTTCAAGCCCTTTGTGTATGGCGCGGCCTTCATGCTCGGGCTCGACCCGATGGACACCTTGATCGACCAGCCCGTGGCCATCACATTGCCAGGCGGCGCGGTCTGGACTCCCAGCGATGCGACGCCGCCGAGCTACCAGCCCACCAGCCTGCGCGACGGGCTGGCCTATTCCAAAAACACCATTACGGCTCAGCTGATGCAGAAAGTGGGACCGGCCCGCGTGGCCAGCCTGGCGCAGGCCCTGGGGGTGCGGCAGAGCAAGCTTGATTTGGTGCCCTCGCTCGCCCTGGGCACCAGCCCGGTCACGCTGCTGGAGATGGTTGCGGCCTACGGCAGCATCGCCAATGGCGGCAGCTACCGGCAGCCAGTTCTGGTGATGAGCGTGGAAGACCGCAACGGCCAACTGCTGGAACAGTTCGCGCCCGTTACGGAGCGCGAGCCGGCCATGCCGCGGGCGCACGCGCTGACCCTGGTGAACGCCATGCGCGGCGTGATCGATGAAGGCACGGGCCGGGCGATTCGCCAGCGCTACGGCATCCAGGCTGATGTGGCCGGCAAGACCGGCACCACGCAGGACAACACCGACGGCTGGTTCATCATGATGAACCCGCAGCTGGTGGCGGGGGCCAGGGTCGGCTTCAACGATAACAGCGTGACGATGGGCGCCTGGGGCCAGGGCGCTAAAGCTGCGCTGCCCATGGTGGGCGAGGTTTTTCAGCAAGCATTTCGCAACCGCTGGCTCGACCAGAACGCTGAATTCGACATCCCTCGTCCTCGGCCACTGTCGCCGCCGCCGGAGCAGCACCGCGACGACCCGATCGCAGAAATCGTCAACGGCGTGCTGGGCAGGATATTGCGGCAGTTGCGGGTGAACTGACTGGAATATCGATCAAGAATGTGGCTGCTTGCGCCCGTATTTATGGGGATTTTGGCTATTTTTTATAAGTATCTAGCCAACGAATCTGCCGAGGCCTTCGGAGGTCGCCGACCTGTAGCGGCTACGCAATGCGAGGTACGTCGCACGCGTCAAGTCGCGGTTGGCGTGACACGCAGCAGGTCCGTGTCACATCACCGGCTTGCAGCCTGCTTGCGTGCAAAATAGCGCCCATGCTCATTTACCCGCAAATCAATCCCATCGCGCTCCAGATCGGGCCGCTTGCCATTCATTGGTACGGTCTGACTTATCTGGCGGCATTCGGCTTGTTCTTTTTCCTGGCCACGCTTCGCCTGCGCCACCAACCCTACGCATCCATCACGGGCCCGGGCGCCTGGTCGCGCAAGGACATTGAAGACATCCTGTTTCTGGGCGTCATGGGCGTGGTGATCGGTGGGCGGCTGGGCTACTGTCTGTTCTACAAGCCGGGCTACTACCTCAACCATCCGCTGGAAGTTTTTGCGGTGTGGCAGGGTGGAATGAGTTTTCATGGCGGCATGCTGGGCGTGCTGGCCTCGCAGCTTTGGTTTGCGCGTTCGCGCCAGCGGCCCTGGCTGCAGGTGATGGACTTCATTGCGCCTTGCGTGCCCACGGGGCTGGCGGCTGGGCGGGTCGGCAATTTTATCAATGGCGAACTGTGGGGCCGCTTCAGCGCGCTGGATCTGCCATGGGGCATGGTGTTTCCCCACAGCGGCTCGATGTTGCCGCGCCACCCCTCGCAGGTGTATCAGTTTCTGCTCGAGGGCTTGCTGCTCTTCGTGTTGCTCTGGCTGTACGCCCGTAAACCACGCAAGATGGGGCAGGTTTCAGGCGCTTTCCTGGTGGGCTACGGCTTGTTCCGTTTCATTGCCGAGTTCTTCCGCGAGCCCGACGACTTCCTTGGCATCCTCGCCTTGGGCATGAGCATGGGGCAATGGTTGTGTCTGCCGATGATCGGCGCCGGCATCTGGCTCTGGGTTTGGGCATCAAATCGGTCCACGTCCAGATAATATCGCTATAGTTTGCTATCTATTTGATAGTTTTTGCAGCTTCCGCCCGCACTGGCATCAAAAGCCGGCTGCGGGTTTTTACCTGTGGTTTGGCAACAAAAGAAACTTGATTGTGAATCAGTTGTTTTTCATAATTACACATAATTATTGGATGAAGTGCCGCATTTTGGTTGAAGTGAACAGTTAGCGGTGAGCGGTAAATGGTAAGCGGGCTTTGCAAACTAACGGCCGGCGCTGGCTCTGTCAGCATTTTGGGCAGAGGTTGTGGCGGCAGACCGTTGTTTCATGGTTCCAGTTGGTTTCACTGATGTCGGTCAAGGAGTTCATGCCATGCGTCTTGTGCAAAATTCAATGCACCAGGAGGTTGCCGCCACTCTGCGCGAGCAGATTTTCGAGGGCCAGTGGGCGCCGGGCAGTTTGCTGGACGAGCTCGCGTTGTGTGAGCGACTTGAAATTTCCCGCACGCCGCTGCGGGAGGCGCTCAAGGTGCTGACTGCGGAAGGTTTGCTGCGGCACGAACCGAGGCGGGGCTGCTTTGTCAACGAAGTGAGCGAGAAGGATCTTGACGAGATTTTCCCGGTGATTGCCCTGCTCGAGGGGCGCTGCGCCTTTGAGGCCGCTCGCAACGCCAGCGCTGCCGACATCGCTGCGCTGGACCGCTTGCATGAGCGCCTGCAGAGCCATGCCCAGGCCAAACGGATCAACGACTACTATGCCACCAATCACATCATTCACGAGGCCATCATCACGCTGGCCAACAACCGCTGGCTGGCCCAGACCATCGCTGACCTGCGCAAGATACTCAAGCTCGCGCGGCTGCAGCAGTTGCATGCACCGGGCCGGCTTGAGCAAAGCCTGAGTGAGCATCTGGCCATCCACGCGGCCGTGCAAGCGCATGATTCGGAAGGTGCCGATGCGGCGATGCGTACCCACCTCACGCGCCAGCGCGAGGCGCTTCGCGAGCTTGCCCGTCATCAGAAAAGCAGTTTGCTGGCATGAGCGGCCCAACCTGGATCAGTCGCAGCGTGTCCAGACTGCTGCCCAGCCCACCGTCAAAGAAAAATGACGATGGAGTCAACGCCATAACGGCCCCAAATGCTATCAAGCCAGCGGCCACCCTGACGCAGGCGGCAACGGTGACGGTGTCAAATCCGAAAGTTGCGTCAGGCGGCGCAAGCAGCCGTGTGCCAGCTCGCTCAACGCACGCGCGCCTGCAAGCCACCTTGCGCCAGGACGGCGAAGCGCTGTCGCCGCGCATGTTGCGACGCGTTTTGCAGGACTTGCAAGCCATCATGGATCCGCAGGTCAGTGAGGTCGAGGGCGGCCGTCGTGCCACGGAGATGGCCGCCTGGTATGCCATTAGCCCGGCGGCCCAGCGCCGTGACATGTGCCTGCTGATGAGCGAGCAATTCGTGGCCGATGCCGAAATTGTCAAACAGGCGCAGGCGCAATTCACGGCCGCCATCGGTACGCCGGACGAGGCAGTGGCCCAGGTCAATTTCCGGCGTGCCACGGTGTCGCCGCGCAGGCGCCTGCTTCAACGCTTCAGCGTCTATCCCGGCGGCGTCCAGTTCCTGGTGGATTTGCGGGTCGAGATACTGCCTTTGCTGAAGGGCGAAAAGCGGTTGCTGGCGCTGGATGTGGAAATGGAATACATGTTTTCCACCTGGTTTGACGTGGGTTTTCTAGAGTTGCGCCGCATCAGCTGGGATTCGCCGGCGTCGCTGATCGAGAAGCTGATTCAATACGAGGCTGTGCATGACATCAAGAGCTGGGCCGATGTCAAAAACCGCCTTGACAGCGACCGGCGCTGCTATGGGTTTTTTCATCCGCGCCTGCCCGATGTGCCGCTTATTTTTGTTGAAGTTGCACTGGCTGACGGAATGCTCGGGGACATCATGCCGCTGCTTGACGAGCATGCAGCCGCCGCCGACCTGAGCAAGGCCACAACCGCCATTTTTTATTCCATCAGCAACACGCAGCCCGGCTTGCGGGGTGTGAGTTTTGGCGATTCGCTGATCAAGCGTGTGGTGGAAACGCTCAAGCAGGAGTTTCCCAAACTCAGGGTGTTTGCCACGCTATCGCCGATTCCGGGCTTTCGAAGCTGGCTTGGGGCCAACGCAGCGGCGATGCTGGAGAAACTGGCAGACAGGGAACGCGCGCTGCTTGGACGGGCCATCGGTGCCGATCCAGTCACGCCAGCCAGTTTCCTTGCAGCCGCAGAAGCTGCGCCGGAATTGCCCGCAAAATCTCCGGTGCGCCTGATGCTGCTGCATTGCGCAGCTCACTACCTGGGCAGGGGCATGAAGGGCAGCAAGCCCATCGATCCGGTGGCGCGCTTTCACCTTGGCAACGGTGCGCGCATTGAAAGACTCAACTGGGCAGGCGACCCGTCGACCAAGGGCATCAAACAGGCTTATGGCTTGATGGTGAACTACCTCTACGACCTGAAGCGTCTTGACAAGCACCGATCCCTGCTCGCGCAGGGGAAAATCCCGGTATCGGGGGACATCGAGGATTTGTATATTTGAAGTGGTAGCAGGCAGGGGCCGGGAACTCGCCTGATTCAGTAAAAAAAGGAGATATCGATGACATTTGAATTTGAAATCAGCGGCACCCGCCGCAGTATGTTGCGCGCTGCAGCCGCCGGCGTTACGGCGCTGTCACTTGGCGGCCACGCGCAGTCAGCCTGGCCCGCCAAGCCGGTGACGCTCATCGTGCCGTTTCCGGCAGGTGGCGGCACGGACGCCTTCGCCCGGCCGCTGTCCGCCCAATTTGCCAGACTGACCGGCAAGCAGCTCATCATTGACAACCGCGGCGGAGCGGGTGGCACGCTCGGAGCCAGTATTGCGGCCAAGGCGCAGCCCGACGGCTACACGCTTTTTATGGGCGCGGTGCACCATGCGATTGCCCCATCGATGTACCCCAAGCTTGACTACGACATTGAAAAAGACTTTGTCCCGCTGGCGTTGATGGCCAATGTGCCGCAGGTGCTGGTGGTGAATCCGAAGAACATCCCCGGTGACTTCAAGTCGTTTCTGGCGCAGGTGCGGGCCAAGCCAGGCCGCTACAACTACGGCTCTGCCGGCGCTGGCACCTCGCATCATCTGGCGGGCGAGTTGTTCAAGCAGCAGACGGGCACCTTCATCACCCACATTCCCTACCGCGGTGCGGGCCCCGCTTTGCAGGACCTGATCTCAGGCAACGTCGACATGGTGTTTGACGGTCTGGGTTCCTCGGCCAACCACATCAAGGGTGGCCGCATCAAGGCGATTATGGTGTCAGGTGCCAAACGAAACCCGGCCTTTCCGGACGTGCCCTGCGCCGCCGAATTGGGCTTGCCCGAATATACCGTCACCACCTGGTACGGCATGTGGGCCCCCCGGGGGACGCCGGTCGATGTTCAGGCTCGCATCGTGGAGGACTTGCGCAAGGCCGCTGCCACCGATGAGCTCAAGGCCATCTGGGCCAGCAACGGCGCAGAGTTCGGTAACCTCACGCCGGCGCAGTTTGGCACTTTTGTCAGCGCCGAAGTCAAGCGCTGGGCTGCGGTCGTGAAGGCCTCGGGCGCCAAGCTGGAATGAGCGGTTTGAGCGGCAGGGTAGTACTGGAAACTTCAGGCCAGCAGGCGCGGGTAACGCTTTTGCACCGCGGCAAATTCAACGCCATGTCGCGCGTGATGTGGCGCGAGCTGCGTGCTGTTTTTGAAACCATCCAGCGATGCAGCGAGGTCCGTTCCGTGCTGATTTGCGGCGATAGCGGTCATTTTTGTGCTGGTGGCGATATTTCTGAATATGCCGGTTTCCGCTTTGAGGAAGTCAGCCTGCGCGACTTTCATGAAAACGATGTGTGGGGCGGCTTGCAGGCGATGCTTGATTGCGACGTGCCGATGGTGGCGCAGATTGAGGGCAACTGCATGGGCGCTGGCATCGAGATTGCCAGCTGCTGCGATATCCGCATTGCCGCAGATACAGCGCGCTTTGGTGCGCCGATTGCCAGGCTGGGTTTTCCGATGGCGCCGCGCGAGGCCGCGCTGGTGATGCGTGCCGCAGGCGAGTTGACGGCGCGCGAAATGCTGCTGTCCGCCACCGTGCTAGACGCGGTGGAAATGAAACAGCGGGGTTTTTTAAATCTGGTTGTTCCCGCGCAAGCGCTGGCTGCAGTGGCCCGGGAGCGGGTCGAGCGAATCGGCCAGCTTGCACCGCGTGCCGCGCGCCTGAATAAGGCATCGCTCAGGGTGCTGGTCCATTCATCATCGGCACAAGACGCTACTAAAATAATAGCAAATGCCTATACTTTCGCGTCTTCTGGCGAACACCGCGAAGGCATTAGCGCGTTCGTCGAAAAGCGTCCGCCGCGATTTGACTGCTCACTGCCAGAACGCCCACTTTTTGATCGGTCGACTCTCATGAAAAATCAGAATCTGTTTGCGGCATTGCGTGCTGCTTTTCCCGAAACACTGCAGGAAGTTGCCATTGAAACCGACAACGGCCTGCGCTATTCATGGGATGACCTCGAGCGCAGCACCGCCATGATGGCCAACCTGTTTCAGTCGCTGAATCTTCCCGAAGGTGCACGCATCGCGGTGCAGGTTGAAAAATCGGTCGAGGCCATGGTGCTTTACCTGGCCACGTTGCGTGCGGGCTATGTGTTTTTGCCGCTCAATACCGCCTACCAGAGCCTCGAGATCGAGTATTTCATCGGCAACGCGGAGCCGGCTGTGGTGGTGTGCAGCAGCCGGAACTTTGGCTGGATCAGCAAGATCGCTTTCAAGGCTGGCACGCAAAATGTGTTCACGCTGGACGACGACCGCAGCGGCTCTTTGCTTGCGCGCTCGGCGCACTGCAGCGACCAGCATGAAGTGGCGTCCAGGCAGTCCGGTGACCTGGCAGCGATCCTGTACACCAGCGGCACCACCGGCCGCAGCAAGGGGGCGATGCTCACGCACGGAAATCTGGCTGACAACGCGCGGGTGCTCAAGGACTACTGGGGCTGGAAGAAAGGCGATGTGTTGATCCACGCGCTGCCGATTTTTCACGTCCATGGCCTGTTTGTTGCCATTCATGGTGCGCTGCTCAATGGCAGCAAGATGATCTGGCTGTCAAAGTTTGACGCCCGGCTGGTGGTTAAAAAGTTGCCCGAAGCGACCGTATTCATGGGTGTTCCGACGCTTTATGTCCGCCTGCTGGCTGAACCGGGCCTGAGCCGGGAAGCCTGTAGCAAGATGCGGCTCTTCATCTCGGGCTCGGCCCCTTTGCTGATCGAGGTTTTCAACGAATGGAAGCAGCGTACCGGTCTTTGCATTCTGGAGCGCTATGGCATGTCGGAAACCACGATGCTCACCTCCAATCCTTATCAGGGCGACGAACGGCGCGGCGGCACGGTGGGCTTTGCTCTTCCCGGCGTGAGTCTGCGCGTGCAGGGCGATGATGACAAGCCGGTGCCTGTGGGGGAGATTGGCGGCATAGAGGTCAAGGGACCGAATGTTTTCAAGGGCTACTGGCGCATGCCCGAAAAAACTGCCGAAGAGTTCACGGCTGACGGCTATTTCAAGACCGGCGACGTCGGCAAGATTGACGAGCGCGGCTACGTCACCATTGTCGGCCGCAGCAAGGATTTGATCATCAGCGGAGGCTACAACGTCTATCCGGCCGAAATCGAAGGTTATATCAACGAAATGCCCGGCGTGGCCGAAAGCGCGCTGGTGGGCGTGCCGCACCCTGATTTTGGCGAAGTCGGTGTCGCCATCGTCATTGCCAAACCAGGATCGACAGTGCAGGCCGAGCAGGTGGTGCTTGCGCTCAAGGCAAAGCTGGCCAATTTCAAGATTCCCAAGCAATGCTTTGTGCTCGGCGAGCTGCCGCGAAACACCATGGGCAAAGTACAGAAGAACCTGTTGCGCGAACAATACAAGACGCTGTTTGCCTGAAGTTTGCGCTCCCTGGCGCCTGACAGAAGCCGTTTGCCGCGGTAAACCGCTCCACTACAATCGCCCGCGGACCGGCGTCTGCGTTGCGCATTTGCAACTTCACAGGTTCGCTCCTATTTCTAACTTGCTGTTGCCAGCCTTCCTGACGGAGT
>NZ_JABBPF010000119.1 GCF_012927415.1 Polaromonas sp. | reverse complement strand
TGGGCGGCCGGTGCTGAATATCACTTCCAAGCCACAATAAGGGCATGAAACTCCTGATCTTCGCCGGAAGCAACCGCCTGAACTCCTTCAACCGCAAACTGGCCGCCGTCACGGCCGGGCTGGCGCGCGCCAGCGGCGCAGAAGTCACGCATATCGAGCTGGCCGAATTTGACATCCCGATGTACAACGCCGACCTCGAGGCCCGCGGCACGCCGCCCGACGTGATGAAGCTCAAGCAGCTGATGTTCGAGCATCCGGCCTGGATTATCTGCTCACCCGAGTACAACGCGAGCTATTCCGCCCTGCTCAAAAACACCATCGACTGGGCTTCCAGCCCGGTCAAGTTGGACCCGGCCTGGACCGACGAATTCAAGTTCTCGCGCGGCAAGGTGGTCGGTATCCTGAGTGCCTCGCCTGGTGCGCTGGGCGGCCTGCGCTCGCAAAGCCACCTCGCGCCGCTGCTGCTCAACGTGCAGTGCTGGGTCGCCCCGCGCAACTTCGCACTGGCCCATGCCAGCGAGGCGTTTGACGCGCAGGGCCAGCTGCTCGATGACGCTCAGCGCCAGAAAGTACAAGAGGTAATTGACCAGGTAATGTTTGCCGCCCAGCGCCTGGCGCAGTGACATGGCAATCGCTACCGGGTTTTGCTAACTCCTTAATTGATAGCTAGCAATAGCCGTATTCATTGGACGTGACGCTGTTTTCGTCGAAAAATAGCGAAAGTCGATGGGCCCGCGCCCGCTTCGCAAGTGGCGTACCATGTTGACCTGCATCAAGCCTTGTGTCAGCCGCTGGAAGGAAAACAGGGGCACACTGGAATCTGTCCATTCTTAAATCCAGGAGATCCCCATGACCCGTGAAGTCGTTGTTGTCAGCGGTGTGCGCACCGCCATTGGAACTTTCGGCGGCAGCCTGAAAGACACGCCGCCGACCGAACTGGCCGCGCTGGTGGTTCGAGAATCGCTGGCGCGTGCCGCTGTCGACGGCAAGGATGTCGGCCACGTGGTGTTCGGCCATGTCGTGAACACCGAACCGAAGGACATGTATTTGTCGCGCGTAGCAGCCATCAACGGCGGCTGCGCCGAGGGCACACCCGCTTTCAACGTCAACCGCCTGTGCGGCTCCGGCCTGCAGGCCATCATCTCGGCGAGCCAGAGCATTTTGTTGGGCGACACCGACATCGCTATCGGCGGCGGCGCTGAAAACATGAGCCGCGCGCCCTACGCGAGCCTGAACATGCGCTGGGGCGCCCGGATGGGCGACACCAAGATGGTCGACATGGTGGTCGGCGCGCTCCATGACCCCTTTCAGACCATTCACATGGGCGTGACGGCCGAAAATATCGCCGCCAAATGGGGTATCAGTCGCGAAGAACAGGACGCGCTGGCGGTGCAAAGCCACAACCGCGCCCAGCACGCCATTGAAGCCGGCTATTTCAAGGAACAGATCGTTCCTGTGATGCTGAAAAGCCGCAAGGGCGAAACCGCCTACGACACCGACGAACATTTCAGGCCCAACTGCACGCTGGCCGACCTGGCCAAGCTCAAGCCGGTGTTCATCAAGGAAAACGGCACCGTCACAGCCGGTAATGCCTCGGGTATCAACGACGCAGCCGCCGCCGTGGTGCTGATGGAAGCCGGCGTTGCCAAGGCACGCGGCCTCAAACCACTGGCCCGCCTGGTGGCCTACGCGCACGCCGGCGTCGATCCGAAATACATGGGCATAGGCCCGGTGCCCGCTACCGAGCTGGCGCTGAAAAAAGCCGGCCTGAGTGTGAAGGACCTGGACGTGATCGAGGCCAACGAAGCCTTCGCTGCGCAGGCCTGCGCCGTCAGCCGTGATCTGGGCTTTGATCCCGCCAAGGTCAACCCGAACGGCTCGGGCATTTCACTGGGCCACCCGATTGGCGCCACCGGCGCATTGCTCACCGTCAAGGCCGTGTACGAGCTGCAGCGTATCCAGGGCCGCTACGCGCTGGTCACAATGTGCATCGGCGGCGGCCAGGGGATTGCGGCCATTTTCGAGCGCATCTGAGATAAAGAAGCATTTTCCAGAACTGCGCGATTGATTAGCGCCTCTCGCCCGCTCCACCCCGGTCGGAGGCGCTTTTTTTCGGCTAAGACTGGCGCGCTGACGCCTTGACACCGCTGGCTGCGGCTCAAGCCCCGCTTGGCATTCATGCTTTCCCTGCTTATTGCCGGTAACAATTGCTTTACATCAATACTGTTCGGTAAAGCCGGGCTAGACTGTCGAGGCTATCTTGCTGGAGTTCGTCTGAGCTGATTCCCAGGGAGACAACCTTGCTGCCCGCCTACATTACCCACGCCGATTGCGCACGGCACGAAATGGGCGCCCACCACCCCGAATGTCCGGAGCGGCTGGGCGCCATCAATGACCTGCTGCTGGTCAAAGGCCTGCTTGACTACATGCATCCCTACGACGCGCCACTGGCCACGCCAGAGCAGCTCGCCCGCGCACACTCGTCGCTCTACGTCAGCGAACTGATGGCCGCCTCGCCAGCCGAGGGTTACCACAAGGTAGATCCGGACACCGACATGAACCCCTTCACCGTGAAGGCCGCGTTGCGCGCGGCCGGCGCTGCGGTGCTGGCCACAGATCTCGTGCTGTCGGGCGAGGCACCCACGGCCTTTTGCTGTGTGCGCCCGCCCGGCCACCATGCGGAGCGGGCCGCGGCAATGGGCTTCTGCTTTTTCAACAATGTCGCCGTCGGCATACGTCACGCCCTCTCGGTGCACGGCTTGCAGCGCGTGGCACTGGTTGATTTCGACGTGCACCATGGCAACGGCAGCGAGGACATCTTCCGGGGGGACGAGCGGGTGCTCATGTGTTCCGTCTTCGAGCAGGGCATCTACCCCTTCAGCGGGGACAACGTCTCCGGGCCCAACATGATCAACGTCGGCCTGCCACCCCGCTCGGGCAGCGAGCGGTTTCGCGAGGCTGTAACCAGCCAGTGGCTTCCAGCGCTGGATGCCTTCCAGCCCGAACTGATCTACATTTCTGCCGGTTTTGACGGCCACCGCGAGGACGACATGGGAAACCTTGGCTTGGTTGAGGCCGATTACGAATGGATCACGCAACAACTTATGTCAGTGGCCAGGCGCCACTGCAGGGGCCGTGTCATCTCCTGCCTGGAGGGTGGATACGTGCTGAGCCCGCTGGCGCGCAGCGTGGCCGCCCACGTCAAGGTATTGATCGGCGCTGACTGACGACTTCAAAAGACCTATGGACAAACACTACCTCACCCCGCTTTTCGCCCCTCAATCGATCGTGGTTTTCGCTGGCCAGGCCGACGATCCTGCCACGCAGACGCCGCAGGCCAAGGCACTGCACGAAGCCCTTGCCGCCCAGCGCTACAGCGGCCGCCTGGCATTTGTCGACATCCACAACACCACCGGCACACTGGCCGATCTGGCACAAACCGGGTTCGACCTTGCCATCATTGCACTGCCCACGCAAGATCTGTCGGCTGCGCTGGAGATCGCGGGCCGCATGGCCTGTCGCTCGGCGCTGATCATCGCCAGTGGCATCGCGGCAGATCGGGCCGCCGAACTGAAGAAAATTGCACGTCGGGAAAACATCTACCTGCTAGGGCCAAACGGCCTCGGCCTGCAGCGTCCCCAGCTGCAGCTCAACGCCAGTGCGGCCGGCCCGCTGGCCAGGGCGGGTTCGCTGGCACTGGTGTCGCAATCAGGCGCGCTGACCTCCTCGGTTCTCGACTGGGCCAGCACCAATGGCGTCGGCTTCTCCTCGGTCGTCTCACTCGGTCCCAATACCGGTGTCGACATTGCTCAAGTGCTCGATTTTCTCGCCAACGACCCGCAAACCCACAGCATCGTCGTCTATCTTGAAGGTATCTCCAACGCGCGCCGCTTCATGAGCGCGCTCCGTTCAGCCGCCAACGCCAAGCCGGTGGTCGTGCTCAAAGCGGGTCGTAAACCGGCCGGCAACGAAGCGGCGCAAACCCACAGCGGCGCCATCGTCGGTAGCGACGACGTGTTTGACGCCGCCCTGCGCCGCGCCGGCGCTGTGCGCGTGCGCTCATTCGTGGCGCTGTTTTCGGCGGCAAAGTGCCTGGCGTCGCGCTATCGCCCGGTCGGCAAGCGGCTGGCCATTGTCACTAACGGTGGCGGTCCCGGCGTCCTGGCTGCAGACTGGGTCAATGAAATTTTCCTGCAGCTTGGCAAGCTCTCGCCCGAATCAGTCATCGCTTTGAGGCCGTTGCTGCCGACGCAGGCCTCGCTGGCGGACCTGATTGACCTGTCCGAAGAGGCCACGCCCGAACACTACCGGATCGCCATCGAGGCGGCCGGCAAGGACCGCCAGATCGACGGCGTGCTGGCCATCTATTCCCCCAAAGCCGGGGCCGATGCAACCGGCGTGGCGCATGCGCTGGCCGATGTCAAGAGGGCTATCGGCAAGCCGCTACTGGCCTGCTGGATGGGCGATGCGACGGTGCTACCGGCGCGCGCCATTCTCAACGAAACGGCGATTCCCAGCTTTCGCACGCCAGAGGCGGCTGTGGGTGCATTTGGCAATATTGCCACCTTCTATCAAAACCAGCTGTTGCTGCAGCAAACGCCACCGCCGCTGTCAACCCTGGCCAAACCCGACATCGACGGAGCGCGCCTCATCATCGAAGGCGTGCTGGCCGAGCGGCGCCAGGTACTGACCGAGATGGAGTCCAAAACCCTGCTCTCGGCCTTTCACATTCCCGTCACCAAGACCATTCTGGCACGCACCGCCAACGAAGCGATGATGATCGCCACGCAACTGGGCTTTCCGGTGGCGCTGAAAATCGAATCGCCCGACATCAGCCACAAATCAGACGTGGAAGGCGTGGTGCTCAACATCCTGAACGCCACCGGCGTGCGCGACGCTTATTACGACATGGTGCAAAACGTGGCGCGGCTGCAGCCTGACGCCCGCATCAACGGCGTCACGGTGCAGAACATGGCGCGTGCCCGGCGCGGCCGCGAGGTCTGCGTCGGTCTCGTCACCGATGAGCCTTTCGGCCCGGTGATCTCTTTCGGCGCCGGCGGCACCATGATCGAGCTGATCAACGACCGCGCCATGGAGTTGCCGCCGCTCAACCAGTTTCTGGCGCGCCGCCTGATAGAGCGCTCGCGCGTCGCCGAAACACTGGGCGAGTGGCGCGGCGCCAGCGCCGTCAACATGGAAGCGCTGGAGCAGGTGCTGTTGCGCGTCTCGGAAATGGTCTGCGAGCTGCCGCAGCTGCGCGAGATGGACATCAACCCCATCATCGTTGACGAAACGGGCGCCGTGGCGGTCGACGCGCGCATCGTCATTGCCCACGCGCCACAGGCCGGCAACGGCCGCGCCAACAACTACAGCCACCTGGCCATACTGCCCTATCCGGCCCGATTCGAACAGGTCTGGCCGCTGCGCGGCGGCGGCGAGTACACGGTGCGCCCGATCCATCCGGACGATGCGCAGATGCTGCAGCAACTGATGCAGCACCTTTCGCCCGAGAGCCGCTATTTCCGCTTCATATCGTCCATCGTCGAGCTGCCGCCATCCATGCTGGCGCGCTTTACGCTGATTGATTACGACCGCGAAATGGCGCTGGTGGCCGTGTTCAGGGAACGCAAAGCGGGGCCGAATGGCGGCTTTATCGAAACCGAGCGCATTGTCGGCGTGTCACGCTACATCACCAATCCCGACCAGTCCAGCTGCGAATTCGCGCTGGTGGTGGCCGACGATTTCAGCGGCAAGGGCCTGGGCTCGCGCCTGATGCTCAGCATCATGGACGTGGCGCGCGAAAAGGGCCTGGCCGAAATCGAAGGCTTGGTGCTGGCGAAGAACCCCGGCATGCTCAAGCTCATGAGAGGCCTGGGTTACAGCGTCAAGCCGTTTGCCGAAGACCCGGACTTCAAGCTGGTGACGCACACCTTGTAGATTTTCCTCGCGCGTCGTCGATCGGCTTCCCAGCAGCGGGCAGCTCCCGCACCCGCTACGCGCCCGGCCTCACAGGCTCTTGAGTATTTCAGCACCACTGTCGCGAAGAATCCCCTTGGCGGCATCGGTCTGGCTGGCGTCCAGCGGATGAACGATCACGGCCCAGCGGCTTTCCTTCAAGGCGCTGCGCACCGCCGCTATCAGCCACACATGGTCAGGCCGCAGGGCAATCAATCCGCCCAGCAACAATCCAAACGTGATGGCAAAGCCCACAATGGCGATGAATGCCAGCAGCGGGCTGCTCGCCACCATCGGCTGGCCGCTGCGGTAAAGCCAGGCAAACAGAAGCAAGCCCGCGATCGCACCTGCCAGTCCGGTGATGCCGTGGCTAATCAACAGGGTTTTGAAAATGCCGCGCTGCTCGGGCTCCATGGTGCGGCCAAAGAACTCCCTGCGCGACAGGTTGGCGTCCTGCGGTCCCAGCACACGCGCCTGCCCGGCAACCATGCCCGGCGCTTTACGTACGCTCGCCGCAGCCGCATCGGCCTTGCCTTTGTCGGGAAAGAGACCGACCACCTTGGTAAGCGATTTTTCACCAAACAGGCCCTTCAAAAGATATTCCACGGCAGTCCTCCTGATCAAGACGGCAATCCCAAAAGGCGATTTCTCCGCCATGACAATCTTGCGCGAATTAGCCGCCGGATTAGCGACACTACCCAAGTCGTTCAAGCCGGGCTGTAGGACGCGGTCCGGACTGCGCGCCATCCGCAAGGCCTGTAACACTTGCCGTCCGGCAGGAAAACCGGCCGGTACGCCTGGGTTATGAGCTCACAGCAGCTTCATCCTCAGCGCGGCATCGCGCAGCTCGCCCCGAAAATCGGGATGGGCGATGGCGATCAGGGCTTCGCAGCGCTGACGGGCGGTCTTGCCACGCAGCTGGGCCACGCCGAACTCGGTCACCACATAGTTGATGTCGTTTTTGCTGGTGCTGACATGGGTGCCGGAAGACAGCACCGGTACGATGCGCGAAATGGTGTCGTGCTTGGCGGTCGATGGCAGCACGATGAAGGCCTTGCCGCCGTTTGAGCGATTGGCCGAGCGCACAAAGTCGGTCTGCCCGCCAGTTCCCGAGTAGGGCGAAAAGCCCAGGCTTTCCGAACCGCACTGGCCCATGAAATCAACCTGCATCGTCGCATTGATCGCGTGCAGATTGTCGTTCTGGCCCGCCAGGTAGGGGTCGTTGGTGAAATCGACCGGATGCATCTCCAGCGCCGGGTTGCGATGCAGAAACTGGTAGAGCTTTTTCGAGCCAAGGGCAAAAGTGGCCAGCATCTTGCCGGGCAGGTAATTCTTCTTGCGATTGGTTATCACGCCGGCTTCCACCAGCGTCATGATGCCGTCGCCTATCATTTCAGTGTGCACGCCCAGGTCATGCTTGCCGGTCAGTTGCATTACCACCGCGTCCGGGATGCCGCCATAGCCGATTTGCAGCGTCGCGCCGTCCGGAATCATGTCGGCGACGTATTTGCCAATCGCTTCCTGCACCGGACCGATCTTGGGCAGACCGACTTCGAGCAGCGGCTCCTCGCTTTCGGTCAGCGCGGCAATCCGCGAGATATGGATGTGACAGTTGCCGTTGGCAAAGGGCACGTTGGGGTTCACTTCGAGCACCACGGCGCGGGCGCTGTTCAACGCCGCCATCGTGTAGTCCGCCGCCAGCGAGAGCGAGAAATAGCCATACGCGTCCATCGGCGATGCCATGGAAAACACCACGTCCGAGGCAATCATCCCGCGCCTGAGCAACTCGGGCAGTTCCGAGAAATGGGCAGGAATGAAGTCGGTCCAGCCTTCCTGCCCACCGGCGCGTGAAATGCCGCTGAAAAAATAGGCGGTATGCCGGACATGCTCCGTCGTTTCAGGGTCGAAATAGCCGTATTTGCGAACCGGCAGGATCTGCGCCACCTGCACGCCCCGGAAGTCGCGCCGGGCGTCCGACAGCGCAGCCAGCAGAGTCGGCGGCTCACCCACGGCGGTCGGAACCACGATGGTGTCGCCGTTCATCACGACACGAATGGCGTCCGCGGCAGACAGCCGCTTTTGCTGGTACTGAATATCAAAAGGCACGGCAACTTTCTTCTCGGTGGGTCGGACTCGCCCTTGATGATGGCATGGCGGTCAGACATGAAGCTGACGCAGCGCAACAAGTGCAGCGCCAGAACGCCGAAAAATCAGCCTCCACCCCGCTGCATGTACAGATCAAAGCGCTTCATGAAGACGTAGCGCTGCGCTTCATCCAGCCCGTCAAAGGAAAAGCACACCAGCAGACGCGGAATGCGCGCCTGTCCGAGTACGCGGGGCGGTGCCGGCTGCCAGCTGATTTGAAGGCTGCCCGGCTCAAGGGCTACGCGGGCGTGGGCGCCGTCGCGTTGCCAGGTCCTGTCGCCGATCGCCGCCGGCAGCCAGCCGAGCCACTCGGCTTCGGTGCAACCCATGTCGCGCTCGAAAGCTTCGGCGTAATGCGATTGCAAGGGTCAACCGCCAGCAATCGGCGGCCAGATCGCCAGCACATCGCCTTCCGCCAGCATGCGCGTCAGGCGCTGCTCGGGCGGGATGTAGTGGCCGTTGACCAGCACCAAGTGCACCAGCCGAGGCGGCAGGCCAAAAGGCGCGATGATCTGACTGATGGACGCGTCCCCGGCGACGTCGAGCTCGATGATGTTGCCGCGCCGTGCCGACGCCGGCAAATAATCCGTCAGCGTGGCAAACAGCTTGAAAGTGATTTTCATCGGCGCCGCTCATCGTTTGCGCCGCTCCACCGGCCCTGCGCCTGGGCACTGGCGAGGTAGGCTTCCATGAGCTGGGTCGGGTCGCGTTTCAGCCTGTCCTTCCAGGGACCCAGATGCACGGCGCCCTCGACCAGTCCGCGCATCACGCCCACATGTTCGGTCCAGCCGATGCTGTTGCAGCCCACCATCACATCGTCCTTGAACTGAAGGCTCAGGTGACGACCCCGGCCGCCATCGGCCTGGCGGTCGGTCAGCTCGGCCTGATCCGCCTGCCCGCTGCCCGGCACGCCCTGCCAGTTGCCAAAGCTGGTCGAGATCAGCCCCAGCGTGTCGAGCACGTTGATCTGGGTCACGCCCCTCAGCTCGGTTCTCTGGCCCACCATGTTGAACGCGGCCACCCGCGCTTGCTCGGCCGCGTTAGGCTGGATGGCGCTGACCATGGTGGTGCCGCTGACCTTGTCGAAGGCCTCGGCACAGTCGCCGGGCG
>NZ_JABBPF010000203.1 GCF_012927415.1 Polaromonas sp. | reverse complement strand
TGCCGAGTTTGCCCGCGTCGAGCCGGTTCCGCGCCGGACGACCGCTCAGACCCCGGCCAGGGCGAGCGTTGACACCCAATAGGCCAGCGCCGCGCAGGCAGACAGGATCAGCAGTGCGGCGGCGCGCGAGGCGGTGTCGTCGCGCGATGCGGGCGCGGCCACCAGCAGTTGCTTGTCGCCGTGCAGCATGGCTGCCACCAGGTTCTGCTTGCGTCGCAGGTAAAAAAGGATCGCCGCCACATGCAACAACACCAGCGCGAGCAGCGCCCATTTGCCGATATCGGCGTGGTAGTGGGTCGCAAGGCCGACCGTGGCGTTGGAGACAAAGCGTGTCAGCGGCCCCGAAAAGGCAATCTCGTCGTCACTGAGCAGGCCCGTGCCCACCTGGGCGATCAACACCGCCAGAATTGCAAAAACCGAGCCTGCGCCGATGGGGCTGTGGCCTACGCTGTGCTCCGGCTTGCCCTTGCCTTTCAGGTAGTTGATGATGCTTTGCGGCGCATACACAAAGGACCCGAAACGCGACCAGCGCCCGCCCACCAGCCCCCAGACGACGCGAAACAGCAGCAGCGCCAGCATGGTATAGCCCAGGCGCAGATGCCAGACCAGGACGTTGCCCCCGATGCTGCCGCTGATGGCCAGCCCGAGCGTGCAAAGCACCAGCGCCCAATGGAAAAAGCGTGTGGGCAGATCCCAGACCCGTACCGTGATCAAATTTTCCGGCCTGAACATTCGCACTCCTTATTCATGGTTGTCGGTTTTTATACATGCGCCGTAGCCGCAACGCGGCCTGTCTGCCCGGGGTTTACCCGCAACGCAATAGTTTCTGTGGAACTTATCAATCTTCACTAAACTCCTGCAGTCTGGCAGCAAACCGTAAAGCGTTGCCCTTCATCCCTTTAAAAAAACCTCCAGAGGAAAAAAAACATGAGAGCTTTTGCCTGTATCGCCGCCGCAGCCACCCTGCTGGCCATCGCCGCACCGGCTTCGGCGCAGTTTGCCAAGCCCGAAGATGCGATTAAATACCGTCAGAGTGCACTGTCGGTCATGGGAACGCATTTCGGACGCATCGGCGCCATGGTCAACGGCAAGATTCCTTTCGACGCCAAGGCTGCCGTGGAGAATGCCGAGATTGTGGCCGAAATGGCAAAACTGCCATGGGCGGCCTTTGGCCCGGGAACCGACAAGGGCGGTAACACCAAGGCAAAGCCTGAAATCTGGACCGAGCAGGCCAAGTTCAAGGAATACAGCGATAAGATGGTTCTTGAAACAGGCAAGCTGGTAATCGCTTCGAAGACCGGCAATCTTGACGTGCTGAAAACGGCGTTTGCCGCTACTGCGGAAACCTGCAAGTCCTGCCACGACGCGTTCCGGAATAAATAGAGCCGCCACGTTTGCTCACTGCGGGTAGCTCTCTGCCCCCCGAGGGGCCGCCCGCCTGCAGTCCGGCAAAGCCGGTCCTGCAGCTCGAGCTTGAAAGGGGCAATGGAAAAAAGGCCGGCTGCTTTCAGCAACCAGCCTTTTTCGCCATCCTCACAGGAAGCTCCGCAAACCACTCTTAACCAGCGGGGGCCGCGGGACTGGTTTTGCCGGACTGCAGGCGCAACGCCCCCTCGGGGGCAGCGCTACGCGAAGCGACAAGCGTGGGGGCCTACGTTTCAGCCAATAGTTTTTCAATCAGCTGGTGCAGCGCCGCAAAGTCAGGCTCTCCGACATATTGCTTGACGATCTGCCCTCGCTTGTTGACCAGGTAGCTTGTCGGCGTCAGTTGCACGTCGCCCCAGGCCTTGGCTACCACGCCGGTGTTGTCGATGGCGACCTTGAACGGAAGCTGACGGGTTTCGGTGTAATTGACGACATAGCTCGGCGGGTCGTAGCTCATGGCGACGGCCAGCGTGTCATAGCCCTGCTCCCGGTATTTGTTGTAAGTGGAAATCACCTTTGGCATTTCGGCCACGCAGGTCACGCAGCTGGTGGCCCAAAAGTTCACCAGCGTTACCTTGCCTTTCAGGTCGGCGGTGGTCTTTTTGCTGCCGTCAAGCAACACAAAGGTCGAATCGGGCGCCGCCTGCGCGCCGCTGCAACCCGACAGAGCTGCCGCCCCGCCCAGTACCAGTGCGCCCGCCAGCACCATGCGGCATACTGCCACGGGAGAAAGTTTTGCCATTGAAAGGACCTCATCATGCGACGTCGAAATTTTAACCAGGCCAGTGCCAGCGCGCTGGGCTTGCTGATATGGGCCGCATGCCGACAGGCCCAAGCGCTTTCGCTGGGTGATCTCAGCAATGCCGATGCCAGCAAGGGCCTGAAAACCGCCCTCGAAAAAGGCGTTATCGCGGCGGTTGCGCTACTGGGCAAAACTGATGGATTCCTCGGTAACCCAAAAGTTCGCATTCCCTTGCCCGGCTATCTGGAAGACGCTTCCAAATTGCTGAGAAACTTTGGCCAGGGCCCGCGTATCGACGAGCTGGTCACCGCCATCAACCGCGCCGCCGAAGCGGCTGTGCCGATGGGCAAGGACTTGCTGGTAAGCGCTGTCAGGGACATGAATGTCAATGACGCCAAAAACATCCTGTCTGGCGGCGACACCTCGGTGACAAATTTCTTTGCCGAAAAAACCCGCGCTGCGTTGGGGCTGAAGTTTTTGCCCGCAGTGACGCAGGCCACCGAAAAGGTGGGTCTGGCCAACAAATACAACGAATTCGCCGGCAAGGCCGCCAACTTCGGCCTGGTGAAAAAAGAAGACGCCAACCTGCAGCAGTATGTCACCGGCAAAACACTGGACGGGCTCTACCTCATCATTGGCGAAGAGGAAAAGAAAATCCGCCAGAACCCGGTGGGCACGGGCAGCGCGATCCTGCAGAAGGTGTTCGGCTCGCTGAAATAAGCCTGGCGCGGCGGATCAGGGCTTATTCGTGCCGGGGTCCACTACTTTCGGGCATACCTTGCTATTAATAAGGGAGTAATTCCCGGCCTAGTGCGATTTCTGCCGTAGGAGCCTGCAAGCATGGCGTATTGGACGGGCGCAGGCCTGCCTGTTAGCCTTGGGCTTTTTGCACTGGAACACCATGAAAATCGAGACTATCGCCGTTCACGGCGGCTATACACCTGACCCCACCACCAAGGCCGTGGCCGTGCCGATTTACCAAACCGTGGCCTATGCTTTTGACAACACCCAGCACGGCGCCGACCTGTTCGACCTGAAGGTGGCCGGCAACATCTACAGCCGCATCATGAATCCGACCAATGCGGTGCTGGAGGCGCGCATGGCGGCGCTCGAAGGCGGCATTGGCGCGCTGGTCGTGGCCTCGGGCATGGCGGCGATTGCCTACGCCATCCAGACGATTGCCGAGACCGGCGACAACATCGTCGCGTCTTCCGCGCTGTATGGCGGCACCTACAACCTGTTTGCCCACACCTTTCCGCAGATGGGCATAGAGGTGCGCTTTGCCGACCCGCACGACCCGGCCGCGTTTGCGCCGCTGATTGACGCGCGCACCAAGGCGGTGTTTTGCGAATCCATCGGCAACCCGCTGGGCAATGTGACCGATATCGCCGCTCTGGCCGACGTAGCCCATGCGGCCGGCGTGCCGCTGATCGTTGACAGCACCGTCTCCAGCCCCTACCTGTGCCGCCCGTTCGAGCACGGAGCCGACATCGTGGTGCATGCGCTGACCAAATACCTGGGTGGTCACGGCACGACGCTGGGCGGCGTGATTGTCGACAGCGGCAAGTTCCCGTGGGCAGAGCACAAGGCACGTTTCAAGCGCCTGAACGAGCCTGATGTGAGTTACCACGGCGTGGTCTATACCGAAGCGCTGGGCGCCGCTGCCTACATTGGCCGCGCGCGCGTCGTGCCACTGCGCAACATGGGCGCCGCCTTGAGCGCGATGGCCGCTTTCCAGATCCTGCAGGGCATCGAGACGCTGGCGCTGCGCATGGACCGCATCTGCGACAACGCGCTGGCGATTGCCTACTTCCTCAAGAACCATCCCAAAGTGGCCTGGGTCAACTACGCCGGCTTGCCCGAGCACCGGGACCATGCGCTGGCGCAGAAATACATGGGCGGCAAGGCCTCCGGCATCATCAGTTTTGGCGTCAGGTCAGCGGCCGATGCCATGGCGGCGGGTTCCCGTTTTCAGGATGCGCTCGAGCTGTTTACGCGTCTGGTCAATATCGGCGACGCCAAGTCGCTGGCCTGCCACCCAGCCTCCACCACGCACCGTCAACTCAACCCGGCCGAGTTGGCCAGGGCCGGCGTGAGCGAGGACATGGTGCGCTTGTCGGTGGGAATTGAGCATATCGACGACCTGCTGGCCGACCTGGAGCAAGCGCTGGCGGCGGTTTAAAGGGCTCGGCGGAATTGTTGCCGATGCGCAACGATTCAGCCTTGTTTATGATGTGGTTAATTGATCTGCCTCAAGTCAGGTGCACACCACCTGGGAGTCGAAGAAACGATTGAGCCAAATCAAACGCGTGATGGTCGCTGGGCGTTTCAATAAGAGCCGGGAATGTTCCCGACTCTTTATTAGCTGCTCATCATGAAAAAACAAGTCATCGCCGCCGCAGTTCTGTGCACCCTCCTGTCGGGTGCCGCCTTCGCCCAGGAGACCACGCAAGGCCCGTGGATGGTTCGAGCCCGCGCCGTGCATCTGAACAGCGCCAATGGCGACGGCACGCCGCTGGGCCTTTCACTCAACAACAAGTGGATGCCAGAGTTCGACATCAGCTATTTTTTCAACAAGAACGTTGCGGTCGAGCTGGTTCTGACGGTGCCTCAGAAACACACCCTGCATTCCAGCGTCCTGGGCAGGGATATCGGCACGCTCAAGCATCTGCCACCCACGCTGATGGCGCAATACCACTTTGACCTCAACGGCTTCAAGCCCTATGTCGGCGCCGGTCTCAATTACACGCGGTTTTCCGGTGTTGATGTGCTCGGCGGCGCGGCCAGCATCGACAAAAACAGCTGGGGCCCGGCGCTGCAGGTCGGCGTGGACATTCCACTCACGGGCAATATGTACCTCAATTTCGACCTGAAGAAGGTTTATATCCGCACCGATGTGTATGCCGGTGGCGCGAATCTGGGCACTTTCAAGGCCGATCCCCTGCTCGCGGGCGTGGGCGTGGGCTGGCGTTTCTAGGTTCGGACACTCCCGACCTGCATCCAGGGCCCCGTGGCGCACCTGCGTCACGGGGCCTTTTTCATGCCGGCTGGTCCATCGGCGAGGGGTATCGCCGCCGCGCCGCCGAAGCCCGTGTCAGGCTGATTATTTTCAATAAAATTGGCATCACGTCCAGCAAGTACGGCTTCTGTTTGCTATTAAAAAAAATAGCACTGCAGTGAAGCATTACCCGGCGCATTCGAGCAGAATGCGGGCCAGCGCCGCAGGTTCGCTGATCATCGGATCATGGCCGGTCCTGATTTCAACCACCCGGGAGTTGGGCAGCCAGGCGCCGTCCCAGAACCTCGGGTCGGTCACGCGCAGTCTGCTGGGCGCGATGGTCGCGAGCGCCGGTTCGGTGCAGCTGACGAAGGTGCGCGGCACGCCGGCCACGCGCTGCACGTCAAAGTCAAGTGCTGCCTGGTAGGTGTTGCCAGGGTGCGGGGTCTGGCGGCGCCTGACCCATTCGCGGTCTTCGTTGTGTAGGCCATACACTTCCGGGTCGGGCGGCGGAAAGCTGAAGCGGGTTGAGGCATGGGCCGCTGCCAGGCGCTGCTGCTGTGTTGCGCTGGAGTGCGTACTGCTCCAGCTTTCGCCAGGTTTGGGCACCACTGCGTCGACATAGACCAGATGCTTCAAACGATTATTCAACCTGTCGGCCACGGCGGTGCCAATCATGCCGGCGTAGGAATGCACGGCGAGAACGACATCGTCCAGCTCTTCCACCTCGATCGCGCTGATCACATCGTTGACATGCATGTCCAGCGTGATGGCGGGCGAAAGCAGGTGGGCGCGCTCGCCCAGGCCGGTCAGCGTGACGGCGTGAACGCGATGGCCGCCCTTTTGCAACTTCGCCGTCACCCTTTGCCAGCACCAGCCGCCGTGCCACGCGCCATGCACCAGGACAAAATTGGCCATCAGATCACCTGTGCGTTTTTCAGCTCAGCCAGCTGACCGTCGGAGTAGTTCAGCATGCTGCGCAGCACGTCGTCGGTGTGCTGGCCCAGCAGTGGCGGCGGCAGTCCGCCCAGGCCGGGCACGCGTACCGGCGTGACGCTCAGCTTGATCGGGCTGGCTACCAGTGGCAAGTCGCTTTTCAACGGATGCTGCCAGTGCGTGACCATGTCGCGCGCTTCGATCTGCGGGTCGGCAAAAACTTCGGCCAGGTTGTTGATGGCGCCGCAGGGCACCTTGGCGGCTTCCAGTGCGGACAGCCAGTCGGCCTTGCCGCGCAGTTTCATGACCGCTTCGAGAATCGGCACCAGCTGGCTGCGGTTATGCACCCGGTCTCGGTTTTTGGCAAACAGCGGATTCAGGCCCAGCTCGGGAATGTTGGCAACCTTGCAGAACTTCACATACTGCGCGTCGTTGCCCACCGCCAGGATCAGGTGGTCCTTGCTGCCATCAAGGGCAGGCGCTACCTCGAACACCTGGTAGGGCACGATGTTCTGGTGCGCGTTGCCCATGCGCTGCGGCACCTTGCCACTGACCAGGTAATTGGCGCCCAGGTTGGCGAGCATGGCGACCTGGGTATCGAGCAGCGCCATGTCCACCTGCTGGCCAACGCCTGTTTTTTCGGCATGGCGCAGCGCGGCGAGGATGCCGACCGTCGCGTACATGCCTGTCATCAGGTCGGCCACGGCAACGCCGACTTTTTGCGGACCGCCGCCCAGATCGTCGCGCTCGCCGGTCACGCTCATCAGGCCGCCCATGCCCTGAATCGCGTAGTCGTAACCGGCTCGTTCCGCATACGGGCCGTTCTGGCCAAAACCGGTCACCGAGCAGTAAACCAGGCGCGGGTTCAGCGCTCTGAGCGAGGCGTAGTCCAGTCCGTAGCGCGCCATGTCGCCGACCTTGAAGTTTTCGACAAATACATCGCAATGCGCGACCAGCTCGCGGATCAGCGCCTGGCCGGCCGGCCGGGCAATGTCGCAGGTGACCGAGCGCTTGTTGCGGTTGGCACCCAGATAATAGGCCGCCTCGTGTGTTTCAACGCCCTGATCGTCGTTCAGAAACGGCGGGCCCCAGGTGCGGGTGTCGTCGCCGTTGCCGGGGCGCTCGATCTTGATGACATCGGCGCCGAGGTCGGCCAGCGTCTGGGTACACCACGGGCCCGCAAGAACGCGGGACAAATCGAGAATGCGGATGCCTTGAAGAGAGTTCATCCCCTTATTTTGCCTGCAGAGAGGCAGGGCCGCCCCGAAGGCAAATGAAGCGGGCAAAAAGTCTGGTGGAGCGGATGAGGATCGAACTCACGACCTCTGCATTGCGAACGCAGCGCTCTCCCAGCTGAGCTACCGCCCCAAAAGCATTTAATGATAAGCCCAATAATCCGGTGGCGGGTGCCGGCGAACTGAATGCAAGAACATCGGTTCAGGCCACCTGGGGCTTCATCAGCGCGCGCCCGGACGCTTTGCTTCACCAGCGGTTTTCGCAGCCGCTATCCGGTCACGCATCGCCGGCGTCATTTCAACATTGCGCCTGGCATCAATCAGCATCACCTCGTTTAAACCAAGCCGCTGCGCCATCGCGCGCCACTTCAGGGGGCCGGCGACAAAAAGCGGCTTTGAGTTGCCATCCGAGCGCAGGCCGGCATCACTCCCGCCGGAGGTGATGATCGTCACAGACGCCACCAGATCGATGGTTTCTCCGGTGCTGCCATCAATGATGTGGGGATGGCGCTTGCCGTCCTTCATGAAATAACGCTGGTAGTCACCGCTGGTGCCGATGGCTTCGTTATCGTGCAGCTCCAGCGCGGCGACCGTGCCTTCACCGCGTGGATCGCGGATGCCGACCTTCCAGGGCCGTTTGCCTGGTTGGCCGATGGCCAGCACGTTGCCGCCGATATTGACCAGCGCTGCCTTCACATGCGCCTCACGCAGAATCAGCGCCGCGCGGTCAAGCGCATAGCCTTTCGCATAGCCGCCCAGATCCAGCATCACTGCCGTGTTGCGGCTGGAGATTCGGGTGCCCTCATAACGCAGATCGGACATGCGCGGATTGGCCTCGACCCATCGCCGGATTTCCGCTGGCGCTGGCGAATGAACCGTGAATTCGCTGCTCTGAAACCCCCACAGGCGGATCAAATGACCAATCGCCGGATTGAAAAGATTGTCCGACCGTTCAGCGAGTTCAGTGGCCGACTTCAGCAGACTGACCATTTCGGCATCTGCCTGATACGCTTCGCCGCGCGCAATGCTGTCGTTGAGCGCTGTCAGCGCACTGGGTTGCCAGGCATGGAACTTGTGGTGCAAACGGTCGAACTCGTTCAGTACGCTGGCACCCAGCTGATTGGCGCGCGCTTCGGATTCACCGTAGATGGAGACTTCGACCTCGGTGCCAAAAACGTGACCCGGAATGCGATGGATCATCTCGCTGCCGGCATGGCTGCAGGGCCACGTCAACAAGATCAGGGCTCCGACCAGATACCCGGAGAGTTGCCGTAAAACATTGAAGAACATCGGTCGCCTGCTTTCCGGGCCTGAACAACGCTGGGGGGTGGGAGCAGCATGCGGCTGCGCGCACCGGCCAACCGCTGCCAAAACCAGCGTCAATTGACCTTGCTGACCATGTAGTCAACCGCAGCCCTCATTTCATCGTCTTTCAAAGCCGCATTGCCACCCCGCGCCGGCATCATGTTGATGCCGTTGATCGAGTTGGCGTAGAGCACGTCAATGCCTTTGGCAAGACGGGGCGCCCACAGGGCCTTGTCGCCGATTTTGGGTGACCCCAGTACGCCTGCCCCATGACAGGCCACGCAAGTAGCCGTGTAAATTTTTTCACCTTTTGCCAGCACTTCAGCGCTGGCGGCCGGACCTTTGGCCACGACTGCGGCGGGTGTCGCTACGGCAGCCGTTGGCGCCGGTGTCGCGACAGGCGCTGTTGCCGCAGGCGTCACCGTGGCGGGTGCCGTCGCGGTGCTGGTCGCAGGGGATTTTTCGCCACAGCCGGCCAATGCCGCAGCAATGACTAGAGGCAGGAGTTGGTAAGCATTCATGATCATGTTCCTCTCGGGTTGAAAAAAAGGGAGTCAGGGACTAACGCACTGCCGGCAAAGCGCCGGATGAAATCCGCGCTTTGCTCATTCATTTGAAGCAGCGGCTCAGCCCTCTGTTGCGTTT
>NZ_JABBPF010000218.1 GCF_012927415.1 Polaromonas sp. | reverse complement strand
GGCACGGTGGTCGAGCGGCGGCCGCCGAAGATGAAGGCGTCGATGGCCACGCCTTTCGGGTCGTCCCAGGCTTCGTCAAGCGCCGGGTTGTTGGTGGCAGCGACGGTAAAGCGCGAATTCGGGTGTGCGGCCCTGGCGCCGGTTTCTTTCGCGATTTGCGGCGTCCAGTCATTGCCCTGCCAGTCGATCAGGTGCGCCGGCAGCGCCTTGCTCGGTGCGTCATGCTCCATGCCTTCCCACCAGACGTCGCCGTCGTCGGTCAGCGCGACGTTGGTGAAAATTGTGTCGTGGTCCAGGCTGCGCATGCAGTTCGGGTTGGTCAGCAGGTTGGTGCCCGGTGCAACGCCAAAGTAGCCAGCCTCGGGGTTGATGGCGTATAGCTTGCCATCGGCGGCAGGCTTGATCCAGGCGATGTCGTCGCCAATGGTGGTGACCTTCCAGCCCGCAAAACCGCTGGGGGGCACCAGCATCGAGAAATTGGTCTTGCCGCAAGCCGACGGAAACGCCGCCGCCACATGGTATTTTTTGCCTTGCGGATTGGTGACGCCCAGAATCAGCATGTGCTCGGCCAGCCAGCCTTCGTCGCGGCCCATGGTGGAGGCAATGCGCAGCGCAAAGCATTTTTTGCCGAGCAGCGCATTGCCGCCGTAGCCGGAGCCATAAGACCAGATTTCACGCGTCTCGGGGTAATGCACGATGTACTTGGTCTTGTTGCACGGCCATTTCACGTCCGGCTGGCCGGCAGCGAGCGGCGCGCCCACGGTGTGCACGCAGGGCACAAAGTCGCCATCGGTGCCCAGCACGTCGAAAACCGCCTTGCCCATGCGCGTCATGATCTTCATGTTGACGGCGACGTAGGGGCTGTCCGAAAGCTCGATGCCGATATGCGCAATCGGCGAGCCCAGCGGGCCCATGCTGAAGGGCACAACGTACATGGTGCGCCCGCGCATGGCGCCGTCGAACAGCGGCTGCAGGGTGCGGCGCATCTCGGCCGGGGCCATCCAGTTGTTGGTCGGGCCGGCGTCTTCTTCTTTGTCCGAACAGATGTAGGTGCGGTCTTCCACGCGCGCCACGTCGCTGGGATCGCTTTGCGCCAGGAAGCTGTTCGGGCGTTTGGCTTCGTTGAGTTTTTTGAAGGTGCCGGCGTCGACCAGCTGCTGGCACAGACGCTGGTATTCAGCCTGGCTGCCATCGCACCAGTAAACAGCTTCAGGCTTGCACAAAGCCACCATGTCGGCGACCCAGGCGACCAGTTTGGCGTTCCTGACATAAGCGGGCGTATTGAGCTTGAGCCCTTGCATCACGGGTTGGTTCATCGAAAACTCCAAAGTTGAAAAGCACCATTTCGATAAACGTCGCAAGAGAGCGGCCTGCAAGGTGACCTCGGGACGTTTGTCGAAATGGCCTGAAGTTCGCGCCGAACGGAGCAGCTGGCAAGCGCTCGCAAAAGCTGCCTGCCATGCTTTTTTGGCATGCGCGGGCCAGCCAGAAGCGTCATTTTAAGAACTTAGCCCGCAGTTAAATCACAATTACGGGTAAAAGATATGCAAAACAAACATGACTTTATGCATATGATGTGTTTCAGTTATGGTACTTATGACAGTTGCCGACCCAATCCGGCAACAATGGGGTTTTGTTGCTGGACTTGTGAATGCGTCGAATTTCCCCTCGCCTTTTTCCGGACCTGACAACACCGGTCCGGTCCTTGTCAAAAGAAAGCGCCCGGCGACGCGCGCTGCTCGCCGGGATTGTGCCGCTGGCGCTGGCTGCGGCCGGCCCGCGCCAAGCCAGCGCGCAAGCCGCCCGCCCGGTACGGCTGCTGGCGGCGAGCGATCTGAAGTTTGCACTGACACTGGTGCTGGCGCGCTTCCAGTCTGAAACCGGGCAAAAGGTAGAGGCCAGTTTCGGCTCTTCCGGCAGCTTTGCGCAGCAGATCCTGCAGGGGCTGCCTGCCGAGCTGTTCATGTCCGCCGACGAGGATTTTGTTTACCGGCTGGCCGACGCCGGCCTGACGCGAACCCTGGCCGGTGCGGCAAGCGCGGCGGCCGACCGCGGCGCGCGTTACGCGGTCGGCAGAATCGCCTTGTTTGTTCCGCTCGACTCCACGATTGCACTGGATCCGCAGTTGCGCGGTCTCAAGGCGCAGTGGCGCCAGGTCCGCAAATTTGTCATCGGCAATCCTGAGCACGCGCCTTACGGCCGCGCCGCAATGCAAGCCCTGCAAAAACTCGGAATGTGGGAGCTGGTCCTGCCCAAGCTGGTACTGGGCGAAAACATCAGCCAGGCCACCCAGTTTGTTTCGACGGGCGCCGCCCAGGCCGGCATCACGGCGCTGTCGCTGGCGCTGGCGCCCGAAGTCGCCAAAAGCGGGCGCCACGTCGCCCTGCCCGCCAATCTGCACGCGCCGCTGCGCCAGCGCATGGTGCTGCTTAAATCGGCCACGCCGGCGGCGGAAGCGCTGTATGGGTATTTGCAGGGCGCCGGGGCGCGCGAGATTTTCGCGCGCTATGGGTTTTCTGCCTGAAAATAGCGGTCATCCCCAGCGCTTACCGCGTTGCGCGCTATTTGTTCGGTCGCAAAATAAGCCCGTCATAATTCCTCCATGGATTGGCAAGCCGCCCGCGTATCACTGAGCCTCGCCGTCTGCACGGCCGCCCTGCTGTTGCCGCTGGGCGTCTGGCTGGCGCGCTGGCTGGCGACCACGCCCTGGCGCGGCCGGCCGTTGGCCGAGGCCTTGCTGATGCTGCCCTTGCTGCTGCCGCCCACCGTGATCGGTTTTTACCTGCTCATCACGCTGGGCCAGGGCTCGGCAGTCGGCGGCTGGCTGGCCGCCCGGCTCGATCTGCGCCTGGTGTTCAGCTTTGAAGGCCTGCTGCTGGCCAGCGTGCTGGTCAACCTGCCTTTTATGGTGCAGCCCCTGCAACGCGCCTTTGCCGCTATTCCTGCGAGTCTGCGTGAAGCCGCCTGGGTCTGCGGCCTGAGTCCCTGGCGCGCCTTCTGGAAAATCGAGTTGCCGCTGGTCTGGTCCGGCCTGCTGGCCGGCGTGGCGCTGACGATGGCGCACACGCTCGGCGAATTCGGCGTGGTGTTGATGGTGGGCGGCAGCATTCCCGGCGAGACCAAAACCCTGTCGATTGCCATTTATGACCGGGTGCAGGCCTTTGACATGGCCGCCGCCCATGTCATGGCGCTGGTGCTGGTGGCTTGTTCACTGTCGGCACTGGCCTTTGTGTTTGCCGCCGACAAGACCCGGCCGCTACAGGAAAGATAGCAGAGAACAACCGTTCGTACTGGACATGCTGCAGGTTTTACTTAAAAACGAAGGCCCGGTCCGGCTCAAAGCCGAGTTTCGCTGCGCGCGTGGCGAGCTGCTCGCGCTGGTCGGCCCCTCGGGCAGCGGCAAGACCAGCGTGCTGCGCGCCGTCGCCGGCCTGCTTAAAGGCCCGCAGCTGCAAGGCCGCGTCAGCGTCGGTGGCGCGGCCGAAGATGTCTGGTTCGACAGTGCCCGCGGTCTCTGGCAAACGCCGCAGCAGCGCCGCGTCGGCCTGGTGTTCCAGCATTACGCGCTGTTTCCGCACCTGAGCGCCCTGGAAAACGTCGCGCTCGCCGCCGATGCCGGGAAGACCGCTGGCTATTTGGCGGCCTTGTTCGAGCGCATGGGCCTGGCCGGGCTGCAGCAGCGCCGGCCGTCGCAGCTTTCGGGTGGTCAACAGCAGCGCGTGGCGCTGGCGCGGGCGCTGGCACGCGAGCCGCAGGTGCTGCTGCTGGACGAGCCGTTTTCGGCGGTCGACGCGCCGACGCGCCAAACGCTATACCGCGAGCTGGCCGCGCTGCGCCAGAGCGTCGCCATGCCGATGGTGCTGGTGACGCATGATCTGCAGGAGGCACGGCGACTGGCCGACCGGGTGGTGATTCTGGACGCCGGTGAGTCGCTGCAAAGCGGGCCACCGGCCACCGTGTTTGCGAGTCCGCGCAACGCCCGCGTGGCCGAGCTGGTCGGCATCCAGAACCACTTCCGGGGCCGGTTTTTTCAGAGCGGGCCTGCCGACGCGCCAGGTTTTGGCCGCCTGGCATGGCACGCCGGCGCGCCGGAAGTCCCGCAAATCAGCTTGCGGGTGATCGACAAAAAGCGGCTGGACGATGGCGCCGAGGTCTCGTGGGTGGTGGCGGGCGAGTTGCTGGACCTGACGCTTGTCGCCGACCCGCTGGCGCTGAACACGCTGGCCTGCAGGCTGCGCGAGGTGCTGCCGCTGGGTGAAATCAGCCTGTGCACGCTGGTTCCGCTACAGCTGCCCTCGCAGTGCATCACGCTCAATCTCTCCAGCGCCAGCTTGCGGCAACTGGGCGCAGGCGCAGGCGCGCTGCTTTTTCTGCATATTCCGCCTGAAGCGGTTCACATCATGCCGGTGCGCCAGGGGTGAGGGTCGCCCGCCGCTTTTTTACCTTGCCTTAGGACGAAAATGGCCTCTTGTCCAGTAAGCGCGGCTATTAAACGCTATTAAAAAAATAGCAATGATGCCCAGTGCCTACAAGCGGATCACGCCGGCCAGGGCGATCTGACCGGGCGCCTCATAGTCTGCCACCAGCCAGGCCCGATCCGTCGCTTGCGCCGCCTTGGCCAGCAGCTCCAGCAGATAGTCTATGGACGGGCGGTCCAGCGCCATGAAGGGCTGGTCAAGCAGCGTCACGGTGCTATTGGCTGCCAGCGCCGTCGCCAGCAGAACCTTGCGCCGTGTGCCGGTCGACATCATGTAGAGCGCCTTGTCCAGGTGCGGGCTCAATGACAGGCCTTCGATGTGCGACGCCAGGGCGTTCAGGTCCCAACCGGGATGCAGCGCCGGTAGCCTTGCAAAAACCTGGCGCGCCGTCTGGTCGTCTTGCGCCGTGTCGCGGGGGGCGAACCATGCGACCTGCTGCCGGTAAGCCAGCCTGTTGTCGGCCAGGCTGATGCCACGGACACGTAATTGCCCCTGCGGCCCCGTTGCGGGCAGGCTGCCAGCCAGGAGCTGGAGCAAGGTGGTCTTGCCGCTGCCCTCGTCACCCGAGAGCCAGCTCACGCCAGCTTGCAGATCAAGGCAAAAGCCGTCGAAGAGCATGACGCCGGGCCGCGCGGGATGGCGGAAAAAAAGCTTGTCAGCCTGCAGCAGCGGGGCGGCCGGGGGCGCGGGGTGGCGGTCGTCGTGGCGGTCGTCGCGGCTCATCGCGGGCGACCCTGCACAGGCAGCGGCAGCGCCGTCTTGTAGCGCACCTGCTTGAGCGCAAAACTGGAGCGGATTTTCTCGATGCCGGCAATCTGTGTGAGCTGGTCGACGATGAATTTCTCCAAGGCTGCGATGTCGGTGATCGCCACGCGGATCAGGTAGTCGCTGTCGCCGCTCATCAAATAGCATTCCATGACCTCGTCATGCTCGGCAATGCGCCTTTCAAACTCAGCCAGCGCTGCCTTGCTCTGGCTCTTGAGGCTGATGGAAATGAAGACGTTCAGGCCCAGCCCGAGTGCGGCGGCGCTGGTCAGCGCGACGTAGCGCTCGATCACGCCGCGTTCCTTCAGTGCCTTGACGCGTGCCAGGCAGGGCGAGGGGGACAGGTGGACCTGCCGCGCCAGCTCGACGTTGGTCAGCCCGCCGTCGCGCTGCAAGGCATCAATAATGCGGTAATCGACCGAGTCGAGCATAAAAGTCCAGAAAAGTAATTTTAAGCAGCAGATTATCCTGTCACTTCGGGTTTGTCTTCCCCGAGATCGGCAGCCTGTGTCTGCTATTTTTGCGTAAATTCATCCCTATGAGTTTGAACCATTCGCTGCGGCCCGCGGGCTTTGCACCCCCCCCTGATCCGCTGGATACCGATCCCCAGGAAACTGTCGAGTGGCAGGAGGCCCTGGCCGCCCTGCTGGACGCACAAGGCCCCGCGCGCGCCCGTTTCTTGCTCGATACGCTGGCTCGCCAGGCCCGCACGGCCCGCGTCGGCTGGCAGCCTGAACTGTGCACGCCCTACGTCAACACCATCGCGGTGGATCAGCAGCCCCCGTTCGCAGGCGACCTGGCCATCGAGGAGCGGCTCGCCTCGCTGATGCGCTGGAATGCGCTGGCGATGGTGGCGCGGGCCAATCAGGCCTACGGCGATCTCGGCGGGCACATTGCCAGCTACGCCAGCGCCGCGGATCTGTTCGAGGTCGGCTTCAACCACTTTTTTCACGCCCGTGACCAGCGCCCTGGCGGGGCACACCTGGGCGACCTCGTCTTTTTCCAGCCACACAGCGCCCCCGGCGTGTACGCGCGGGCCTACCTCGAAGGGCGCTTGAGCGAGGAAGACCTGGCTTACTACCGCCAGGAGCTGACCAGCCCTGCAGCGCTCACTGGCTCGGGCGCGCGCGGCCTGTGCAGCTATCCCCACCCTTACCTGATGCCCGATTTCTGGCAGTTTCCGACCGGCTCAATGGGCATCGGGCCGATCAGCTCGATCTACCACGCCCGCTTCATGCGCTATCTCACGCACCGGCAATTGCTTGACTGCACCGGCCGCAAGGTCTGGGGCGTGTTCGGCGATGGCGAAATGGACGAGCCGGAAAGCATGAGTGCGCTGACCTTGGCCGCCCGCGAGGGCCTGGACAACCTGGTCTGGGTCGTCAATTGCAACCTGCAACGGCTCGACGGGCCGGTGCGCGGCAATGGCCGCATCATCGACGAGCTGGAAAAGCTGTTCGCCGGTGCGGGCTGGAACGTCATCAAGCTGATCTGGGGCAGCGACTGGGACGGCCTGTTCGCCCGTGACGTCAGCGGCGCGCTGGCCCGCGCTTTTGCTGGCACGGTCGATGGCCAGATGCAGACCTTTGCCGCCAAGGACGGACGTTACAACCGCGAAACCTTTTTTGGCCAGAACGCAGAACTGGCCCACCTCGCGCAGGGCATGACCGACGAACAGATCGACCGCCTCAAGCGTGGCGGCCATGACCTGGTGAAGATTCACGCCGCGTACGCGGCGGCTGCCGCGCACCGGGGCCAACCCACGGTGATCCTGGCCCACACCAAGAAAGGCTACGGCATGGGCAAGGCCGGGCAGGGAAAGATGACCACCCACAGCCACAAAAAACTCGACGAGAAAGAGCTGGTCGAATTCAGGAACCGCTTTAATCTGCCGCTCAGCGACGAGCAAGCGACTTCGCTGGCCTTTTTCAAGCCTGCCGAAGACAGTCCGGAAATCCAGTATCTGCTTGCACGGCGGCAAGCCTTGGGCGGCTACCTGCCCCGGCGCGATACCGCCTGCAGGGCGCTGCCGGTGCCCGGGCTGCTCCAGTACGCCGCCTTTGCGTTGCAGCCCGAGGGCAAGGAGATGAGCACGACCATGGCTTTTGTCCGCATGCTGGGCGGCTTGCTCAAAGATGCCGCGCTGGGTCCGCGCATCGTGCCCATCGTGGCGGACGAGGCGCGCACCTTCGGCATGGCCAACCTGTTCAAGCAGGTTGGCATCTACTCCAGCGTGGGCCAGCGTTATGCCCCCGAAGACATCGGTTCGGTGCTGAGCTACCGCGAGGCCATGGACGGCCAGATTCTTGAAGAGGGCATCAGCGAGGCCGGCGCAATCGCCAGCTGGACGGCGGCGGCCACCAGCTACAGCGTGCACGGCCTGGCCATGCTGCCTTTTTATATCTACTACTCCATGTTTGGCTTCCAGCGTGTCGGCGACCAGATCTGGGCCGCCGCCGACCAGCGCCCGCGCGGCTTCTTGCTGGGCGCTACCTCGGGGCGCACCACGCTGGGCGGTGAAGGCCTGCAGCACCAGGACGGCAGCAGCCACCTCATCGCTGCCACCATCCCCAACTGCAAGGCCTACGACCCCGCATTTGCGGGCGAGCTGGCGGTGATCCTGAACCACGGCATGCGTGAAATGCTGGTGGAGCAGCGGGACGTGTTTTATTACCTGACCCTGATGAACGAGAACTATGCGCAACCCAATCTGCCATCCGATGTGCATGGCGACGTGATTTCTGGCTGCTACAAATTCGGCCGCTACCCGGCAGCCGCTGGCAGCCACAAACCGGACGCCGCCGCCGGGAAGGTGACGCTGATGGGTTCAGGCGCGATCCTGACCGAGGTGATCAAGGCTGCGCATCTGCTGTCGGCTCGGGGTGTCGAGGTCGAGGTGATCAGCGTGACCAGCTGGAGCGAGCTGTCGCGCCAGGCCCAGGCCAGCGCGCAGGATGACTCGGCCACGGCCATCGGCGCCTTTGTCACGGCCCAGCTTGCCGGGACGCAGGGGCCGATTGTGGCTGCGACCGACTATGTGCGAGCCGTGCCCGAAAGCATCCGGGCCTATCTGCCGCCGGGTCGTGCCTACACCACGCTGGGCACGGATGGCTTTGGCCGCAGTGACACCCGCGCCGCGCTTCGGCGGCATTTTTCGGTGGACGCGGCCAGCATCGAGCGCGCTGCTTGGGGTGCGCTTCAGGCAAGCGCCATGGGCGCATCCGGCAGAGCCTTTGCTTGCGAGTAAAAAAAGAGAAAAGTGTGATCCATCTAAACAACGTGCATAAGAGCTATGTGGTCAAGGACAAGCAGATCCCGGCCCTGAACGGCATCGATCTTTCCATTGTCAGGGGGGAGATCTTCGGCGTGATTGGCCATTCGGGCGCTGGCAAGTCCACCCTGATCCGGCTGATCAACCTGCTGGAGCGCCCATCTGAGGGCGAGATCATCGTCGACGGGGAGGCCATCCTGGCTTACGACACCTTGGCGCTGCGAAATTTCAGAAGAAATATCGGCATGATTTTTCAGCATTTCAATCTTCTGAGTTCCAAGACCGTGGCTGAAAATGTTTCCTTTCCGATCCGGATTGCAGGCGAGCGGGACACGGCAAAAATTGACGCGCGGGTTGACCAGATGCTGGATCTGGTGGGCCTGAGCCGGCATAAGCACAAATACCCCAAACAGCTGTCGGGCGGCGAAAAGCAGCGCGTGGGCATCGCGCGGGCGCTGGCCAACCGGCCCAAGATATTGCTGTGTGACGAAGCCACCAGTGCGCTGGACCCGCAGACCACGCGCGCCATTTTGCAACTGCTCCGGGAAATCAACGAAAAACTCAAGCTGACGATTGTCCTCATCACGCACGAGATGGATGTCATCCGCACGATTTGTGACCGCGTGGCGGTCATTGACGGCGGGAAGATCGTTGAAAGTGGCCCGGTGACCCAGGTGTTTCTGCATCCGCAGCACCCGACCACCCGAAACTTCGTGCTGGAGGCGGAGAACTTCTCCGAAGACGAGCTGAGTGAAAGCCGCACCCAGACCAGCG
>NZ_JABBPF010000124.1 GCF_012927415.1 Polaromonas sp. | reverse complement strand
CGCCAACGACCAGGATAATCCCGACTATCCGTGCTGTATTCATTGAAATCTCCTCACCGGGCTTGTTGATAAGTGGATGGCCATGCCCCGGTACTGCGCCACCCTGAATGTAATGTAGCGGCCCGGACCCCAGGCGTCTGTAGGACGTGGAGCGGCTTGGCGACCATGAGGCCCAAATGAGAAGCCGGCTCATTCACCGGCGTCGGGATCGCGTGATACGCTCTTGTCATGTTTAACCCATCCCAAGCCGACGTCCGCCGGTTTTTTTGTTCTGTTTTCACCAAGACTCGCACTGGACAACCGCTTGAAGCTATTGAAATAATAGCAAGTCAATGGTTGGACGAGCATCCCGAACACCATGCCGATTTTATGGATGCAGACGCCGCGCTTGAAAAACAATACGACTTGGAAGGCAGCAAGATCAATCCCTTTCTGCACTTGTCCATGCATCTGTCCATCAGTGAACAATGCTCCATCGACCAGCCACGCGGCATACGCCAGGCCGTGGAATTGCTAACTGCCAGGCGCGACTCGCTTCACGATGCGCATCACGAGGTCATGGACTGCCTGGGCCAGATGGTTTGGGAAAGCCAGCGTGCAAACCGTCAGCCCGATGGCGCGGCATATATCGACTGTGTGCAGCGGCGCGCAACCCGGGACTGAAATTCGGAGACACCCATGGCGAGTGACCTAAGCACATAAAAAAAAACCGCTTAACCAGCGGCTTTTTCAGTCACGGAGTTTTTGTTTCAGCGAAACCAACTCTCGGGGACCACCTTGAGCTCGCCCTGCACTGACGACAGATAGCCGGCTAGCAACTTGAGTTCGGCATTGCTGTACTGCTTTGCCATGCCACCCATGATGGCGTTGCCGCGTCCGACTACAGGGTTGTTGTCAACCTTGTATGACTTGAGCGCCACAAACAGGTAATCAGCGTGCTGACCTGCGATTTTTGGGTACGACGGGTCAATGGGTTTGCTGAAATTGGCACCGTGGCAGGATGAGCAATTGGCCTTGTTAAGTAAAGCCAGCACTTCCGCACTCGGTGCCTTGACCGCTTTGGCGGGGAGCTCGACGCCGGCTACTACACCATGGCCACTGTAATAAGCCGCCAGATCGGCGATGTCCTGCTCTGTCAGCGTCTGGGCAATGCCCCGCATGGTCGGGTGTTTACGCTCGCCCTTCTTATATTCATGCAGCGCCGCTGCAATATACCCCGCGCCCTGCCCAGAAATCATCGGCACCTTGTAGACCTCGGGGAATGAGGACTGGTAGCCTGAAATCCCATGACATCCAATGCACATGGAATTTTTTGTAGCGCCCGCTTTGGCGTCGCCCTTTATGTCTTGGGCAAGGCTGGAGGCCGTCACACAGGAGACAACTACAGTGAATATCGTCGTGAACAGCTTATTCATTTTTCGCGCACAATCAAGTGGAAATTCATCTTGTAAAACAACGGTGGATTATATCTGCGCCGCCATAGGCACGGTCGGCGTGTTGAATATCACTGCTGAAGCCCCCACCCTCTTTAACGCCCAAGCGCCAAAAATGAAATTTCAAGGCTCAAAAAACTACGTTGCCACTCCGGACCTGATGCTTGCTGTCAATGCCGCTGCCACACTAAAAAGGCCGTTGCTCGTCAAAGGCGAACCTGGCACGGGCAAGACCATGCTCGCCGAGGAAGTTGCGCAGGCCCTTAACCTGCCGCTGTTGCAGTGGCATATCAAATCCACCACCAAGGCGCAACAGGGCCTGTATGAATACGACGCCGTCTCGCGTCTGCGCGATTCGCAACTGGGGGTCGAAAAGGTCAAGGACATCCACAACTACATCCTCAAAGGCGTGTTGTGGCAGGCCTTTACGGCCGACGAGCCGGTCGCGCTCCTGATTGATGAAATCGACAAGGCCGACATTGAGTTTCCCAATGATTTGCTGCGCGAAATCGACCGAATGGAGTTTTACTGCTACGAGACGCGTGAACTGGTCCGCGCCAAGCACCGGCCGCTGGTGTTCATCACCTCCAACAACGAAAAAGAATTGCCCGACGCCTTTTTGCGCCGCTGCTTTTTCCACTACATCAAATTTCCCGACGCCGACACCATGAAGCAGATCGTGGACGTGCACTTCCCCACACTCAAGAAAGAACTGCTGGCTGCTGCCATGAAAACTTTCTACGACGTGCGCAACATGCCAGGCCTGAAAAAGAAGCCATCCACCAGCGAACTGCTCGACTGGCTCAAGCTCTTGGTGGCTGAAGACATTCCGCTGGAGGCGCTGCAAAGCAGTGACCAGAAAGTTGCCGTGCCGCCACTGGTCGGAGCCCTGCTAAAAAATGAACAGGACGTAACCCTGTTCGAAAAGCTGGTGTTCATGCAGCGCAACAACCGTTAAAGCAACAGGACAGAGTCATGAGCCAGAAGTCATTATTGCTCGAAGGTTTCTCAGACGCCGTCGGTTTTCTGGGCGGTGCCTTGCTCGGATTCTGGATCGGCCGACTTCTGGGGCTGGATATTTTTGCGGCCGGCTATGGCAACAGTGCACTGGGCGGCATTGTGCTTGTCGGTCTTGGTGGTGGCCTGGGTTTGCAGTTGGCACGACGCTGGCGCCGCGCCAAGACGGCCAAGGCCAAGGGCGAGGGCGAGGGCGAGGAAATCAGATGAGTTTCGTAGCCGCCGTTACCCTTTGCGCGAGAGGAGTGGAACTAGTACCGCTGGCTCTTGAGCATGAGTCGGGGCTGCGCGCCGCCGCCGCCGACGGCGAACTCTGGAAGCTGCGCGTGACCTCGGTTCCCGAACCGGCGCAAACCCGCGCTTACATCGAAACTGCGTTGGCGGCGTGCCAAGAAGGCCACCGTTTCGCTTTTGCGGTGCGTGATCTGGCTAGTGGCACCGTGCTTGGCAGTAGCAGCTTTCATGACATCCTGCCGGCTGTCAAACGAGTCGAGATCGGCTACACCTGGTATGCCGCGCGCTGCCAGCGCACGCACATCAACAGCACGGCCAAGCTATTGATGCTGACGCATGCGTTTGAAACCCGCGCCTGCAACGTGGTCGGCTGGCGCACCGACAATTTCAATCCTGCATCGCAGCGCGCCATCGAACGGCTCGGTGCCCGCAAGGACGGCGTGATTCGTGGCCATGCACTGCGGCGCGACGGCACAATTCGCGACACCGTCATGTACAGCCTGCGCGTTGGCGAATGGCCGGAGGTGAAGGCACAGCTGCTGTACCTGCTCGACAAACCGCACCATTGAGGTTTTGAATACGCCATGCTGATTGATTTTTTCTACATGCTGCGCTCGGCCAAGCTACCGGTTTCGGTCAAGGAATACCTGATGCTGCTCGAAGCGCTGGAGGCCGGCGTGGTTGGCCCCAACAGCGGCAAACTGGCGGGGCCGGATGGTGAGATGAGTGAAGGCGCCTACAAGATTGACGACTTCTACTACCTGAGCCGCACTGTGCTGGTGAAGGATGAAAAGCACTACGACAAGTTCGACCGCGCCTTTGCAGCCTACTTCAAGGGTGTCGAAACGATCGCCGATTTTACCAAAGAGATCCCTCTGGAATGGCTGCGCAAAAACCTGGAGCTTGAGCTCAGCCCGGAAGACAAGGCGAAGATCGAAAAAATGGGCTGGGACGAGCTCATGGAGACGCTGAAAAAGCGTTTTGAAGAGCAGAAAGAGCGCCACGAAGGCGGAAGCAAATGGATAGGCACCGGCGGCACTTCGCCTTTTGGTGCCAACGGCTTCAATCCGCAGGGCATCCGCATCGGCCAGGAAAAAAGCCGCAACCGCAGCGCGGTCAAAGTCTGGGACCAGCGCGCCTACAAGGACTACGACGATACGCAGGAACTCGGCACGCGCAACATCAAGGTGGCGCTGCGCCGCCTGCGCAAGTTTGCCCGTCAGGGTAACGTGGAAGAACTGGATCTGGACGACACCATTCGTTCCACCGCCGCCAACGCCGGCTGGCTGGACATCAAGATGGTGCCCGAGCGCCACAACAACGTGAAGGTGCTGCTGCTGATGGACGTCGGCGGCACCATGGACGACCACATTCACCGCGTTGAGGAAATGTTCTCTGCCGTCAAGGCCGAGTTCAAGCACCTCGAGTTTTACTACTTTCACAACTGCGTTTATGACTTCATGTGGAAGAACAACCGCCGCCGTTTCGCTGAAAAATTTTCAACCTGGGACATCATCCGCAAGTACAACAAGGACTACAAACTGATCTTTGTCGGCGACGCCACCATGAGCCCCTACGAGATCCTGCAGGCGGGCGGCAGCGTGGAATACAACAACGAGGAAGCCGGCGCCGAGTGGCTACAGCGGCTGACCAATGCCTTTCCAAAATTTGCGTGGATCAACCCCGAGCCGCAGGGTGTGTGGCAATACCGCCAGAGCATCAGCGTCATCCAGCAGCTGATGGGCCAGCGCATGTATCCGCTGACGATCAAAGGCCTTGAAGATGCCATGCGGTTGCTGTCGAAATAATGTCCACTTAGACTGCGGCTTGTGACCTATACCGGTACTCACTGCGATCGAGCGGCCACTCGTGCAGGACTGAGCTTACCCGGTCCCGCCTTCGCTCTTTTTGCCTTGATGGCGCTGTTTACTGCACCTTTGGCCGGGGCTCAGACTGCCGCGCGGCTGACTCCTGCGACTCCCCTGGCGCCCAAAACCGCGCCTGTCTCCTCAGTCTTAACACCGCCTTCCAGCGTCACGCAATCGGCGCCGCAACCTGTCCCCCCGCCTGAAAAACTGGCGCCTGAACCGACGCCGCAAGGCTCGGTCGGCCCGACCAGTGCCGAGCCCGAAGTCACCGCCTTCGACATTGCCGTGCGCGCGCCTCCAGTGGTTCGCGAGATGCTAGAAAGGCACCTCGAACTGCAACGCTACCGTGCCGTCACCGATCTCGACGAAGCTGAACTGGGGCGCCTGATTGTGCTGGCCGAGCGCAATGTGCGCAACCTCGTGGGCACGCTGGGCTACTTCAGCCCCGACATCCGCATCACGCGTGAAGGCGGGGTCAACCAGCGTCCGACGATCATGGTTGTCGTAGACCCGGGTGAAGCGACGCGCATTGGCACGGTAGCAATCACCTTCGCAGGCGATATTGGCGCGTCACCCGATATCGATGCGATTGCCCAGCGCGATGAAATCCTGCGCAACTGGCGTTTGCCCACGGGCCGGCTATTCACCCAGGATGCCTGGAGCGGCGCGAAAACGCAGGCCTTGCGCGAGCTGGTTGCCCGCCGCTACCCCGCCGGCAAGCTCGCGGGAAGCCTGGCTGACGTCGACGCCCCGAATCGAACCGCCAGCTTGAACGTAAATCTTGATTCGGGTCCGCTTTACCGGCTGGGGCCGATGCAGGTCAGCGGCTTGGAGCGCTATGACCCCGTGCTGGTGCCACGCCTGGCTCGCCTGAATGCAGGTGCGGTCTATGACCAGAATCAGCTCGTGCAGGCGCAGCAACGGTTGGCCGCCAGCGGGTACTTTGACTCGGCCTACATTTTTATCGACCCTGAAAGCGATCCGCTCGCCACGCCCGTGCAGGTGCAGGTGCGCGAAGCCAAGCTGCAAAAAGTGATTTTGGGTGTGGGCGTGACCACTGACAGCGGACCGCGCGTCTCGCTTGAGCACACCCACCACCGCGTTCCCGGCATCGGCTGGCGCGCCATTACCAAACTACAGCTTGAAAAAAAGTCTCCTTTCGCCCAAACTGAATGGACGTCAATTCCCGACGAAGCGAGCTGGCGCTGGGGTGCACTGGGCCGCGTCGAACGCATCAATGACAACGAGCTGATCACCCAGGCCCAGCGTCTGCGTTTTGGCCGGTCACAGTTTGGTGACCGGATTGACCGCAACCTCTACCTGCAATACGACCGGGCCAACGTGCAGGGCATAGGCTTGCTGGGCAATTCAGTAGCAGCCGCCGGCGACGGCTCGGCGCTAACGGCCAACTACGTCTGGACCGGCCGCTACTTTGACAGCCTGCCTTTTCCCGGCAAAGGATATGCCCTCGGTTTCGAGCTGGGTGCCGGCACCACGCTGGGCGATGACCGGCAGCCCTTTACCCGCGCGGTAGGCCGCTGGCTTGGCATTCGCTCGTTGGAACGTGGCCGCATCGCCATGCGTGCGGAAGCTGGCGCGTTGCTGGGCAAAGACACGGCGCGCATCCCGAGCACCCAGCTGTTTCGCACCGGCGGCGACAACACGGTCCGCGGCTACGGCTACCGTGACATCGGCATTGCGCTGGCCAACGGCGTGGTTGGCCCCGGCCGCTACATGGCAGTTGGCAGCATTGAATGGCAGCGGCCGATGCTGCGTGACGGCCAGCCCAGCGAATGGGAGAACACGCTGTTTCTGGACGCCGGTGCCGTGGCCGACAAGCCGCAGGACATGCGCCCTTCCGTCGGTGTTGGTACCGGCCTGCGCTGGAAAAGCCCGATTGGTCCCTTACAGATTGACCTGGCCTACGGCGTCAAGGTCAAACAACTGCGCCTGCACGTCAGCGTCGGCTTTGTCTTTTGATGGATGCACCGCATGCCCCGGAGAACAAGACCGCGGAGCCGGTGGAAAAGCCGGTGCGGCGCTGGCTGAAAGCCTCTGCCTGGGCCGGCGGAAGCCTCGTTGCGCTGGCTGCGGGCGCGACGGGCGCGCTGTGGTGGTGGTCCGGCAGCGACGGTTCGCTGGCAACTGCACTCGGCTGGATTGGGCAATCACAGCCGCTGAAGGCGGAGCGCGTCAGTGGCTCACTGCGCGCCGGCGGTCACATCGAACAGCTGCACTGGCTGCAAAATGGCTTGAGCGTCGAGGCCCGCGATGTAACACTGGCCTGGCAACCCTGGTCACTACTGCAGGGCACGCTGAAGCTCAACCGCCTCGCCGCTGCCAGCGTGCAGATTCAGGACCAGCGTCCGCCTTCTATCACGCCAGCCACCCCGCCCAAGGCGCTGGGCCTGCCCCTCTCGGTGGCGCTTGACGACTTTTCAGTCGACCAGCTGCACATGACGGGGCCAACGCCATTTACAGCCACCACCATCTCCGGGAACTACCGCTACAACGGCCGGCAGCACCAGCTTGACCTGAAGAGAGCGCAGGTGGCCAGCGGCAACTACAGCGGACGAGCCGCCCTGACATCAAGTGAACCGCTCAGGCTCGACGCAAGTTTGTCCGGTGCCTTAAGCGTCGTGCTCCCTGGCCCCAAGACGCAGCTGCCGCTTTCATTTCAGGCTACCGCGCAAGGTCCGTTGACGGAACTGCTGGTCAAGGCCGAACTTCTGATAAAGGCCGCGCCTGCGTCCAACAGCGCGAAACCCGCGCCGCAACCGCGGGCCAGCGCCACCGCCCGCGTCATGCCCTGGGCGGCGCAGCCCCTGCCGCAAGTAGATGCCACTTTTCGCGACCTCGACCTTGCCGCCCTGTGGCCCGACGCACCGCAAACCCGGCTGAACGGCGGCGCCCAGGTGCAGCCACTGGCCGTTACGGCGGCCAACGCCAGCCCGGCGTGGGCCTTGAAACTTCAACTGGCCAATGCCCTGCCCGGTCCATGGGATCAAAAACGACTGCCAATCGATAGCCTGGACACGCAGGGCGAGTGGCGAAATGGCGCGGCCATGGTGCGCACACTCAAGGCTCAATTGGGCGGAGGCGAACTACTGGCCAGCGGGGAGTGGGCCGTCAGCCCAAAGCCCGCTCCTGCGGTCATAGGGGCGCCGCTGCCAGCCTGGCAACTAAAGACCACGCTGCAACACATCAGCCCGGCCCGGCTACACACCCAAATGGGCCCCGAGCCACTCGATGGCCGTGCCTAGTTAAGCGGTCAGGGTACCCTCACCCGCTTTGATGCCAGCGTGCAAACGGCGAATAATGCAGCCCCGGCCGTCAGGGCCGCCAGCACCGCTAAAAACAGGCTGATCGAACAATTGCGCCTGCGCAAGGCCAGCGCCACCGGCAGCTGGGATTCGCAACAGGCTGGCGGCACTCTGCTGTTGTCAGCCTTGCGCGTGCGCACCGATGATGCCGAACTGGGCGGTCAACTCGAAGTGCAGCCCTCTGCAAAAGGCGGAACAGGCAAGCTGAAACTGACCGCCCCTGGAATTGAGGCCAGTTTTAACGGCGAATTGCGGCAAACCAGGGGCAATGGCGAGTTGGGCGTCAAAGCGCGCGATGCTGCTGCAGCCCTGCGTTGGCTGCAAAAACTTCCTGGTATTCCCGCTTCGGTGCTGACAGCGTCAGCCAGCGGAAGCGCTGAACTGACTGCAAACTGGCAGGGTGGCTGGCTTGATCCGGCGCTGCAGGCACAGCTCGACGCACCTTCACTTGACTGGCTGTCTGCCACCCCAAAAGCCGCCGACAAAACTTTACCCCCAGACACCAACGCCGAAACTGTTGCCATCGCCAAGGCAACAGCAAGCCTCGGCCTGTTCAAGATTCGCGCGTTTCAGGCCACCCTTGCGGGCCGCTTGAGTCAGGCACAAATCAGCGCGCAAGGCCGCGTTGAAATAGACCAACGCCGTTATGCCGTGCAACTCTCCGCCGATGGCGGACGCGTGAAGCTCACCGGCGCACCCAACGCAGCGCTGGCCCAGTCGGCCTGGCTGGGTTTGCTCAAGCAATTCAGCCTCGGCCTTGAAGACCCCGCATTGGGCACCGGTGCGTGGCGCCTGGTCACTCGCACCAGCGTGCCCTTCAAGTGGACACCCGGCAAGGCGGGTGATGTTTTTGAAAGCGGTAATGGCGAGGCGGTGTTGACCGCGCCCGCCAGCAAGGCGCCAGCCACCGCAAACTCGCAGGCCCTACTTTCCTGGCAGCCGGTGCGCTGGCGGCCAGGCGAACTCATCACCACCGGCAAACTCACCGGCCTGCCGATCGCCTGGCTGGAACTGCTGATGGGCCCGCAGATGGCAGGCGCGGGCCTGGGCGGGAATCTGGTCTTTGATGGCGAATGGGATGCCGTGCTCGGCAATACCCTGAAATTCAAGGCCAGCCTGGTGCGCAGCAGCGGCGACGTCACGGTTCAAGCCGAAGGCGTGCAGGGCAACACGGCCCGGCTGGCAGCCGGCGTCAGACAGGCGCGCATCTCGCTGGAAAACCTGGGCGACAGCCTGACGCTCGCCCTGCGCTGGGACAGCGAGCGCGCCGGCACGGCCAATGGCGAGCTCAAGACGCGCCTGGCACGGTCACCCGAGGGGCAAGGCGTCGGCGGATGGAACTGGCCGCTGAATGCCCCTCTCACCGGCTGGTTGCGCGCGCAGCTTCCGCGCATCGGCGTTTGGTCTCTGCTGGCGCCGCCAGGCTGGCGGCTGCGCGGCTCGTTGGCCACTGACCTGGTCATCAGCGGCACGCGCGCCGCGCCGAACCTGGCTGGCCAGCTGCATGCCGACGACCTGGCCCTGCGCTCGGTGGTCGA
>NZ_JABBPF010000118.1 GCF_012927415.1 Polaromonas sp. | reverse complement strand
GATGACGTGGCGACCCTCGCCAGCAAGAATGTTGTAGGTGCGGCAAGCGGCGAGCGTGTCCATGGTTTCAAGACCAATCCGCTCGGCCATCAGCGCACGCAAAAACGCCGGCGGCGGAAAGCGCAATCGTGTTCCGCTGCCAAAAATCACCAGCTCGGGCTTGAGCTTGGCCAATTGCTCAAAATGCTGCGCCGTGAGCCGATCAAAGCGCGTGCAATCCCATTCGTATTTTTCGCCTTGCGAGCCGATGATGATGCTGTAGCTGATTTTTTCGGCAACCCCGTGATTGCCCAGGCCTACCCATCCGGGTCCGTAAGCCAGAATGGATTGCACGTCGAGGCGGTCTGGTTGTAGTTTCATGCAGAACTCAAAGCGGGTAAGTGGTTTGACCCACACCGGACAAGCGCTCCTTGCCCCATGCGTGCCAGCGAAAAATGGTGTTTTATGTGGTCAAATTATAGGTTCTGCCCGGATCTGCTGTGGCTGTGCTGTTGCTTCCTCCCCTTTGCCAGTGCAGCTGCCCCCGCGGCCATTGCACAAAAATTCAGAAGTTCAAAAATTTAAAAATTCAGAAAAGCGCCATGAAAACGATCACCAAGTCCGCCAAGCTGGCCAATGTTCTTTACGACATCCGTGGCCCGATCATGGACGCGGCCAAGCAGATGGAAGAAGAAGGCCAAAAGCTCATCAAGCTCAACATCGGCAACTTGGCGGTATTCGGTTTTGACGCGCCGGAGGAAGTTCAACAGGACATGATCCGGAACCTGCCCGCCTCCGCCGGTTACTCCGACAGCAAGGGCATTTTTGCCGCGCGCAAGGCCGTGATGCACGAGACGCAAAAGCAGGGTATCATGGGTGTGACACTGGCCTAAAACTACCTGGGCAACGGCGCCAGCGAACTGATTGCGATGGCGACCAACGCCCTGCTTGACGATGGCGACGAACTGCTGCTTCCCGCGCCCGACTACCCGCTTTGGACGGCCAGCGCCAGCCTGTCGGGCGGCACGCCGGTGCACTATATGTGCGACGAAGATAACGGCTGGATGCCCAACCTTGCGGACATCCGCGCCAAAATCACGCCTAAAACCAAAGCCATCGTGGTCATCAACCCGAACAACCCGACTGGCGCGCTGTATTCCGATCAACTTCTCAAGGAAATTGTTGACATTGCGCGCGAACACGGCCTCGTGATTCTTGCCGATGAGGTGTATGACAAGGTGCTGTATGACGGGGTCAGGCATACCGCCATTGCGAGCCTGTCCAGCGACGTGCTCACGCTGACCTTCAACTCACTCTCCAAAAGCTACCGTTCCTGCGGCTATCGCGCGGGCTGGCTGGTAGTCTCGGGCCCGAAGAAGTCGGCGCAGGACTACATCGAAGGCCTGAACATGCTGGCCAACATGAAGCTGTGCTCGAACGTGCCCGGCCAGTGGGCCATCCAGACCGCGCTGGGCGGCTACCAGAGCATCAATGACCTGACTTGTGAAGGCGGCCGTTTGCGGCGCCAGCGTGATCTGGCTTACGAGTTGATTACGGCCATTCCCGGTGTGAGTTGTATCAAGCCGAGCGCCGCGCTCTACATGTTTCCAAGGCTTGACCCCAAGATCTACCCGATCACGGATGATCGGCAATTCTTTCTTGAACTGCTCAAGGAAACCAAGGTGATGCTGGTGCAGGGCACCGGTTTCAACTGGGCTGCGCCCGACCATTTCCGCATCGTCTTTTTACCCCACGAGGAAGACCTTCGCGAGGCGATCGGCCGTATTGCAAAATTTCTCGAGAACTACCGCGACAAACGCGGCTGATTTTTGATTTCCCGCCCCTTTTTTTCGGGGCGACAAGCCGTAAAAACGACAGTCAGGACCCCAGGTGACCCTAAAAACGACGACGAATTTGAGCCCCATCAGGGTTGGCCTTCTGGGTATCGGTACCGTGGGTGGCGGCACCTTCAATGTGCTCAAGCGCAACCAGGAAGAGATTCGCCGCCGCGCCGGCCGCGGCATTGAAATCACCATGGTGGCCGACCTTGACGTGGCGCGTGCCAGGGCTCTGGTGGGCGAAGGTGTTCAGGTGGTGGACGACGCGCGCAAGGTGGTCGCCAGTCCGGACATCGACATCGTGATCGAGCTGATCGGCGGCTACGGCATTGCCAAGGCGCTGGTGCTGGAAGCGATCGAGTCTGGCAAGCATGTGGTCACTGCCAACAAGGCCTTGCTGGCCGTCCATGGCACCGAGATTTTTGCTGCCGCCCAGCGCAAGGGCGTCATGGTCGCTTTTGAAGCCGCGGTGGCCGGTGGCATCCCCATCATCAAGGCCTTGCGCGAGGGCCTGAGCGCCAACTCCATTCAGTGGATTGCCGGCATCATCAACGGAACGACCAACTTCATCCTGTCCGAGATGCGGGACAAGGGTCTTGATTTCGACGTGGTGTTGAAAGAAGCGCAGCGCCTGGGCTATGCCGAGGCGGACCCCACTTTTGATATTGAAGGCGTTGACGCGGCGCACAAAGCCACCCTCATGAGCGCGATTGCCTTTGGCATTCCGGTCCAGTTCGACAAGGCCCATGTCGAGGGCATCACCCACCTGGCGGCGCAGGACATCCGTTACGCGGAACAACTCGGCTATCGAATCAAGCTGCTGGGCATTACCAAGCGCGTCGCCAACGGCATCGAATTGCGTGTGCATCCCAGTCTGATACCCGCCAAACGACTGCTCGCCAATGTCGAAGGGCCGATGAACGCTGTGGTGGTCCATGGTGACGCGGTGGGCACGACGCTGTACTACGGCAAGGGCGCGGGCAGCGAGCCTACCGCCAGCGCGGTGATTGCTGACCTGGTCGACATCACGCGCCTGCACACGGCCGACCCCGGACACCGCGTGCCGCACCTCGCCTTCCAGCCTGACGAGATGAGCGATCTGTCCATCGTGCCAATGTCCGCCGTGGTGACCAGCTACTATTTGCGGCTGAAGGTGGCTGACGAGGCCGGCGTACTGGCCAGGGTGACAGGCATCCTGGCCGAGGCCGGCATCAGCATCGATGCGGTGCTGCAGCGTGAAGCCGATGAAGTGGGCGGTGAGGGCTCGACCCAGACCGACCTGATCATCCTCACGCATGATTGCGTGGAAGCAAAAATGAACGAAGCCATGGCGAAAATGCAGGCGCTGCCCACGGTGCTGGCACCCCTCATCCGCATCCGCAAGGAAGAACTGGCCTGATGCACTACCTCTCCACCCGCGCGGCGTCGGACGACAAAACCGAACGCAAGCGTTTCTGTGAAATCCTGCTCGAAGGCCTGGCACCTGATGGCGGTTTGTATTTGCCCGAAAGCTATCCGCAAGTCGACGCTGCGATGCTTGCGAAGTGGCGCGGCCTGCCCTACGCGGACCTGGCGTTTGAAGTGCTCTCGCTATACATCGACGACATTCCCGCCGCCGACCTGAAAGCGATCTGTGTCAAAACCTACACCGAAGAAGTGTTTGGCAGCCGGGAAATAGTGCCGCTGCGACCGCTTGAGGACGGTCTCTACCTCGAAGCCCTGTCCAACGGCCCCACGCTGGCGTTCAAGGACATGGCTATGCAGTTGCTGGGCAACCTGTTTGAATACGAACTGGCGCGCCGCGGTGAAGAGTTGAACATCCTGGGCGCGACCAGCGGCGACACCGGTAGCGCCGCCGAATACGCCATGCGCGGCAAAACAGGCGTGCGCGTCTTCATGACCTCGCCGAAAGGCCGCATGAGCCCGTTCCAGCAGGCGCAGATGTTCAGCCTGCAGGACGAAAACATTTACAACATAGCCATCGAAGGCGTGTTTGACGATTGCCAGGACCTCGTCAAGGCCGTGTCCAACGACCTTGCGTTCAAGCGCCGGTACAAGATTGGCACCGTCAACTCCATCAACTGGGCGCGGCTGATGGCGCAGGTGGTGTATTACTTCGCCGGCTATTTTCAGGCCACGAATGTGGCCCCCACGCTTGTCGCTTCGCGTACTGCGCTGCCCCCCGAGGGGGCCGCTGCGCCTGCGGACTCGCAAAGCCAGATCCGCGGCCCTTGCTTGAAAGAATCGGTAGCCTTGCCCAGGGTCAGTTTCACCGTGCCCTCGGGCAACTTCGGCAACGTCTGCGCCGGCCATGTGGCGCGCAGCATGGGGCTGCCGATTGCCCGATTGGTGGTCGCCACCAACGAAAACGATGTGCTCGACGAGTTCTTCCGCACGGGGATTTACCGGGTTCGCGGCAGCGCCGACACGCATGAAACCTCCAGCCCGTCGATGGACATTTCCAAAGCCTCGAATTTCGAGCGCTTTGTGTTTGACCTGCTGGGCCGCAACGGCGACAGGACCCGGGCGTTGTTTCACGACCAGCTCAGTCAGCATGGCCAGTTTGATCTGAGCGCCGATGCGGCTTTCAAATCCGCTGCAAAGCAGTACGGTTTTGTCAGCGGCAAGAGCACCCACGCCGACCGGCTGGCGACGATCAAGGACACCTTCAAGCGCTTTGGCGAAATGATCGACACCCATACCGCCGACGGCCTGAAAGTCGCGCGCGAATACCTTCAGCCTGGCGTGCCGATGATCGTGCTGGAAACCGCGCTGCCCATCAAGTTTGCCGAGACCATTGAAGAAGCGTTAGGCCAGTCGCCGACGCGGCCCGCCCGGTTTGAAGGCATCGAGGCCTTGCCCAAGCGCGTCGAGCTGTTGCCGGCAGATGTGGCGGTCATCAAGCGCTACATTGCCGATAATGTGCATTAAATGGGGTTGTAGTCCAAGGAATACGGACTCAAGTAGCTATTTAATTGATAGCAAAACTGGTTTTCTGAAAGTCGCCCTATGAACGTGGTCGGATTTTCCGGTTACTCCGGCTCGGGCAAGACAACGCTGGTCGAAAAGCTGATTCCCGCCCTCAAGATGCGAGGCCTGCGGGTGTCCGTCGTCAAGCACGCGCACCACCGTTTTGACATTGACCACCCCGGCAAGGACAGCTTCCGCCATCGCGAGGCGGGGGCTTTTGAAGTCGTGGTTGCCTCGCAAAACCGGTTGGCGTTGATACGCGAGTTTGAGCAGCCTACCGAGTTGACGGTTCACCACCTGATTGCCGAGTTGTATGAAGGCGTGGACTGGGTGCTGGTCGAAGGCTTCAAACATAGCGATTTGCTGAAGATTGAAATCTGGCGCGCTTCGTCTGGCAAACCCGCCCGTTTCATGGACGACGACTTCATCGTTGCCATTGCTACCGACTCACCCGGCCGGTTGCCAGTGGCGACCTTGCGTCCGGTGCTGGATTTGGACGATGCCGACGCCCTGGCCGACTACCTGATCAACAATCAGGAGCGTTTTCATTATTCGTTCGAAGACCGCCCCGAGTGACTCGCCGACCATGAACCCAGCCTCGCCATCGCCATCACCATCGCCCGCCGTCCGTCCGCCCCTGAAGCCGCTAGATTTGGCGCTGGGCGAATTGCTGGCCCATGCCGAGCCGCTGTTGCCCGCCGACGAGGTTTCAACTTTTGATGGCGACGGTAGGGTCCTTGCGCAGGATTTGCTGTCCAGCCTGGATGTTCCGGCGCATGACAACAGCGCCATGGACGGCTACGCCGTGCGTGCGGCAGACTGCGCTGACACCAGCACGCTTTTGCAAGTCAATCAGCGCATTCCGGCGGGTAGCAGCGGACAGGCGCTGGCTGCGCGCTCAGCCGCGCGGATTTTCACCGGTGCGCCGATTCCCCCCGGCGCGGATGCCGTGGTCATGCAGGAAAATTGCGAAACTGTGGGTGCCGGGGTTTTCGTTCGCGTGCGACCCCGGCCGGGCCAGTGGATTCGCCGCCACGGCGAAGATGTCGCGGCCGGCGCCGTGGTGTTGCACCGGGGCGAACGCCTCACACCCGCAGCGCTGGGCCTGGCCGCCAGCATCGGCTTCGACAGGTTGCAGGTCGCGCCGCGTGTGCGGGTGGCCCTGTTTTCCACTGGCGACGAGCTGGTCATGCCCGGCGACGTGGCACCGGCTGACATGAAACCCGGTGCCGTCTACAACTCCAACCGGTTTTTCCTCAAGGCCTTGCTGCTGCGGCTCGGTTGCAGCGTGACCGATCTGGGCATAGTGCCAGACCGGCTGGATGCAACGGTCGCCGCTCTGAAAGACGCGAGCCGCCAGCATGACCTTATTCTGACCAGCGGCGGTGTTTCGGTAGGAGAAGAAGACCATGTCAAACCGGCTGTCGAGGCGCTGGGCAGTTTGATGCTGTGGCAGATCGCCATTAAACCCGGCAAGCCTTTTGCCTACGGAACTGTTGGCCAGAGCCACTTTATCGGCTTGCCTGGCAATCCCGTGTCCAGCTTCGTGACCTTCCTGCTGCTGGTGCGGCCCTTCATTCTCAGGCTCCAGGGTGCGACCGCACTCGCTCCTGAATCAATAGCAATGAAGGCCCATTTTGATTGGACCAGAGCCGATAAGCGCCGTGAATTCCTGCGGGTGAGGCAGAACGCTGCTGGCGGGCTTGAGCTGTTCGGCAACCAGAGTTCAGGCGTGCTGACATCCGCCGTCTGGGGCGACGGCCTGGTCGACAACCCGCCGGGTCAGACCATCGCGCATGGCGACGAGGTGCAGTTCATTCCCTTCGCGGCGCTGCTGTCATGAAAGCTATTCCCATGAAGGTCACCGTCAAATATTTTGCGTCGATCCGCGAAGCCATCGGGCAGGGCAGCGAGCTGCGTGAGACTTCTGCCATGACACTGGCTGCCCTGCGCGATGAGCTGCTGGCTGCGAGCCCGCTCCATGCCGCTTCGCTGGCCCGCGGCAGGTCCGTTCGCATGGCGATCAATCAGGTCATGAGCGATGAGACGGCCCTCGTGACCGAGGGCTGCGAAGTCGCCTTTTTTCCGCCCGTCACCGGAGGCTGAAATTCATGGCAACGCGGGTAACCATCCAGACCGGCGATTTCGATTTGGCTGACGAAGTCGAAACGCTGCGCAAAAACGACAAGCGCGTTGGCGCGATTTGCACCTTCACCGGCACCGTGCGCGACCGCAATGAGGGTCTGAGTGTCAGCAGCATGGAGCTGGAGCATTACCCCGGCATGACCGAAAAAGCCGTCGAGGCCATGATTGATGAGGCCTGCGCACGCTTTGATATTTTTGGTGCCCGCGTCATCCACCGCGTGGGTTTGCTGCAGCCGCTTGACCAGGTCGTCATGGTCGCAGTCATTTCGGCGCATCGGGGCGAGAGCTTTCGGGCCTGCGAATTCCTGATGGACTACCTCAAGACCCAGGCGCCATTCTGGAAGAAAGAGCAGACGCCCGAAGGCGCGCGCTGGGTCGATGCGCGGGTCAGCGATGACGCCGCGCTCGCCAAATGGGGCATCAGCGCACCGAATGCCTGAGCCGCAAGGCTGGAGCTTGATGAAGTTGATCTTCATCAAGCTTCAAGCCGCTCCTTACAGCTTGACGGCGCCGGCGCCGCTTGTAAAGCTGGGAAAAAGCCTCAAGATTCTTCAGAACAGACCTTTTCAGGTTCAACAGGAGATTTCATGCGACAAGACAAACTCACCACCAAGTTCCAGGAAGCCCTGAGCGACGCCCAGTCGCTGGCATTGGGCAATGACAATGGCTATATCGAGCCGGCTCACCTGCTGGCCGCCATGTTGCGCCAGGATGACGGGCCACGCGCCCTGCTGGAGCGGGCTGGTGTCAACGTCAACGGGTTGACACAGGCCGCCGATGCAGCGGTCAAAAGACTGCCTTCGGTAGCGGGTCAGGACCAGATTCAGGTCGGCCCCGACCTTGCCAAGTTGCTGCAGGCCACCGAAAAGGAAGCCATCAAGCGCAACGACCAGTTCATTGCCGGCGAGCTGTTTCTGCTGGCCGTGGCCGACAGCAAAGGTGATGTTGGCCGGCTGGCGAAAGAGAACGGCTTGAGCCGCAAGGCACTTGAATCCGCCATTGACGCGGTTCGCGGTGGCCAGGGCGTCAACAGCGCCGACGCCGAAGGCCAGCGCGAAGCCCTCAAGAAATACACCATGGACCTTACCGAGCGCGCCCGCATGGGCAAGCTCGACCCGGTGATTGGCCGTGACGACGAGATTCGCCGCGCCATCCAGGTATTGCAGCGCCGCACCAAAAACAACCCGGTGCTGATCGGCGAGCCCGGCGTCGGCAAGACCGCCATCGTTGAAGGGCTGGCCCAGCGCATCGTGGCGGGGGAGGTGCCCGATTCACTCAAGGGCAAACGCGTGCTGTCGCTTGACATGGCCGCCTTGCTGGCTGGCGCCAAGTTCCGTGGTGAGTTTGAAGAGCGCCTGAAAACCGTGCTCAAGGAACTGGCCCAGGACGAAGGGCAGACCATTGTCTTTATCGACGAGCTGCACACCATGGTCGGCGCCGGCAAGGCCGAGGGCGCGATGGACGCCGGCAACATGCTCAAACCCGCGCTGGCGCGTGGCGAGCTGCATTGCGTCGGCGCGACCACGCTTGACGAATACCGCAAATACATTGAAAAAGACGCCGCGCTGGAGCGCCGTTTTCAGAAAATCCTGGTCGGCGAGCCGAGCGTGGAAGCCACCATCGCCATTCTGCGTGGCCTGAAGGAAAAATACGAGTCACACCATGGCGTCATCATCACTGACCCGGCCATTGTTGCTGCTGCTGAACTGAGCCACCGCTACATCACCGACCGATTTTTACCCGATAAGGCGATCGATTTGATCGACGAAGCGGCGAGCAAGATCAGTATTGAGAGAGACTCCAAACCCGAGGTGATGGACAAGCTGGACCGCCGGCTGATTCAGCTGCAGATCGAGCGCGAAGCTGTGCGCCGCGAAAAAGACGAGGCTTCGCAAAAGCGTTTTGACCTGATTGAAGAAGAAATCAGCAAGCTGCAAAAGGAGATTTCCGACCTTGATGAAATCTGGCAGGCTGAAAAAGCCCAGGCGCTCGGCTCCAAAGACGTCATGGAAGAGATTGACCGGATCCGCTTCCAGATTGAAGAATTCACCCGCAAGGGCGATTTCAACAAGGTCGCCGAGTTGCAATACGGCAAGCTGCCTGATCTGGAAAAACGCCTGAAAGAAGCGCAGGCCAGCGAGGCCGCGCCCGGTGCCAGCGCGGCGCCCAAGCTGCTGCGAACCCAGGTCGGCGCTGAAGAAATTGCTGAAGTCGTCGCGCGCTCGACCGGCATTCCGGTAAGCAAGCTGATGCAGGGTGAACGCGACAAACTGTTGCTTATGGAAGGCAAGCTACATGAGCGCGTAGTCGGCCAGGAAGAAGCCATTGCCGCGGTTGCCAACGCGATCCGCCGCTCGCGCTCAGGCCTGAGCGATCCGAACCGCCCGACCGGCTCGTTCCTGTTCCTTGGCCCCACGGGCGTCGGCAAGACCGAGCTGTGCAAGGCGCTGGCCGGATTTCTGTTCGACAGCGAAGACCACCTGATACGCGTTGACAT
>NZ_JABBPF010000116.1 GCF_012927415.1 Polaromonas sp. | reverse complement strand
ATTTTTTATAGCAGATTCAACGCATTTCAAAAGCATCGGGTGGGCACGCGCCGGCCTGTGCTGCAGCCGACCAGTCCCCTCCTTTTTTACAAGATGCCAGCTCCCACCCGTAAGCCGCCCGCCCCCCTTCACTACCGCGTCGAGATCGGCGACCTGCACGCCCACCTGTTTCGTGTCACGCTGACGATTGCCAAACCGGCGGCGCTGCAGCGCGTGTCCCTGCCAGTCTGGATTCCGGGCAGCTATCTGGTGCGCGAGTTCTCCAAAAACCTCCAGGGTCTGCAGGCGAGCCAGGGCGTAGGTGCCGCCGCGCCATTGCGGCTTGAGCAACTTGACAAATGCAGCTGGCAAATCGAGTGCGCGCCCACCAAAGCGCTGGTACTGCGTTACGAGATCTACGCCCGGGACAACTCCGTTCGCACGGCCTGGCTGGACGCGCAGCGCGGCTTTTTCAACGGCACCAGTCTGTGCCTGCGGGTCGAAGGCCAGGAGCAATCGCAGCATGTGCTGCAGCTGCCGCCGCCCGGCGCCTCCAGCGGGTGCAGCGGCTGGTCGGTTGCCACCGGCTTGAGCCCCCAGAACATCAACTCGCAGGGTTTTGGCAGTTATGCGGCAGCCAACTACGACGAACTGGTCGATTGCCCGGTCGAAATGGGCCTGTTCTGGAGCGGCAGCTTCAGCGCGCGCGGCGTGCCGCACCGTTTTGTTGTGGCCGGTGCGACGGCCGCGTTCGACGGCAGCCGGCTGCTGGCCGATACGCAAAAAATCTGTGAGACTGAAATCCGTTTTTGGCACGGCAACAAAAAACCCCCCTATACAAGCTATCTTTTCATGCTCAATGCCGTGGACGACGGCTATGGCGGTCTGGAACACCGAAACTCCACCGCCCTGATCTGCAATCGCAAGGATCTGCCGCGTCTCGGTGAAAACAAGGCCCTGGACGGCTACACCACGCTTCAAGGCCTCATCAGCCACGAATATTTCCACACCTGGAACGTCAAGCGCCTGCGTCCCGCAGAATTTGAAAACTACCGTTACGACAGCGAAAACTACACCGGCCTGCTGTGGTTTTTCGAGGGCTTCACCAGCTACTATGACGACCTGCTGCTGCGCCGCGCGGGCCTGCTGGACAACGCAGGCTATTTAAAGCTGCTGACCAAGACCGTCAACCAGGTTTTGCAATCCCCGGGGCGGCTGGTCCAATCGGTCGCGCAAGCCAGTTTTGATGCCTGGGTCAAGTATTACCGGCAGGACGAAAACACACCCAACGCGACGATCAGCTATTACGCCAAGGGCGCGCTGGTCGCGCTATGTCTTGACCTGACGCTGCGCAGCGAGGGCCGCGCCACGCACCAGGCCACGCTCGATGACGTGATGCGCGCCATCTGGCTGCGCTGCAATGCAGGCACCATGCGCGAACAGGATCTGGCCGAAATTCTTCAAGTGGCCGGACAGCGCTCATTTGCAGCCGAACTGGCGCGCTGGGTCCATGGCCGCGACGAGCTTCCGCTGCAGCAATTGCTGCAGCAGCAGGGCATCGCCGTGCTGCAGGAACCGGCCCAGCTCGCACAGCGGCTGGGCCTGCGCGTCAGCGAAAGCCAGGGCGTTCACATTTCAACCGTGCTGCGCGGCGGCGCGGCAGAGCGCGCTGGTTTTGCGGCGGGCGACGAATGGCTGGGGCTGGAGCCGGCCCGCCAGGCACCGGCCCGACGTGCGCCAGCGAGCGCCAGCGGCTGGCGCATGAGTCGGCTCGACGACCTCACGCTGTATGCAGGCTCCGCCAGCGAAGTGATCGCACTGGTCGCGCGAGACAAGCGCCTGCTGCGGCTTGAGCTGAGCCTGCCGCCCGCCGTCACCACCTGGCGCCTGGCGGTGCAGGATGCGGCGCTTGCCGACGAGTGGCTGCAAGGGACGGTTTGAGCGCGGCATTGACGGGCTTTTCACCCGAACAACAGCAGTGAACCGACATGATTCTTCCATTTGAAAGGACCTTGAATGACTTATGAAATGATCATCACCCGCACCGAGGGCGCCGATGCGCGCAAGGTCGGCATCGTCACCCTGAACCGGCCCAAGCAGCTCAATGCCCTGAACAACCAGCTGATGGACGAACTGGGCAGCGCGCTCAAGGCGTTCGATGCCGACGACAGTGTCGGCTGCATCATCCTGACCGGCAGCGAAAAAGCCTTTGCCGCCGGTGCGGACATCGGCGCCATGGCGCAATACAGTTTTGCCGATGTTTACAACAACGACTACATTACGCGTAACTGGGAACATATTCGCAGCATCCGAAAACCGGTGATTGCCGCGGTCAGCGGTTTTGCAGTGGGCGGCGGCTGCGAGCTGGCAATGATGTGCGACTTCATCATTGCCGCCGACAACGCCCGCTTCGGCCAGCCGGAGATCAAGCTGGGTATCATTCCAGGCGCTGGCGGCACGCAACGCCTGCCGCGCGCCGTCGGCAAGGCCAAGGCCATGGAGCTGATACTGACCGGCCGCATGATGGACGCACTCGAGGCCGAACGTGCCGGTCTTGTCAGCCGCGTGGTGCCGCTCGAAAAGCTGATGGATGAAGCGCTGGGCGCGGCGCTGATGATCTGCAGCTACGGCCAGCCCAGCGTCTTTGCCGCCAAGGAAGCTGTCAACCGCTCCTTCGATAGCGGTTTGAGCGATGGCGTGATGTTCGAGCGCCGCCTGTTTCACGCGCTGTTTGCCACCGAAGACCAGAAAGAAGGCATGGACGCGTTTGTGAACAAGCGCAAGCCCGCGTTCAAGCACCGCTAAAACACACGCCGCAACCCGCTATAATCTTGGTCGCGAGGTGATATAGCTCAGTTGGTTAGAGCGCAGCATTCATAATGCTGATGTCGGTGGTTCAAGTCCACCTATCACCACCAAATTTTGAAAAGCTCCGCAAGTCACTTACTTGCGGAGCTTTTTTTTGACCAGCGCGGCTGCGGACACTGTTGCGCGCGGACTTCAGGGCCAGACCCATTGCCGGCCGGTTGACGAAGACCACAATACGGCGGGGGCAAGTGGCGTACGCTTGCATTCAGTGCGATGGGCCCCGCCGTTGGGGCTCGCGTCAGAACCCTAGCCGCATGGAACCTTCCACCCGCTTTAGCCAGGCAGCGACCGCCGCCGTGCCTGTCCCTGTCTTTGAACTGGTCTGCCCGGCGGGCAGTCTTCCGGCACTGAAGGCCGCCGTTGACCACGGCGCGAGCTGCGTCTACCTGGGCCTGCGCGACGCCACCAACGCGCGCAATTTCGCCGGCCTCAATTTTGATGAGGCCGCCATCGCCACCGGCATCCGCTACGCCCACGAACGCGGCGCCAAGGTGTTGATGGCGCTCAATACCTATCCGCAAGCCTCCAACCCCGGACTCTGGCGCTCGGCGCTCGACAAAGCCGTTGACCTCGGCGTGGATGCGGTGATCCTGGCCGACCCGGGGCTGATGCAATACGCCGCCTCACACCATCCGGAGTTGCGCCTGCACCTGTCGGTGCAGGGCTCGGCGACCAACTACGACGCCATCAATTTTTACCGCGAGCAATTTGGCGTGGTGCGCGCGGTGCTGCCGCGCGTGCTGTCGCTGACTCAGGTAGAGCAGCTGATTGACAAAACCGCGGTAGAGATCGAGGTCTTCGGTTTTGGCAGCCTGTGCGTGATGGTTGAAGGGCGCTGCGCCCTGTCGTCCTACGTCACCGGCGCGTCCCCCAACACGCACGGCGTGTGCTCACCGGCCAGGGCGGTGCGCTGGCAGCAGACCCCCAAAGGTCTGGAGTCGCGCTTGAACGGCGTGCTGATCGACCGCTATGCCGATGGCGAAAACGCCGGCTATCCCACGCTGTGCAAGGGGCGATTTGATGTGGGTGATGATGAAAATTATTACGCCATCGAGGAACCCGCCAGCCTCAATACCCTTGAACTGCTGCCCCAACTCATGAAGATGGGAGTGCGCGCCGTCAAGATCGAAGGCCGGCAGCGCAGCCCCGCCTATGTCGCCCAGGTCACCAAAGTCTGGCGCGAGGCGATTGACCACTGCATCAGCAACCCGCACCGTTACACGCCCAAGCCGGTCTGGATGGCCAGCCTGGACAAAGTCGCCGAAGGCCAGCAGCACACGCTGGGCGCCTACCACCGGCCCTGGAAATAATGAGCACTTCTTCCCTGAAAATTTCCCTCGGCCCGATCCAGTATTACTGGCCGCGCAATGCCGTGTTCAGCTTTTATGAGGCAATGGCCACAACCAAGGTCGATCTGGTCTATCTGGGTGAAACCGTCTGCTCGCGCCGCCACGAGTTGCGCCTGGCCGACTGGCTTGACATCGCCGCCAGGCTGCAGCGTGCTGGCAAGGAGGTGGTGTTGTCCACGCAGGTGCTGCTTGAATCAGGCGCAGAAGTGGCGACCATGCACAAGATTGCCGAAAACGGCAATTTCGGAGTCGAAGCCAACGACATGGGCGCGGTTCAACGCCTGGCGGGCAAGCATCCCTTCGTGGCCGGGCCACACCTCAACCTCTACAACCTGCCTTCGCTGCAATGGATGGCCTCGCTGGGCGCGCGGCGCTGGGTGATGCCGCTGGAGATGAAGCGCAGCGACCTGACGGTTCTGCAGCAAGACCGCCCCGAGGGCCTGCAAACGGAAGTGTTTGCCTACGGCCGCATGCCGCTGGCCTACTCTGCGCGCTGCTTCACGGCGCGGCAGCGCAACCTGCCGAAGGACGATTGCCGCTTCAGCTGCCTGGAGCATCCCGACGGCCTGCTGCTGAAAACCCGCGAGAGCGAAGAATTCCTGGTGCTCAATGGCACGCAAACCCAGTCCTCCCGCGTTTACAACCTGGTTGACACGCTGGACGACATACGTTCGATGGGCGTCGACGTGGTGCGCCTGAGCCCGCAGGCGCGGCACATGGCCGAAGTCATTGCGCTGTTCGATGCGGCGCGCATGAAAACGCTGGCACCGGCCGATGCAATGGCGCGCCTGCAGCCGTTAATGCCCGGACAGGGCTGCAATGGCTATTGGCACGGCCGGCCGGGGCTGGAGCAAACCAGCGAGCTGGCGCAGGCCTGAACGCGATGTACCACGGCGAGCGCTTCAACAGCATCAGCCACCTGGTTGGCGCGGCGCTCGCGCTGGCCGGTTCGGTGCTGCTGATCGTGCTCGCCTCACGACTGGGCGACCCATGGAAAATCGTCAGCTTCAGCGTCTACGGCTTCATGCTGGTGACGCTCTACGTTTTCTCCACGCTTTACCACAGCGTGCGCGACGGTGGCGCCAAGAACGTGTTGCGCAAGTTCGACCATTGCTCGATCTACCTGCTGATTGCCGGCACTTACACGCCGTTTGCGCTGGTTTCGCTGCGCGGCGTCTGGGGCTGGTGGCTGTTCAGCGTGATCTGGGGGCTGGCGTTGCTGGGCATAGCCCAGGAAATCTGGCTGGCCAAAGGCGCGCGCGTGCTTTCGCTGGTGATTTACGTGCTGATGGGCTGGCTGGCCATGGCGGTGGTCTCGCCGCTGTGGCATGCACTCACGCCTGCCGGTTTTGCCTGGCTGGTGGCGGGCGGTGCCTGTTACACGCTGGGCATCATTTTTTACGCCACTGACCACAAGGTGCGCCACGGCCATGGCCTGTGGCATTTGTTTGTGCTCGCCGGCAGTATTTGCCATTTTTTCGCCGTGCTGCTGTACGTGGCCTGACTACCCGGACTGAAATGACTGCATCTTCTTCTTTTATATTGCCCCAAGCCGTTGCAACCCTGCTGTCCGGTCTGCCGGCCTATCCGGGCTCCATGCTGCTGGTAAGCGCGCTCAACCTGGGTCTGGCGCGCCAGCTGCCGGGCGACGTGCGCCAGTTTTTGCTGAACAAAAAGCTGCGTATCCAGGTGCGTGATGCGCGCCTGACCTTTGACTTTGCATGGACCGGCGAACGCTTTGGCGCCTGCCCCAAACAACAGGCCACCGACCTGACTCTCAGCGCCAGTGCCCATGACTTCCTGCGCCTCGCGCAGCGCCAGGAAGACCCCGACACGCTGTTCTTCAGCCGGCGCATGTCCATCGAAGGCGATACCGAATTGGGGTTGGTGGTCAAGAACGCGCTCGACGCGCTGGAACTTCCGGTGCTCGACCTGCAGCAGTGGGCGCCCCAGCAGGTGCTGGCGCGCATCAGGCATTGGCGCTCGGCGAAAGCCGCTTCGCAGGCGGCCGGAGCCAAACCATGAATGCCCGGGAAATTCCCCGCCCGCTGGTGTATGCCTGCTCGGGTTGCTCCAGCGCCGCGCAACTGGCCAACCATGTCGCGGTGCGGATGGACCGCAGCGGCGTGGCCGAAATGTCATGCATTGCGGGCGTGGGCGGCGACGTGCCCAACCTGCTGAAAACCGCGCGCTCGGGCCGGCCCATCATTGCGCTTGATGGCTGCCCGTTGGTCTGTGTGAAAAGCAGTCTGGCGCGCCACGGTATCAATCCCGATCGCCACTACCAGTTGCAGCAATACGGCGTGAAAAAACGCCAGCACGAAGACTTTGACCCGGCGCAGGCCGAAGCCGTGCTGGCGCGCGTGACCGCAGATCTGACACCCGAAAGGCCTTGCGCGCGCGTGAAGGCTACGGGCGAAGCCGTATACGACCGAAGCGGACGCTCGCTGTCCGTGACGGCCGGATGAGCACAGGCGTACCCCGGCGCATCATCGTCGCCATCTCGGGCGCCAGCGGTGCCGCTTATGGCGTGCGCCTGCTGCAGGCGCTGCAAGGCATGGCCGATATAGAGACGCACCTGGTCGTCTCCGACACGGGCTGGCGCAACTTAAAGCAAGAACTCGATCTGGACCGTCCGTCAGTCGAGGCCATGGCAGACCAGGTACACGACACCCATAACGTCGGCGCAGCCATCGCCAGCGGCTCCTTCAAATGCAGCGGCATGCTGATTGCGCCCTGCTCGATGCGCACGCTGGCTGCCGTGGCGCACGGCCTGAGCGACAGCCTGCTGACGCGCGCCGCCGATGTGGTGTTGAAAGAGCGCCGCCGCCTGGTGCTGCTGGTGCGCGAGTCGCCGCTGCACCTCACCCACCTGCGCAACATGGTCAGCGTGACCGAAATGGGCGGCATCATCTGCCCGCCGGTGCCCGCCTTTTACCTGCGCCCGCAGTCGGTCAGCGACATCATCGACTTCAGCGTGGCACGCGCGCTCGACCTGCTCGACATTTCCCACTCGCTGGCGCCGCGCTGGGCCGGACTGGCGCTTGCCGATGGGGATGCGGCCCGGCCTTCGTTCCCGGCCATTAAACAATAAAAATGATAGCTACCTGTGCCGATAGATAAGGGACAAGGGCCGCTTTTCATCCAGAAATCGCGGCCTGGCCGCTAATTTACCCATGCCATACCACGATCTGCGCGACTTCATGGCCCAGCTAGAGCAGGACGGCGAGTTGCGCCGCGTCAGCCAGCCAGTCTCACCCCACCTGGAGATGACCGCCCTGTGCGACCGCGTGCTGCGCGCCGGCGGCCCGGCGCTGCTGTTCGAGAAGCCGACGGGCCACAGCATGCCGGTGCTGGCCAACCTGTTTGGCACCCCGGCGCGGGTGGCGCGCGCCATGGGCGTGGCCGACCTGCAGGGCCTGCGGCCGTTTGGCGAACTGCTCGCCGCGCTTAAGGAGCCCGAGCCGCCCAGGGGATTGAAGGACATGATCGGCATGGGCGGCCTGCTCAAGACGCTGTGGCACATGGCGCCCAAAGAGCGCAGTTCGGCGCCCTGCCAGGACGTGGTGTGGGAAGGCAATGATGTCGATCTGGCCCGCCTGCCGGTGCAGCATTGCTGGCCCGGCGACGTGGCGCCGCTCGTCACCTGGGGCCTGGTCATCACGCAGGGGCCGCTCAAGGCGCGGCAGAACCTCGGCATTTACCGCCAGCAGGTGCTCTCACGCAACCAGCTTGTCATGCGCTGGCTGGCGCACCGCGGCGGCGCGCAGGATTTTCGCGATCATGGCATCGCCCACCCTGGCCAGCCGTATCCGGTCGCCGTGGCGCTGGGGGCCGACCCGGCCACCATCCTCGGCGCCGTCACGCCGGTGCCCGACAGCCTGTCCGAGTACCAGTTCGCCGGCCTGCTGCGCGGCGCCCGTAGCGAAGTGGTGAAAGCGCTGGGCGTGCCGCTGCGCGTGCCGGCCTCGGCCGAAATCGTGCTCGAAGGCCATATTTACCCGGACGCCAGCCACAAGAGCGGCTACCAGCATGCGCTGGAAGGGCCGTACGGCGACCACACCGGCTATTACAACGAGCAGGCCGAGTTTCCAGTCTTCACAGTGGACCGCATCACGATGCGGCAGGGGCCGATCTATCACTCGACCTATACCGGCAAGCCGCCCGATGAGCCGGCCGTACTGGGAATGGCGCTGAACGAATTGTTCATCCCGCTGCTGCAGCGCCAGTTTCCTGAAATCACCGACTTTTACCTGCCGCCCGAAGGCTGCAGTTACCGCATGGCGCTGGTGCGCATCAAAAAAGCCTACCCCGGCCATGCCCGCCGCGTGATGATGGGCGTGTGGAGCCATTTGCGCCAGTTCACGTACACCAAGTTCATCGTCGTGGTCGATGACGATGTGGATGTCCGTGACTGGCGCGAAGTGGTCTGGGCCATCACCACCCGCATGGACCCGGTGCGCGACACCATGATGGTGGAAAACACGCCGATCGACTACCTCGACTTTGCCTCGCCCGTGAGCGGGCTGGGCAGCAAGATGGGCCTGGACGCCACGAACAAATGGCCGGGCGAAACCCAGCGCGAATGGGGCCGCACCATCACCATGGATGCCGAGGTGACGGCGCGCATGGACCGCCTGTTTGAGGCGATCGGGCTGTAAGCCTGTCGCCAGTGTTGTGACAGTCCCGCGCAGCCCCTCGACAATCCCTCATGGACTTTGCCCACTCCCCCAAAGCGCAGGACCTATGCCAGCGACTTGAAGCCTTCCTGCAGCGCTACCTGCTGCCGTATAACGCTGCCTGGCACCAGTCAGTGCAGGATGGCATTTATCCGCCGCCCTTCGTCGAAGACCTCAAAAGCCTGGCGCGCGATGAGGGGCTGTGGAACCTGTTCCTGCCCGGCCTGACAGACGATGAGCCCGGCACCCGGCTGAGCAACCTCGACTACGCGCCGCTGGCAGAAATCATGGGCCGTCTGCCCTGGGCCGCCGAAGTTTTCAACTGCAGCGCGCCCGACACCGGAAACATCGAATTGCTGCACCGCTTTGCCAGCGCTGCGCAGCGCGCAAGATGGCTCGGGCCGCTGCTCGAAGGCCAGATCCGCTCGGCCTTCGCCATGTCCGAGCCCGACGTGGCCTCGTCCGACCCAACCAATCTGCAGACCACCGTGCGGCGCGACGGCGACGAACTGGTGCTGAGCGGCCGCAAGTGGTTCATCACCGGTGCGGCGCATCCACACTGCAGGCTGCTCATCGTGATGTGCCGCAACGACGAATCCGGCGTCTCCGCCGAGACGCCGGAGCGTCACCACCGGCACAGCCTGGTGCTGGTGCCCGCCGATACGCCCGGCGTGCAGCGGGTTCGCAACATTTCCGTTTTGCACCATCAGGCACCTGAAGGCCACTGCGAAATCCTGCTGCGCGAGGTGCGCGTGCCGGCCGAGAGCCTGCTCGGCGGCTGGGGCGACGGCTT
>NZ_JABBPF010000117.1 GCF_012927415.1 Polaromonas sp. | reverse complement strand
GCCATTGGCCATCGCGTAGCTTAGAGCCAGGTCGCGGGCCTTGCCGGACTTGTCCTGATGCACCGCCACCAGATGCGGCACGCCGCCTCCTTGTGTGTAGGTGTTGCGAACCGTGTGGCCTGGTGCCTTCGGTGCAACCATCCAGACATCAAGGTCAGCGCGAGGAATAACGGCACCGTAATGCACGTTGAAGCCATGGGCAAACACCAGGGAAGCTCCCTGCTTGATGTTCGGAGCAATGTCATTTTTGTAGACCGCGCCGATTTGCTCATCGGGCAACAAGATCATCACCACGTCAGCCGCTTTCACAGCATCGGCGACTTCAGCCACCTTCAGGCCCGCTTTTTCCACCTTTGGCCAGGAAGCACCGCCCTTGCGAAGACCAACGACAACCTTGACGCCGCTGTCATTCAAATTCTGCGCGTGTGCGTGACCCTGGCTACCGTAACCAATGATGGCCACTGTTTTGCCCTTGATGAGGCTCAAATCGCAATCCTTGTCGTAGAAAACTTTCATCTGTCACTCCTAAATAATCAGCAATAAAACAAAATATGCCAGCTCCGTTACACGGATTATGGACATCTCAAACCCTCAGAATCCGCTCGCCACGACCGATGCCGCTTGAACCGGTTCGAACAGTTTCTAAAATGGCGCTGCGGTCAATCGCTTCCAGAAACGCATCGTTTTTGGTTTGATCGCCCGTCAATTCAATCGTGTAACTCTTCTCAGTAACGTCAATGATTCGCCCGCGAAATATATCAGCCATGCGCTTCATTTCTTCGCGTTCCTTGCCGACCGCGCGCACCTTGACCATCATGAGTTCTCGCTCTGTGTACGCACCTTCGGTCAGGTCAACCACCTTCACTACTTCAATCAGGCGATTCAGATGTTTGGTGATTTGCTCGATCACGTCATCCGAACCAGAGGTCTGGATGGTCATGCGTGACAAGGTCGGGTCTTCCGTCGGCGCAACGGTCAGGCTTTCGATGTTGTAACCGCGGGCCGAGAACAGGCCAACGACGCGAGAAAGCGCGCCTGGCTCGTTCTCCAGCAAAACTGCAATGATGTGTTTCATAGAAAGATTCCTCTTTTCGCTACCCTCCCCTGCGCACGGTAATGCGCAGGCTCGGCAGGCAATAGATTCGTCAGCTTGACGGTTGATAAACGAGTTCTGCCGGCTTAGAGATCCTCAGACCCCAGCAGCATGTCCGTGATGCCCTTGCCAGCCTTCACCATCGGGAAGACATTTTCGGTAGGGTCGGTACGGAAATCCATGAACACAGTGCGGTCCTTGAGTTTGCGCGCCTCGCGCAGTGCCGGCTCCACATCCTGCGGCTTTTCGATCAGCATGCCGACATGCCCATAAGCCTCAGCCAGCTTTACGAAATTGGGCAGTGCGTCCATGTAGCTGCTGCTGTAGCGGCCCGCGTATTCAATTTCCTGCCACTGGCGAACCATTCCAAGGTAGCGGTTGTTAAGCGACACGATCTTGATCGGCGTGTTGTATTGCAGACAGGTGGAAAGCTCCTGGATGCACATCTGCACCGAACCTTCGCCGGTAATGCAGAAAACTTCCGAGTCAGGCCTGGCCAGCTTGATGCCCATGGCATAGGGAATGCCCACGCCCATGGTGCCCAGACCGCCTGAGTTGATCCAGCGGCGCGGCTCGTCAAACTTGTAATACTGTGCGGCCCACATCTGATGCTGTCCCACATCCGAAGTGATATAGGTGTCTGCATCCTTGGTCATGTTCCAGAGTGTCTCGACCACATACTGTGGCTTGATCACATCACCGGTGCCAAGGCTGTATTTCATGCAGTCCCTCGAGCGCCACTCGTCGATCGTGTTCCACCAGCTACCCAGCGCATCGGCGTCAGGCTTCAGGGCCGACTCACGAATCATGGAGATCAGCTCGGTGAGTACATCCTTGACATCGCCCACAATTGGAATATCAACCTTTACGCGCTTGGAGATGCTCGACGGGTCGATATCGATGTGAATGATCTTGCGCTCGTTTTGGGCGAAGTGCTTCGGATTGCCAATTACGCGGTCGTCAAAACGCGCGCCGACCGCCAGCAAGACGTCACAATTCTGCATCGCGTTGTTGGCTTCCAGCGTACCGTGCATGCCCAGCATGCCGAGGAATTTTCTGTCGCTGGCCGGATAGGCGCCCAGACCCATCAGCGTATGGGTGCAGGGATAACCCAGCATATCCACAAGGGTACGCAGCTCTTGCGAAGCATTGCTGAGCAGCACGCCGCCGCCGGTATAAATATAGGGCCGCTTGGCCGTCATCAGCAGTTGCAAGGCTTTGCGGATTTGCCCGGCGTGGCCTTTGCGAACCGGATTGTAGGAGCGCATTTCAATGCTCTTGGGATAGCCGGCATACAAGGTCTTGTTGAAGGAGACGTCCTTGGGCACATCCACCACAACGGGACCAGGCCGCCCAGTGCGGGCAATATGAAAAGCCTTTTTCATGGTTTCGGCCATGTCCCGCACGTCCTTCACCAGGAAGTTATGCTTGACAATGGGTCGGGTGATGCCGACGGTATCGCATTCCTGGAAAGCATCAAGACCGATCGCCGCAGTCGGCACCTGGCCGCTGATGATGACCATCGGGATGCTGTCCATGTAAGCGGTGGCAATACCGGTCACGGCATTGGTCAGGCCGGGGCCGGAAGTAACCAGCGCCACGCCGACATCGCCGGTAGCGCGCGCATAACCATCAGCGGCATGCACTGCCGCCTGCTCATGCCGGACCAGCACGTGCAGGATTGAATCCTGCTTGTAAAAAGCGTCGTAAATATGCAGAACCGCACCGCCCGGATAACCCCAGATGTACTTGACACCTTCGGCCTGAAGCGACTTCACGAGGATTTCAGCACCCCGAAGTTCCTGAGAATTTGATTGAGCAGATGCTGCTGCTGCGGAAGCGATTTCCGCCTTTGACATTTCCATGATGAACCTTTGTGAATTTCTCTAACGAAATACCTAGGGTGCCTCTTGGCCCGCTCTTGTGAAGCAGCTTCGAGACTTGAGGCCAAAGCCATAAGCGAAAACATAATCCGCCGAGCCATGACCCGTTTGCCTTTTAATAAGCAAGAAGTATTATGGCACCACTGTGACCACAGAGGCAAAAGGCAGCCGCTCAGACAGGAAAGGCAGAGCCGCAAAGACCCAAAAACGGGTGATGCGATAATTTTTTGGCTTTGAACTATCTGTCCGCTGCATGTTGTGCATCTGCACGGCGATAGAAAACCACAACAAATAACCGCTGGACAACCCGGAATCCCACACCGTTGGCAACAGAACAAGAACTTTCCGACTTTCTGAAAAGCGTTGAGAAACGGGCTTTCAAGCGCAGCATCTATCACGTCCGGGATGAAGAAGCTGCACTTGACATCGTTCAGGACAGCATGATGAAACTGGCGCAGCACTACGGCGACAAGCCTGCTGCGGAGTTGCCCATGCTGTTTCAGCGAATTCTGTCCAACACCACGCTGGACTGGTTTCGCCGCCGCAAGACCCGAAATGCACTTTTTTCCAACATGAGCGAGTTCGCCACGCCCGGCGAGGACGGAGATTTCGACTTGCTGGAAACTTTAGAGAGCCTGACCAACTCCGAAGGAACTGAAAGCGCCCAGGATGCGACTGAGCGGGCCCAGATATTGCATGAGATCGAACTAGAGATAAAGGAGCTGCCGGGTCGTCAACGGGAAGCATTTCTGATGCGTTACTGGGAGGAAATGGATGTTGCTGAAACCGCTGCTGCCATGGGTTGCTCAGAGGGCAGCGTCAAAACACACTGCTCTCGTGCAGTTCACGCCCTCAGTAAAGCACTGAGCGCTAAAGGGATAAAACTATGATGAATTCACCCCAAAAAAGGGCCGATGTCCTCCAAGACCGATTTGGCCTAAAGACAGTGTCGTATCTGTCGGCGGGGACGGCAGACTTTCCCCACGACGTTTCCGAGCGTTTGCGCTCCGCCCGTGCGCAGGCTGTTTCCAAACGAAAGATTGCAAAAATCCAAACGGCTGGAAATGTGATCAACGCCGGCGGCAGTGCTGCGCTGACCTGGGGTTCCGAAGAAGGCCTGAGCTGGTGGGGTCGTATTGGCTCGGTGCTGCCACTAATTGCGCTGGTGGTCGGCATGTTGGCCATCAATTCAATTCAGGATGACAACCGGACCCAGGAGTTGGCGGAAGTTGACTCGGCACTGCTGACCGACGTGCTGCCCCCGGCGGCGTTTGCGGATCCGGGTTTTGTCCAGTTTCTCAAGGCAACGCGTCAGGCTACGACCGTCCAATGAGCCTGCCCGTGACACCTCTCTCTGCTCCGCCACGCCGTCGCCGGTCGCCGGCTGGCTGGGCGCTGGGGGTGGTATTGGCTAGCCTGCTCTGGAACTCCGCCAGTTTTTCCCAGACACCCAGGCCCGCAACCCCTTCAAGCTCGCCGGCTGGGGCAAACGCCTCCTTGCCAGCGGTCAAGGCGGTTTCCCGGCCCGGCTGGACTGAATTAAGTCCGGCTCAAAAGCAGGCACTCGCTCCACTGGCGTCAAACTGGAACACCATCAGTGAGCCGCAAAAGCGCAAATGGCTGGAAATTTCCAAAAATTACAGCACGCTATCGCCAGAGGAGCAAGCCACACTGAACGGCCGCATGAACGAGTGGGTCACGCTTAGCCCCCAGCAACGTGCCCAGGCGCGGCTGAATTTTGGCAAAACCAAAGAGTTTTCCCGGCAGTTGACACCCGAAGAAAAAAATGCCAAGTGGCAGGCCTATCAGGCCCTTAGCCCTGAAGAAAAGCAAAACCTGGCAGCCAAGGCGAGCCCTCGCCCGAGTGGAGCCGCCACAGCGGTCAAGCCCGTGGCGCCGCAAAAACTTGTCATGGTTCCTCCAGCTCTCCCCAAGAAGTCTGGCAGCACCGAGCCAGCATCTAAAATAGGACCATCCCAACCCGCAGCGGCCATCCAGCCTGCTGCTTCGCCTGCGGGTCCCGGCGCTGCCGAAGGTGCCAGCGCGCCTCCCCTGCGCTGAACCTGGAACGGCGTTTCGCTGGTCCGGGATTTCTGGCTCCACCCGCGCTGATTTCTCACCAGCGCCCACTTTAGTGCATAGGGCAAAAATTGATGGTTTCCAGTACCCAAAATCAATCGACACCCTCCATTCCGAGACGTATGGCGTGTTGGATGTACGAAGGCATTTTGATGTTTGGCGTGGTGTTCATTGCCGGCTATCTTTTCAGTACCCTCAGCCAGACCCGCAACGCGCTGGATAACCGCCACGCCCTGCAAGCCTTTGTGTTTGTGATTTTTGGCATTTATTTCATCTGGTTCTGGGCCAAAGGCCAGACGCTGGCGATGAAAACCTGGAATATCCGTGTGGTTGATGTTCGCGGCGCAGCCATCACGCAGCAACGTGCCCTGCTGCGCTACCTGTTGAGCTGGTTGTGGTTTCTACCGCCTCTGGTCGTAACCTGGTTGCTGGGTCTTTCGGGCCGTGAAGGTGCCTTGTTGACCTTGGGCTGGGTAGCCGTTTGGGCCGTTCTGGCCCGTTTTCATCCGCAGCAGCAATTCTGGCACGATCACTGGGCTGGCACGCGCCTGATCAGCTGGGTTGCCCCCGCGAAGGTACAGCGCCAGCCCGGCACCGGCATTGCGCCCGAATAGCCCTAACATCAAGCAGCCGTGGTGCTGCGAGACAATACCATCCATGCCAGAACAAGTTCCATTTCCCGCTGCTGGATCCGCTTCCCCGCAAAACAGCACCGACCGACAGCCGCCGTGTGATGAGCTGGTTAACCCGCAAAAAAATCGCAAAGGCCTGAGCCGCGTCTGGCATGCCACGGGCTACTCCCTGGCTGGCCTGCACGCTGGCTGGCATGAAACAGCCTTTCGCCAGGAAGCCCTCGCCTCTCTTGTACTGGTTCCCGCCGCATTCTGGCTGGGCAGCGATTGGGTTGAAACCGTCTTGTTGGCCGGCACAGTCGTTCTCATCATGATTGTCGAGCTGCTCAACACCGGTATAGAAACTGCCATCGACCGCATCGGCCCCGAGTGGCACGACCTTTCCAAGCGGGCAAAGGACATGGGAAGTGCCGCAGTCCTGCTCAGCCTGCTGCTTTGCGCAGGCACCTGGATCCTGGCCTTGTTTCAAAGGTTTGCGCCATGATGGCCGAAGCAGGCAACGCGGCCGAGGCCGTCAGCCCCGCATTTTCACTGTGCGTCTACTGCGGATCTCGCCCTGGCAACACCGCAGAATTCGCGGCAACGGCACAGGCGGTGGGCAACTGGATAGGCTTGCACGGTGGCCAGCTGGTCTACGGCGGCGGCCACAACGGGTTGATGGGCATCATGGCGGACGCGGCGCTGGCCGCAGGCGCCCGGGTCATCGGCGTCATCCCAAAGGCGCTGGTCGAAAAGGAATGGGCGCACACCGGCTGCACCGAACTCCACATTGTGGAAAACATGCACGAGCGCAAGCGCATCATGGCCGAGCGCGCAGACGCATTTCTGGCGCTACCCGGCGGCATCGGCACGCTGGAAGAATTTTTCGAAGTCTGGACCTGGCGCCAACTGGGCTACCACAACAAGCCGATAGGCCTGCTCAACATGGGCGGTTTTTACGACAGCCTGTTGACATTCCTGAACTCGGCGGTAAAAACCGGTTTCATGAATGAATGGCAAATGGACCTGATGCGGACGGGCGAAGACGCCGCGTCATTAATCGAAGCGCTGGTTCAGGCGGCTGGCACTGCGTCACTCACCGGGCGCCTTGACCAGATTTAAGTGGGTATGAGCGGGTTTTAGGGCCCAGTCGGCCTTCAACGAAACGCGCACTTACCACAAGGAAGTCCAACCTTTCAGGGGCTGTACACAAGTGGCAACGCGGACCCCTAAATTGCAGATTCGTCCTCTTCCCCGGTGCGGATGCGCACCACACGCTCCACGCTGGTGATGAAAATCTTGCCGTCACCGATTTTGCCGGTGCGGGCCGCGCGTACGATGGCTTCGACGCAGCGATCCACGTCGACCGTTTTGACGACCACTTCGACCTTGACCTTGGGCAAAAAATCGACCACGTACTCGGCCCCGCGGTAAAGCTCGGTGTGCCCTTTCTGGCGTCCAAAACCCTTGACCTCGGTGACGGTCAGACCAGTGACGCCACATTCGGCCAGCGCTTCGCGCACTTCCTCCAGTTTGAAGGGCTTGAGGACGGCTGTAATTTGTTTCACTAAAAAGTTCTCCGGAAGGTCTAAGGTCTGAATAATGAATTATGGCTGCGGTCTGCCATGCAGCGCTTATGGGTTGCTAGACGCGAGTTCATGCCCCGAATTTGCTGGTAATAGGATAACGCCAATCTTTGCCGAAGCTACGGTGTGTCACGCGTATGCCAACCGGCGCCTGGCGCCGCTTGTATTCGTTGAGCCTGATCAGCCGGACCACGCGCTCAACCACTGCCCGCTCGAATCCGGCAGCCACAATGCTCTCCACGCTCTGGTCGTTTTCCATGTAGCGCGCCAGGATGGCGTCCAGCACTTCATAGGGTGGCAAACTGTCCTGGTCGGTCTGGTCGGGGCGCAGTTCGGCGCTGGGCGGGCGCGTGATGATGCGCTCGGGAATCGGCTGGCTGCCCGTGCCATAAGGGTCGTTTTCATTGCGCCAGCGCGCCAGCTCGAACACCGTCGTTTTCAACAGATCCTTGATGACCGCAAAGCCGCCCGCCATGTCGCCGTACAGGGTGCAGTAGCCGGTTGCCATTTCGCTCTTGTTGCCGGTCGTCAGCACAATGGAGCCGAACTTGTTGGACAGCGCCATCAGAAAAACGCCGCGAATGCGCGCCTGGATGTTTTCCTCGGTCGTATCGTCCTTCAAGCCCTGGAATTCGCCTGCCAGCGACGCCTTGAAAGCCTCGAACTGCGGAATGATGGAGATTTCGTCGTACGCTACCCGCATGCGTCCGGCCATTTCGCGCGCGTCCAGCCACGAAATATCGGCCGTGTAGGGTGAGGGCATCATCACCGTGCGCACCTTGTCAGCGCCCAGCGCGTCGACCACGATCGCCAGCACCAAAGCCGAATCAATGCCGCCCGAGAGACCGAGAATCGCGCCCGGAAAACCGTTTTTGCCCAGATAGTCCCGCACGCCCAGTACCAGCGCGTCCCACAGGTCGGCCTCGCTACTCCGCTCAGGCGCCACGCCGGCTATTAAATTAATAGCTACCTGTGACCGCAGTACCTGGACGTTAAACAGATTTTCCTTGAAACTTGCGGCCCGGCCCGCCAGCGAACCGTCGGCCTGCAGGGCAAATGAGCGGCCTTCAAAAACAATCTCGTCCTGGCCACCCACCAAATGCGCATAGACCAGCGGCAAGCCGGTCGCCAGGCAGCGCTCGCGCATCGTCATCTCGCGCTCGCCGCCCTTGCCCACATGAAACGGCGAGGCGTTGATCACCACCAGCAGCTCGGCACCCGCCTCTTTGGCCAGCCGCGCCGGCTCTTCAAACCAGGCGTCTTCACAAATCATCAGGCCGACGTTGACGGCTTGGTCGCCCGCTTCATCACCCGTGGCCTGGAAGACGCATGTGCCCTGCCCCGGCGTGAAATAGCGGCGCTCGTCAAACACCTGGTAATTGGGAAGTTCGCGCTTGGCATAACTCTCGATGACACGGCCCTCACGCAGGACCCTGGCCGCGTTATGGCGCTGCTGCACCGCCACGCTTCTGGTGCGCAAGCCCTTGCCGTTGTCGCCCTGTGTTGGCGTGCCGACCACGACCGTCAAGCCCTTTAACCCGGCCAACTCACGGGCCACCTGATTCACGGCATCATCACAGGCCTGAATGAACGATGACCGCAGAAAAAGATCCTCGGCCGCATAGCCGCAAATTGCCAGCTCAGGGGTCAGCAGAAGGCGCGCGCCGTCGGCATAGGCAGTGCGCGCCGCGTCAATGATCTTTTGCGCATTGCCCGGCATGTCGCCCACGCAGTAATTCAATTGGGCAACGCAGATTTTGAGTGGCATGAAGAAATTGAACCCCAAAAAAACACACGAACACGACGTGAAAAATAAGTCAAATGATTATGTCATCCGCATCCTGAATTCGCCGCTGGAGGTGAATGCCGACGCGTGGAACGCCCTCCTGGCCACGCAAAGCCAAAACGGCACGCTCAACCCTTTCATGCGCCACGAATATCTGGCTGCCCTGCACGGCAGCGGTAGCGCCACGCCAGAAACCGGCTGGACGCCGCGCTTCGTCACGCTCTGGCTGGGCGGCACGCTGGCCGCTGCTTGCGCGCTTTACCTCAAGGACCATTCCTACGGGGAATACGTGTTCGATTGGGCCTGGGCCAACGCCTACCAGCAGCACGGCCTTCACTACTACCCCAAGGCCGTGGTGGCAGTGCCCTTCACGCCCGTGCCAGGCGCACGTCTGCTGGCGCGCAACGCGGCAGAACGCCTCTTGCTGGTCAAGGCGCTGCTGGCCTGGTGCGAAGAAGAAAAGCTGTCTTCGCTGCATTTGCTGTTTGCCGGTGAAGCCGACGTGGCAGCGTGCGAAGAAGCGGGGCTGATGCTGCGCCACACGGTGCAGTTTCACTGGACGAATATTGCCCCCACGCTTGCCGCTTCGCGTGCTGCGCTGCCCCCCGGGGGGGCTGTTCCTCCTGGGGGCGGC
>NZ_JABBPF010000215.1 GCF_012927415.1 Polaromonas sp. | reverse complement strand
AGAACCAAATGCCTATCATTGCCTGGCTACTCGGAGTGCCCATTACCGTGATCTTGCTACTGATGCTGTTCGGCGTATTTTAAGGTGTGTTGAGCTTTGCCATTCAAGCCGCTGTGAATCCGCCCGACTTTGCGTGCATGTGCCTGATCTGCCACCAAGCGGGAAGCAGGCGCTGCACCTCCGCGCGCGTAAACCGGTCGTCAATTAAGTAAACCACGCCGCGGTCGGAAGTCGTGCGAATCACTCTCCCGGCAGCCTGCACGACTTTTTGCAAACCCGGATAGAGGTAGGTGTAGTCGTAGCCCCTGGATGCACCGAAGTTAGCAGCCATGCGCTGCCTGATCTGCTCATTCACCGGATTGATTTGCGGCAGGCCCAAAGTGGCGATAAAAGCCCCGATCAGGCGGTCTCCAGGCAGATCGATACCCTCGGCAAAAGAACCGCCCAGCACGGCAAACCCGATGCCTGATGTGTTTGGCGTGAAACGCCCCAGAAATTCGTCGCGGGCGTTTTCGTTCATGTGGCGGGTCTGCTCCCACATCGGGATATGTGGATAACGGCTCCTGAACAACCCCGTGAGGTTTTGCAAGTAATCGTAGCTACTTGAAAAAGCCAGGTAATTCCCGGGCTTTTCGACATATTGCCGTGCCATCAAGTCCACGATCGGCGAGAGCGAACTGGTCCGGTGCCGGTAGCGGGTGGAGATGTCGCTCACGACCCCCACCTGCAACTGTTCGGAAGTGAATGGCGACAACACATCGACCCAGGCGGTGTCGGCGGGCAGGCCCAGCGTGTCAGCGTAATAATTTTGGGGACTCAGCGTGGCTGAAAACAGGGCGACCGAATGCGCAGCGGCAAAGCGCGGAGCCAAAAAAGGTGCCGGTACGACGTTGCGGATATTGAGCGTCGCGCAACCATGCCCGGCCTGAAATGGGCTGGTTCCGTTTTCGCCATCGTCATTCAAACTGATGTCAAACAGCGAGTGTGATCCAAACGCCTCGGCCATGCGCGAAAAATGCAGGGCTTCAAAATAGAACCCCTGCAGCAGGCCGTCGATCCGTGTCGGATTGGCCACCAGAAAATCGGTGATGCGGGTGATTGCCAGTTGCAGCGCTTTGAGAAAATTGACTGGCAACTCGGGGTAAACCTGATAGCTTTGTGTTTGTACCTGATGCAAATCGTTAAAGTTTCGATTGAGCCGCTCAAGTACGCCTTTGATGGCTTTAGGGGCCGACGCGTGCACCTCATGCAATTGCGCTTGGTCAAGGGTCGCCGAATACATTTTTCGCGCACGCTCAATCATGTTGTGGGCCTCGTCGACCAGCACACTCACCCGCCACTGGTATGCGCTTGTCATGCCGTAAAGCATGGCGCTTGTGTCGAAGTAATAGTTGTAGTCGCCGACCACCACATCGGACCATGTGGCCAGTTCCTGGCTCAGGTAATAGGGGCATACGTGATGCACGAGAGCTATCTCGCGCAGCGCGGCTTTGTCCAGCATCTTGGCGCCTGCACTGGCGTATTGCACTGCCGCCATACGCGCCTGCGGCAACCTGTCGTAAAACCCTTTGGCTAACGGGCACGAGTCGCCGTGGCAGGCCTTGTCCGGGTGCTCGCATGACTTGTCGCGTGCCACCAACTCCAGAACCCGCAGTGGTAAGAAGTTGACATGGATTGTTTTTTGGCACGCTGCGGCCTGGGGCAGTTGCGTCGCTGGCGGCATGCCATGCCTGATCAGCGCAAGTGCGTCCAGCGCCAGCTTGCGTCCCGGCGTTTTTGCGGCCAGGAAAAGCAGCTTGTCCAGTCGCTGTTTGGGCATCGACTTGAGGAGCGGAAACACCGTGCCAACAGTTTTGCCGATGCCTGTGGTGGCTTGGGCCATCAGGCAAATTCCTGCCTGCGCCGTTTTGTAAACGGCCTCGGCCAGGTCGCGCTGGCCCGGCCGAAAATTGGGGTATGGAAAGTTGAGGGCGCTGAGTGCCACATCGCGAGCAGTCCGGTGCGCCAGCTCCTGCTCGGCCCACAGCAGAAAGTGCGCGCACTGCATGTCAAAGTATTCTTTCAATGACGCGGCCGTGAAGTGTTCGGTCAAGGGCGTTTCCTGCAGGCTGGCAATGTCAAGGTAGACCAGCGACAGGTGGATGTCTTCAATACCTTTTTCACAACAGAGCAACCAGCCGTAAATCTTAAGTTGCGCCCAGTGCAGGTTGCGGCGATTATGCGGCATGGCATGCAGGTCCCCGCGGAAGGTCTTAACCTCTTCCAGCAGGTTTTGCACTGGGTCATAGCCGTCGGCACGGCCGCGAATCTGCAGGGTCTTGTACTCACCCGACAGGCTCAGTTCTGCCTGATAGTCCTTGCCACGTCGTGACGCTACCAGCGCGTGTCCGGCTATACCCTCGGCCGCCGAAGGCGAGGGCGTGAAACGCAGATCCAGGTCACCATGTTTGGCGGTGAACTCGCACAGTGCCCTGACGGCAACAACGTACTTCATGTCTTGTTTTCGAAACGTTGGCGGGCTGTTTCAGCCATACATCTGCGTTTTGTGGCGCGCGCGATCATGAGAGGGACGTTTGCGCACAATCTTCCCCGCATTGGCGCACCAGTTTTGTCGATGACGCTGGTCGTCGGCTCCCCCCGCATTCGAAGATTCATCGGTGTGGCAAGGTCGCGACGCGGTGAATGGCTGTTTTCCCGCATGGGCGCATCAGCGCATAAAAACTTTTGATCGCGTCGACATGCGCGCCGCTGCCAAAGAGAGCAATGAATTTGTCGGTAGTCTGGCAGGACGGCATGGGGAGCAATTAGCGGGGAGTGAGGATGTTTTATTTGCCTGGCCGCCGGTTGGCGAACCAGCAAGCCGTGCAGACAGGAGCGAAAACGCTCTGGCCCCTGGCCTGAAGCCTGTCTGAAAAGCATTACCCATCATAGCGGCGCAGCGACGAGCCATTTCAACAGCTTGGCCGCCTCACGGGCGCCCATTGGTGGCCCTAAATATCGAACTCAAGAAACTCTCAAATCATTAGGTGGCGCCAGCAAAATGAAGTTCCGTATGATCGAATTACGAGCGCTGTGCCCGCAGGCCCAGCGGCAGTTACTCGTTCTGCAGAGCTGTTACTGGGGCCTGGCTCCATTCAAAGCATTGTCAAATTCCTCACGCGAAAGGGTGCCGTCTTTGTCGGAATCCGCGGCATCGAAATATTTCGCTACGTTTTTGAAGCCCGCAGCTTCCCCGCGGCTTATCTTGCCGTCGTGGTTGGAATCCAGAAAACCAAAGGCTCGCTCAACGTCTTGTGCTGCATATTTGGGCGCTGTGCGTGCCACGGCGGTGGTAGCTCTGTCTGGTGCTTCTCCGACTTGCAAAGCCGGTTGTGTGGGTTTAGCGCTGCCGGGTTCTGCAGCTCTGGCATGGATGCTCATGGCCAGTAGTGTTGCGCCCAAAGTCAAGGTGAGCAGGACAGACCACGCCTGGGCCTGATATTTGGTACCAGTGGGATGGACGTATGCCGTCACCTGATGAACGGAAAATATCTTTATGGGTTGGAACACTGAAGTTCTCGTGGTTCTGGTTCTCGTGGTTCTGGTTATGGCGGCTGTGCGAAGGTAGGGTGTTGCAGCCACGGACTTTCCAATTGGAATCAAAGTGAAGGGCGGGGGCAAATAAACTTGCCAAAAGTTTCGTCTGTTTACATACCTAGCCGCAACAGACACCGTTCTTGGCATTTTCGGCACCGTTGTCAGAGGGTTGAATATGAGCACCTTCCCTGAACAGGGGGTCGTGCGCTTTCTAACCCCTGCTCACTTAGTCAACCATACCTTTTGGGCCATGCAGGGTAAAAAACTTGCCTAAAAAGCCTCTGGTCCAATATTCATCGGCATTATTAGCTATCGACTTAATAGCGCCTGCCGGGCGTTAGTCCGGCCTCCTTGCTGGTTTGGGCTGATTCCGGCGCGCAGGCCATGCCAGACCGGGACCGCCGCTGACATGAATGGGATGAGCTGTCCCACAGCAGGTTTTTCCTTCTTTTCGGAGAATCAGAGGTCCGTAAAAAAATTCAAGGAGCGCCATGGCAACCAGCAGCATTCTCGGCGGTACACACCTTCCCGAGCAGGTGACCGGAAAAGACACCGATGCCTTGGGCCCGAGTGACAATTCCGACAGCGGCAGTGATGCACAAGGCGCTTATGGCGAGGGCGAAATGTCCAGCGACAGCGATGCAGCCGGCACTGGCGAGCGTGCCTCTGCAGGCTCCGGCATGGATCGTGAAGATGCAGACATCCTTCCTGACCGCATTGAAGAAGGGCTAGGTGCCGGCTCCTTGCCAGAAATTTTGCCGATTGAGGTTGGCGCAGTGGTTGAAGATCTTGCAGGCGATGAAGAGGAAGATGAAGAAGACGAAAGTCGAAAACCGGATTAAAACAGACATCACTGGAGCGCTGTGGCCGAACCTCGCTGCGCAAACTTAACGCCCTGAAAGCGGCTCAGCGCCTATCGTCAGTAACAGGCGCAAGCTGCTCTGCATGCAAGGCACGAATAGGCACAGGACATGGCAGAAAGTGCACTGTTACCTTCTATGCGCTGAAGCCGGCAGATGTCAAACTGAATTTCCGATAATCCTCAGCGCAAGAAGCCTTTTTGGGTCCAGGTTAACTAGTTTTTGAGAGTTGCCATGTCGACAACAAAACGGTATTTGACATCACTCTTCAGCATTCGCTCATAGGCCGTCTCGATCTCGTCCATACGGATCGATTCGATGTCGGAAACGATGCCGTGCTGCGCGCAAAAATCGAGCATTTCCTGCGTCTCGCGGATGCCGCCGATCAACGATCCCGCCAAACGCCGGCGTTTCATGATCAGGTTGAACACACCGGGCGAGGGGTGCGGGCTGGCTGGAGCGCCCACCAGCGTCATGGTGCCGTCGAGCTTGAGCAGAACCAGGAAAGCATCCAGGTTATGTGGCGCTGCTACTGTATTCAGGATGAAATCGAAGCTGCCCGCATGAGCCGCCATTTCTTCGGCATTCTTCGAGACGACAACTTCCTTGGCGCCCAAGCGCAAGGCGTCCGCTCGCTTGTTGGCAGAGGTGGTAAACAGCACGACATGGGCTCCAAGAGCAGCTGCGATCTTCACCCCCATATGGCCAAGACCGCCCAGCCCGACGATGCCCACCTTTTGTCCCGGGCCGACCTTCCACTGGCGCAGCGGTGAATAGGTCGTGATGCCGGCGCACAGAAGCGGCGCCACGGCCGCCAGATCATTTTCGGCATGCGAGACACGCAGAATAAATGATTCGCGCACCACAATGTGGCTGGAGTAGCCACCATAGGTATTGGCGCCCGTGCCTTGTTCGGGGCCGTTATAGGTGCCGGTAAAGCCGTTTTCGCAATATTGCTCCAGTCCGTCAGCGCAGGGCTTGCAGTGCTGGCAGCTGTCCACCATGCAACCCACGCCGACAATATCGCCCACCTTGAATTTCGACACGAGATCACCCACGGCCGTCACGCGGCCCACGATTTCGTGGCCTGGCACTGACGGGTAAATGGTGTTTTCCCATTCATTGCGCGCCGTGTGCAGGTCGGAGTGACAAACGCCGCAGAACAGAATCTCGATCGCTACATCGAGCTGACCGGGCGAACGACGCTCGATAGAAAAGCTTGTGAGCGGGGCGGTCGGTGATTTGGCGGAGTAGGCCAGAGCATGTGGCATGGTTGAAAGTCCTTATTTATAAACACTGTGTTTATGCTAGTCATTTTTCTGCCCTGGTGTTTGGGCGGGCCGCCAAGGCCTTTTGGTTTGCGAAGGATTGTTTGTCTTCCGGCCAAGAGGAGGGATTCATCTTCGACATACCGCCCGCATGGTTGAGAACGTGAGGCAAGCCGGCAATGGCAATGATTGCAACCGCAGGTCGCCGCGTGTTGTCACAAAAAGCCAATGCGTCAAAAGCTTGGGCGGCAAATGCTCGCAAATCCGTTCATGTCGATTGTGCGGTGTAAGTCGGCCGGAATCTTTTTTCATTCGCCTGCGATATCCAAAATCGGAGCATCGCTGCATAAAAGACGCCCCCGGAGAAAATTACATCGACGGCAATGGCAAGAAGGCTGACGAGCCGGTGCAAGGGTGTACTTTTCCACCATCACCCGGGCCATGACGTTTGCAACCATGATGCTGTTTTTTTTACGATGAAATCGACCTTGGCAGCAACAACGGTTTTACCGTTTTCAAGCACATCCTCAACATTCCCCTGATCACCTCAACCATACAAATCGACACCTTCTTGTACTCAGCCGGCTGGCGCTGTTGGGGTTGTACTGTTTGCCAAGTGACTGGTCGGCAACAAGTTTGGCCGGTGCTGAAGCCTGCTGACTACAAACTGACGAACGGGGTGATTAGATCTTCATGTACGGTGTCGCTGGCGCGCTGTGTGCGTGTCGCAGGTCTGTAGCGTCAACCCAAACGAAGTGAACCCAGCGAGCTCTATCAAGATCGCCACCCGGGCTGCCGGACGAGGTGGACATGGCGCAAGGCCGCGTTATCGACCTGGAAGATTTGAGCGCTTGCCTGGGCGACTTCAAGGTCGTCAACAAGCTTTGCCTTGACATCGCACGAAACGAGTTGCGCTGCATCTCCCCAAATGGCGCCTGGAAATCGGCTTATTACCGGGGCAAGGTCTGAAGTTGCTGCTACTGGATGCATCCGTGATCGGCATGACGGACCAAGAAAGTGCACGCGCAGCAGCCTGTTTCTGACGCTCAAGGGCAAACTTCCGATGTCAACCTGCAGGCCCATCTCGGCAAGGGAACGGCACTGATAGGCCGCAACGGCCTAGGCAAGATCGCGCCGCTCAAGCCCTTGATGGACCACATTCCCACAAGAACTGATAGCACTGAATTCAACGGAAAGAAAATTCCAGACCCAGATTATCGAGTCATGCAGCGAGGCGAATTCATGCCCGGGCGCTGGCAAAGATACGCAGATCAATCGGGTTTGGCAGCTTGTGGCAATTTAGTCCCAGAAAGCCCAACAACTCAACCCTCCCCGACACAACGAAAAAAGTGGGAATGACCCACATTTTTCGCCTCTACGATGCCCAATTGCGGCACCTGAATGGTGGATGGCAGCAGTTACTGTGCTGCAGGCACCACGGTTTCCGCTTCGCGAAGCACGCCGCCACCGGCGATACTGCCCTGCGCCTTGTTCTCGCTCATGACGCGTGCCTGGCAGGCACTTTGATCGGTAGCTTCCTTGAAAACCTCGCAACGCTTCAGGGCGTTCGCAGCAAGATCTCCGCTACCGCCCAGCTTGCCTGCGCGCTTTTCTGCATTGGCATTGCGGACCTCTGTCATGCAGGTGGCCTTTGCCTGTTGGCTTTTCCCACTGTTGCAAAATGCCATTTCACTTTTGGCGTTACCTGTTGCATCAATGCCGGTGGTACCTGCGGTTATTTGCGCAGAAGCCATTTGTGCCGTTGCAGCCGTCATTGCCAGCAGAGCGGCAAAACCGAAGTAAGTCACGCCTCTGCCCAAGCGGTGTAGCCGTGCAGGGCGCGGGAAACGGGATTTGGTCGCTGTTGGCATATTCAAACTCCTGGTGAATTAGTTATTAGTTGAGATTAACTGTTCAGGCTTTTTTTTTCTGACAGGAAATACAGTGATTAGGCCGTGTCCAATGCCCGATTCATCTGTAGGACAGGTCTCTCAACGGCAATAAGTCCGCGAACCGATAAAGACGGCGAAATACGGTGGAGCCGGGTTCGCAAACGGTTTGCGCAAGGCATTGCCTTTGGCTACATTGACCATATGCGTGGTGTGGATGCCGCTTTCTGCCAGAAATGACCACGCCAGGCTTGCCAGACCTGCCTGAGCAGTGCCATGGCAGGCTCGACCATGGGCGCCAGTACCCTGACAACGACAATTTTTCCGTCGGGGCTGGTGGCACCCGCCGTTGCTGACAATGGGTGCACCTCGATCACCTGCCGCGCGACGTCCAGAGCCTCTTGCTTGCGATTGCGATCGATCTTGCTCCCGGCCACAAAAAAGAGCGACGCCAGGCAGCGGTGGCCTGCAAAGCCCAGCGGGCTGTTCAAAAGCAGGGTATCGCCGGCGGCCACGCGCGCGCGCTCCAGCCAAACGCCGGGCACTTCAATATGCTGGCAAAAACTGCCGAGCTCGAAGGGCTGGTGGGCGGCGGGCAAGCCGAAAGCGGTGATGTCCCAGCCGATCAACTCGGCGCCGGGGGCCAATGTCATGGTCAGGCGGTTCTCGGCCAGACAACCGTTGTAGCAAATCGTTTCGAGCGGAAGCCACTCCAGTCGCGCGCCCGCCGCCAGCGAGAGATGCGTTCGCTGCAGCGCAAACGCGCCGCTGGAGCGGTAAAAACGCGTGGCACCGGGCGTGGTCACCAAGCCATGCGCGCCGGCGCCAGCGCTGAATTTCAAATCCAGCGTATCGCCGCCCACGAGCCCGCCGGGTGGATGAACGATGACGTTGTGGCATATTTCATCGCCTTCCGGGTACAGGCTTTGCAAGATCCGCAACGGGCCGCTGTGGCGAAAGTGAGCGACCGTCTTGTCGGCTCGCCGTGTGTAGTCCAGTTCCAGCGTCGCGTTCCAGGTCATGGGGCCGATTTTATGCACGACAGCGCCATGAAAAACAACAATGCTATCAAATAAATAGCTAACTGAAGCCGATTTATATGGACCTGAGTCGATATGGGCATGGAATCCGGGGGGGTAGCCGGGGTAGTTGGGGTATGAGAATCAGTGGCTGCTCAATTTTTCTTTGGCCTGGACCACGCGCGCCGCCAGATGGTCGAGCGCTTCCTGCACTTGATCCACCAGAATCAGGCACAGGTCACCCGGTTGCAGTCGCGCCAGCGCCGTGTCAATAGCCAGAAATTCGCCGCGTATTTCGTCAATGTTTTTTGTCCGGACGGCGCCTGCCAGCCCCTCACGTAGCAGCGCCATGACTTCTCCATCGGCACGGCCGCGCTGGGCGGCGTCCTGGTAGAGAATGACGTCGTCAAAGGCGTCGCCAAGAATGACGGTCTGGTCGCGGATGTCGTTGTCGCGGCGGTCGCCGGCACCGCTGATGACCACGCTGCGCCGCTGCGCGGGCATGGCGTCAACGGCCGCCACAAGGGCGCGCATGGCGTCGGGGTTGTGACCGTAATCCGCGATGACGGTCGCGCCGGCGTAGTCCATCACATTAAAGCGGCCCGGCGCATTGTGCGAGTCCGTGACAAAGCTGGCGAGGCCGCTTTTGATAGTGTCCCAGGTGATGCCCACGGCCCACGCTGCCGCCACTGCAGCCATCACGTTTTCGACCTGAAAGCCGATGCTTCCGCCCCGAGTGACGGGAATGTTGTTCAGCGCAATCCGCTCAACCCAGGAACCTTCGGCGGCTACCAGCACGGGGCCATCGACATACACCGTGCGCTTGCCCTGCGCGCGGTGAGTCGCCATCAGCGGCTGGTGGCGGTCGGTGGCAAAAAAGATCACCTTGCCGGGGCAAGCCCGCGCCATGTCGGTAACCATGGTGTCGGCGGCGTTGAGAACCGCATAACCGGTAGGCGACACATTTTGGACCACCACCCGTTTAAGCACGGCCAGGTCTTCCACCGTGGTGATGTAGTTCAGTCCCAGGTGGTCGCCGCTGCCGATGTTGGTCACCACGGCAACTTGACAGCGGTCAAAACCCAGGCCTTCGCGCAGCACGCCGCCTCGCGCCACTTCAAAGACGGCAGCGTCCACGTCCGGGTGCATCAACACGTTGCGCGCGCTCTTTGGTCCGCTGCAATCGCCGCTGTCGGT
>NZ_JABBPF010000187.1 GCF_012927415.1 Polaromonas sp. | reverse complement strand
GCCAGGGCTGACAACTGGGCCAACGCCGCTGAAGCCATCATGACCACCGACACGGTGCCAAAGGCATTTTCCACCCGGCTCACGCTGGGCGGTGTGCCCGTCACCATCACCGGCATCAGCAAAGGCGCGGGTATGATCCGGCCCAACATGGCGACCATGCTGGGCTTTCTGGCGACTGATGCCTGCGTGTCCCAGGAATTGATGGGGCAATTGGCCAGAGAGCTGGCTGAGGCCTCCTTCAATCGCATCACCATCGACGGCGATACCTCCACCAACGATTCGTTTTTGGTGATGGCAACAAACCGGGCAAAACACGTACCGGTGACGTCGCTCGACAGCCCCGATGGCGTGGCTTTGCGCGCCGCCATGATGGCGATTGCGCAAAAGCTGGCGCAAGCGATCGTGCGGGACGGCGAGGGCGCGACCAAGTTCATCACCGTACGGGTCGAAGGCGGAAAAACCGGTGAGGAATGTCGGCAGGTGGCTTACGCGATTGCGCATTCACCCTTGGTCAAGACGGCGTTTTTTGCCAGCGACCCCAATCTGGGCCGTATTCTGGCAGCGGTGGGTTATGCCGGCATCGCCGATCTGGATCAGACCCGAATCGATTTGTACCTTGATGATGTGCTGGTCGCCAAAAACGGGGGTCGTCATGCAGACTACGTTGAGGCTGACGGCCAGCGCGTGATGAAGCAAAGCGAAATTACCGTGCGGGTGGTGCTGGGCCGGGGCGAAGCGGCTGACACCGTATGGACCTGCGACCTGTCTTATGACTACGTCAAGATCAATGCGGACTACCGCAGTTAAGCCGCAAGGTTGCAGAGCATGAACGAGCAGTTTGAACGTCTGATGACACGGCTTGAGGCCGTGATGGCGCGGATCGAGTTGGTTTTGCCTAAACCCCTATCGGCGCCGGACTGGAATGCCTCCGTTGCTTACCGGTACCGCAAACGCGGCTCAGGTCACGGCTCGCTGGAACCGGTCCGGCAACTGGGCGTCATGCGGCTGGCGGATTTGAAGGAAATTGAAGGTCAGAAAGAAAAAATCAGGCGCAACACCGAGCAGTTCGTCAGCGGTAAACCCGCCAACAATGTGTTGTTAACGGGCTCGCGTGGTACCGGAAAATCCTCGCTCATCAAGGCCTGCCTGAACGAATATGCGGCCGTGGGTTTGCGGCTGATTGAAGTCGACAAGGCGGATTTGACCGATTTGCCCGATATCGTCGACGTGGTGTCAGGCCTGCCAGAAAAATTTATCGTCTTTTGTGATGACTTGAGCTTTGAAGAAGGCGAGCCCGGATACAAGGCGCTCAAGTCCATTCTGGATGGTTCGATCGCCGCGGCCACGCCGAATGTGCTGATTTACGCCACCAGCAACCGCCGTCACCTGTTGCCAGAATACATGATGGAGAACCTCACCTACACCCACACCGAAGACGGCGAGGTGCATCCCGGTGAGGTCGTGGAAGAAAAAATTTCGCTGTCGGAGCGCTTTGGTCTGTGGGTGAGTTTTTATCCTTTCAGTCAGGACGAATATCTTGCCATCGTGGCCCAGTGGCTGTCCTCGTTTGGGGTGGCCTCCGAAGCCATCGCAGCGGCACGTCCGGCTTCGCTGGTGTGGGCGCTCGAGCGCGGCTCGCGCAGCGGCCGCGTGGCCTATCAGTTTGCACGGGACTACGCCGGCCAGCGGCCGGCCGGCACGCCCCAGTGAGCCCGATGCTGATGGCAGACGCTGCCGAGCCCCGCGCAGGCGGTGTAGACCGCAAGGCGGTGGAGGTGGCTGTGGGTGTGTTGATCCAGTCCGATGGCCGGTTTTTGCTGACCTCACGCCCAACCGGCAAGGTTTACCAGGGTTATTGGGAATTTCCCGGCGGAAAACTGGAGCAGGGCGAAAGCGTCGAGCGGGCGCTGCGTCGTGAACTCCGGGAAGAAATAGGCATCATCGCGGGTACCGTCCACCCGTGGAAGGTCGAAATGGTCGACTATCCGCATGCGCTGGTCAGGCTCAACTTTTGCAAGGTGTTTGACTGGACGGGCGAGTTGCAGATGCACGAAGGCCAGTCATTTTCTTGGCAAAACCTGCCTGTAACCGTTCAGCCCATACTGCCAGGCACGATTCCGGTGCTGCAGTGGTTTGCGCAGGAGCGCGGGAGCTCCGGCCTGGGTGCGCTGCTGCACGGCTAAGCCGGTTTGGCGGTAGGCCGCGCAGCTACACTCAGAAATCTGCGTGTCGCCCATTCAAGGGCACCAAATCTTTTGTCCATGACCGTGTATCAAAGTCTTTTCGTCATTGGCCTCTTGATTGCGGCCAGTGCCTTTTTTTCAGTTTCGGAAATTTCCCTCGCGGCTTCGCGCCGCCTGCGTTTGCGTCAGGTGGCTGACGATGGTGACGTCCGCGCGGAACGCGTGCTGCGCGTGCAGGAACAACCGGGAGACTATTCACCGTCGTACAAATCGGCCAGAACGTCGTTGCCATTCTCGGCGGTATCGTCGGCGAAGGAGCACTAAGCCCTCATTTCGTAGCTTTTTTTGAACTTTGGCTGGAGGCCCCCACGGCTCAGACGATGGGGTTTCTCGGCTCGTTCCTGATTGTCACCTCACTGTTCATTCTGTTCGCGGACCTGTTTCCCAAACGTCTGGGCATGGCGACACCCGAACTCCTCGCCATCCGCGTTTCGCAACCGATGGCGGTGTGCATGACGCTGATGCGTCCCCTTGCGTGGTTTACAGCCGCTGGGCAGACGCGCTGTTTCGCCTGTTTGGACTGTCCTCACTGCGCGATGACCGTATTACGTCCGGTGACATCCTATCCATGATGGAGGCCGGCGCGGTTGCCGGCGTGCTGGCGGCGCGCGAGCAGCAGGTGATCACCAATGTGTTTGAACTGGATACCCGCACGGTAGGCAGCGCCATGTCACCGCGCGATCGCATTGCGTTCTTTCTGCGTGATGATCTGGATTCGGTGATTCGCCTTCGGATTGCCGCCGAACCGTTTTCGACCTATCCGGTGTGCGAGGGCGATATCGACCATGTGGTCGGCTACGTGGACGCCAAGGACCTGTTTCAGCGGGTGCTCAACAGCCAGCCGATTTCACTGGCCGACGACAGCCTGGTACGCAAGGTGCTGATCGTGCCCGATCGGCTGACGCTGTCTGAAGTGCTGGAGCAATTTCGCCAGGTTCACGGAGACTTTGCGGTCATCTTCAACGAATACAGTCTGGTGGTGGGCGTGGTCACGCTCAAAGACGTCATGAGCACCGTTATGGGCGATCTGGTGTCGCCCTTAGATGAGGATCTGATTGTCAAGCGCGATGAGAACTCCTGGCAGATTGATGGCGTGACGCCAATTGAAGATATGTTGCGCGCGCTTGGCCTCGATCATTTGCCGCATGCCGGGGAGTACGAGACCCTGGCCGGTTTTCTGATGGTGATGCTCCGCCGCATACCTCGACGCACCGACAGCGTGAGCTGGGGCGGCTACAAGTTCGAGGTGCTCGATGTCGATAGCTACCGCATCGACCAGGTCATGGTGTCACGCTTGCCTGAAGCATTTGCCGATACCGCGTTTACTTCCGGCTGAAATCCTGCAAGCACTGCCGGCAGCGCGCTGCCAAAGCCGCGTTACCCGACAAGGTGGCCATCAAACAGCCAGTTGCGCCGCGCCGCAAAGACCGCTTCGGGGTAGGGCGCACGGCCGCGACTGCCGTTGTAGCGGCCGAGGCCCAAAAAGTTGTCGCCGCGCTCTCGGTCCAGATAATGGCGAAGAATCACGCAGCCAAAACGCAAATTGGTCTGCATGTGAAACAGCTTGCCAGCGTCGCCATCACCAATCACGCGGGTCCAGAAGGGCATCACCTGCATGTAGCCGCGCGCTCCAACGCTGCTCACAGCAAACTTTCGGAAATTGCTCTCGACCTGGATCAGGCCCATGACTAGCGTCACATCCACCCCGGCACGCCTGCTTTCGTACCAGACCGTTTGCAAAAACTCTTTGCGGATCTGCCACTCCGGTTTTTTCTTTTTCAGCCGGTCGCTCATGGCGCTCAGCCAGCGCAGATAGACGAGTTTGCTTTCGGTGTCCCGGAATTCGGGTACCGGCGGTGCCTGGTTGGCGATGGCAGAGCTCAGCGCCGAGCGCACCGAATCCATGAGTGGCTCTTCAACCTGCGCGCCGGCCTGTGCCTGCTCCGAAAATAATAGCGGCAAACAACCGAAAGACAAGGACGTAAGGCATATTCTTCTAGAAACATGCGATGAATCGCCGGAATTCTTATGACTGGGCACTGGCACTGGCACGGTCACCGGACGGGGGCAATAGGCATGCCGGTTTCACAGAGCCAGTTTTCCCTTGAGGAAATCCAGCGCGCCGGCCGCATCCACCTTGCTCGCCTCCGTGTCGCGACGGTGCTGGTATTCAATATGCCCGTCCTTCAGGCCGCGATCGCCGATAGTGACGCGATGCGGCACGCCGATCAGCTCCCAGTCGGCAAACATCGCACCGGGCCGCTCGCCGCGGTCATCGAGGATGACGTCTACACCGGCACTCAGCAACTCGCTGTAAAGCTGTTCCGCCGCGGCCTTGACATCGGGGAAACGGTCAGGCGTGATCGGGCAGATCACCACTGTGAAAGGGGCAATAGCGTCGGGCCAGATGATGCCGCGTTCGTCATGATTTTGCTCGATCGCCGCTGCTGGCAGGCGGGTGATGCCGATGCCATAGCAGCCCATCTCCATAAATTGCGGCTTGCCGTTTTCGCCGAGAAAAGTTGCGTTCATGGCCTGGCTGTATTTGGTGCCGAGGTAAAACACATGGCCGACTTCAATGCCGCGCTCGATGGCGAGCACGCCCTTGCCATCGGGTGATGGGTCGCCAGCGACCACGTTGCGGATGTCGGCCACCAGATCCGGTTCAGGCAGGTCGCGGCCCCAATTGACCCCCAGGAGGTGAAAATTGGCTTGGTTGGCACCGCAAACCCAGTCGGTCAGATTGGCCACTTCGCAGTCCACCAGCAGTTTTACCGGTTTTTTCAGGTTCAGCGGACCCAGGTAACCAGGCTCGCAGCCAAAGTGCTCGTCAATCTCGGTCAGGCTGGCAAAGCGGAAGCTTGCATCCAGCCCGGGCACCTTGCCAACCTTGACTTCGTTCATGTCGTGATCGCCGCGCAGCAGCAGCAGCCAGACCTGGGACTTGATGATTTTACCGGCTTCATTGGTCTGGTCAGTGGCCAGTACCAGCGACTTGACGGTGGTTTGCAGCGGGATGCCGAGCAATTCAGCGACATCGCCGCAGGTGGCCTTGCCGGGGGTTGGCGTTTTGGTCATCGCATGCACTGCTGCCTTGCGCGGTCCGGCAGGCGCCAGCGCTTCGGCTTTTTCCATGTTTGCCGCGTAGTCGCTGCTGGGGCAGTAGACGATCGCGTCTTCACCGGTGGCGGCAATTACCTGAAATTCTTCGCTCAAATCACCGCCGATCGCGCCGCTGTCTGCGGCCACCGCACGGTAAGTCAGGCCAAAGCGGTCGAAAATCCGGCGGTAGGCCTGCGCCATGTTCTGGTAACTGACTTTGGCCGAGGCCTGGTCGCGGTCAAAACTGTAGGCGTCTTTCATGATGAACTCGCGCCCCCGCATCAGTCCAAAACGCGGGCGGCGTTCATCGCGGAACTTGGTCTGAATCTGGTAGAAATTTTTGGGCAGCTGCTTGTAGCTGCGGATGTCCTGGCGCATCACGTCGGTAATGACTTCTTCGCTGGTCGGCTGAACCACAAAATCGCGGCCATGGCGGTCCTTGATACGCAGCAGTTCGGGGCCCATCTTTTCAAAACGACCGGTTTCCTGCCAGAGCTCGGCGGGCTGGATCACGGGCATGGACATTTCAATCGCACCGGCGCGGTTCATTTCCTCGCGCACAATCGCTTCGACCTTGCGGATCACGCGCAGCCCCATGGGCATGTAGTTGTAAATGCCGGCACCCAGCTTCTTGATCAGACCGGCGCGCGTCATGAGCTGGTGGCTGACGATTTCTGCATCGGCCGGGGCTTCCTTGAGGGTGGAAATGAAGAACTGGGAGGCTTTCATGCGCTATTTTTCTGGGTTTGGAGGCTGTCGTCCGGCTGTGCGCTTGGCGGGGGCGCCTTCGCTGTGCATAATGGACTCAGTTTAAAAAATTTGAGGTTTGATTATGCTTGACCGGGACGGTTTTCGGCCCAATGTCGGCATCATCTTGCTCAACCAGAGAAGTCAGGTATTTTGGGGCAAACGCATCCGTACCCACTCGTGGCAGTTCCCGCAGGGTGGCATTGACAGGGGCGAAAACCCCGAGCAGGCCATGTTCCGCGAGTTGCACGAAGAGGTCGGATTGCACCCGCAGCACGTTCAGGTGCTTGCCCGTACCCGAGACTGGTTGCGCTATGAGGTGCCGGACCGGTTCATCCGCCGCGACGCGCGCGGACATTACAAAGGCCAGAAGCAAATCTGGTTTTTGCTCCAACTGGTCGGTCACGACTGGGATTTGAATCTGCGCGCAACAAATCATCCGGAGTTTGATGCATGGCGCTGGAACGAGTACTGGGTGCCGCTCGACGTCGTGGTGGAATTCAAGCGTGGGGTCTATGAAATGGCGCTCACCGAACTGTCGCGTTTCGTGCCTCGGGCGGAGTTCAGGTTTGACGCGCGTCCCGATCTGCGTAACCGGTATTTGCGTAGCGGCCTGCATCAGCGTGATCTGTTGGCGAGCCACGCGGCTGTGTCAAATGGCTGCCCGGCCGACAGCCTTGTCGCCACCTACATCGCGCGCCCGGGCGGGTCGTTTGAATTGCCTCCGGGCGGGACTTTTGAGCCGGATCCGCAAACCAGTTTCGGGTCCGACGGAGCAAACGAGAAAGCATGAAATTCAAGTCAGTCTCCCTGTTCTTTCTGGGGTTTTTGCTTGGCCTGACGCCTGCTGCCTGGGCCCAACTCGCTCCCGATGATCCGGACTGGAAGGAAACCGATGTCCCACCGCCACCTGCTTTTGATGTCGGCAAGCTGGTGACGTTTGAGGTGTCGCCCAACTCCTCACTGGTCTATGGCGTTGATCCGGCATCCCTACGCATTTCCGATAGCGACGGTCTGATCCGCTATGTCATGGTAGCGAGCAGTTCCAGCGGCGCGAGGAACGTGATGTACGAGGCCATACGTTGCTCAACCGGGGAGTTCAAGACCTACGCGCGCTACTCGCCGGAAGGCGAGTGGAAAATGCTCAGCAAGCCTGAATGGCGCTCGCTGTTTGGCAATATGCCGTCCAGGTACGCATTGCGTTTTGCGCAGGCCGGTGGCTGTGACAACGCGACGGTTCCGCAATCGGTTGAAGTGCTGGTCAGCCGGCTCCAAAATCCGAATTTCAGGATCACGAAATAGCCATAGGCCAAAGCTAACGGCTGACGGTTGAAAGTTAACGGCTGAGGACCAGGTTGGTGCGGTGAACCATTTCTGACTCGCCCGTGTAACCCAACAGCTTTTCGAATTCCCAAGACGCTTTTCGGCAGATCAACCGGGCTTCGGAACTGGAATAATTGGCCAGGCCGCGCGCGATTTCGACACCTTCGGTGTCCCTGACGGCAATCACGTCACCCCGCGCAAAATCACCCTCCACCGCCGTCATGCCGATCGGCAGCAAGCTCTTGCCTTCATCGCGCACCTTGCTGGCAGCTCCTGGGTCTACCGTGACTGAACCTCGCAACTGCAGGTGATCGGCGATCCATTGCTTGCGCGCCTGCATTTTTTGGGTCTGCGCCACCAGCAGCGTGCCGATAGCCTCACCCCGAATCAGCCGTACCAGCGCTTGCGGCTCGCGGCCCCAGGCAATGACCGTCGAGGCGCCCGAACCGGCGGCGCGTTTCGCAGCCAGAATCTTGGTGATCATGCCGCCCCTGCCGATGCTCGAACCGGCGCCGCCCGCCATTGCTTCGAGACTGGCATCGCCGGCTTTGGCTTCATGCACGAATCGGGCGGCAGGGTCCTTGCGCGGATCGGCGGTGTACAGGCCCTTCTGGTCGGTCAGGATGATCAGTGCGTCGGCTTCGACCAGGTTGGCCACCAGCGCGCCCAGGGTGTCGTTGTCGCCGAACTTGATCTCGTCATTGACGACGGTGTCGTTCTCGTTGATGACCGGCACCACGCCCAGCTGCAGCAAGGTCAGCAGGGTGGAGCGGGCATTGAGGTAACGCTCGCGGTCGGCCAGGTCGGCGTGCGTCAGCAGGACTTGCGCGCTGCCAATGCCGTTTTCCCGAAGTTTGGTTTCGTAGACCTGAACGAGGCCCATCTGACCCACAGCGGCGGCCGCCTGCAACTCATGAATGGCCTTGGGGCGGCTGGCCCAGCCAAGGCGTTTCATACCTTCGGCGATGGCACCGCTGCTGACCATGATGACTTCCCGGCCATCCTTGACCAGAGTGGCGAGCTGCTCGCACCACTGGCCGATAGCGGCGGCATCGAGACCACGTTGCGCAGCATAGGAGACTTTGTTTTAGGGAGAATATTCAGCAATATATGGCTCTGGTCCAATGAATACGGTCACAAGTAGCTATCAATATTATTGCAATACCGATCCCGGTGAGATCCCGGCATCAGCCGGCGACAGGGGGCTCGGGCAACTCCGATGGCAGCTCGGCAAAGCGTGGATCAATTTCTTCCTCTGGCGGTTGCTCGCTTTTTTGCACGAGTTTGACATGTTGGTAAATCGCCTTGACCAGGTGCTCGCAGCCTTCGCGCGTGAGTGCCGAAATTTCAAAGACCGGGCCCTTGAACTTGAAGCGTTTGACAAAATCCTTGACTACGGCGGCGCGCTTGTCAGCGTCGACCATGTCCAGCTTGTTGAGCACCAGCCAGCGCGGCTTTTTGTAAAGAGCCTCGTCGTATTTTTTCAGCTCGCCCACGATGGCCTTGGCCTGCGCGACCGGATCGACGTTTTCGTCAAACGGTGCCAGATCAACAATATGGAGCAACAGGCGAGTGCGTTGCAGGTGCCGCAAAAACAGATGTCCCAGGCCCGCACCTTCGGAAGCGCCTTCAATCAGACCCGGCAAATCAGCCACCACAAAGCTTTGTTCAGGGCCGACCCGGACCACGCCCAGGTTGGGGTGCAAGGTCGTGAAGGGATAGTCGGCAATGCGCGGCCGGGCGTTGGAAACCGCCGAGATAAAGGTGGATTTGCCAGCGTTGGGCATGCCCAGCAGGCCGACATCAGCCAGTACCTTGAGCTCAAGCTTCAGGCTTTTGCGATCGCCGGGCCAGCCTGGTGTCTTGCTGCGCGGTGCGCGGTTGGTCGAGCTTTTGAAGCGCAGATTGCCAAACCCGCCATCACCTCCTTTGGCGATCAGGATTTGCTCGCCGGGCACCAGCAATTCAAAAAGAACCTCGCCGGTTTCAGCATCAGTCAGGATGGTGCCGACCGGCATTTTCAGGATGATGTCGTCGCCCTTGGCGCCGAACATGTCAGAGCCCATGCCGTGTCCGCCATTGCGGGCTTCATGACGGCGTGAAAACCGGAAGTCGACCAGGGTGTTCAGGTTGAGGTCCGCGACCGCATAGACGTGACCGCCGCGGCCACCATCACCACCGTTGGGTCCGCCAAACTCTTTGTATTTCTCGTGGCTGAACGAGACGCAGCCGCTCCCGCCATCGCCAGCGGCAATGTCAATATAAGCTTCGTCAACAAATTTCATGATGCGATAGGCGCGGCCAGGGCGGTGTGGTTAAGGCAAGTTTGCAAACAAAAAAGCCCCGACAGATCGGGGCTTCGATTCCATCGAAGTTGTCGGCTTACGCCGGGTTCACATT
>NZ_JABBPF010000200.1 GCF_012927415.1 Polaromonas sp. | reverse complement strand
CAGCGCCAGCCCCATGCAGAATTCACCCGCACGGCCACCGCGGCCGCGTGGCGTTTCCGCTGCCTGCGCCCTGATCGTGACGGTGGTCTCGCCGCCGCTCAGAATCACGCAGGGCTTGCCGAAAGGCTGGCCCTTTAGCGCCACAGCGCGCGCCAGCGCCCCATGGACCTTGCCAACTTCGCGTGACTCGCCTTCCATTTCGTCGCTCAGGATATAGGCGGCTAGACCAGCGGCCTGCGCTGCGGCGGCAGCGGCTTCCAGGCTTTGCTGGGGCGTGGCGATCAGGTGAACCTGATGGCCTTCAAAAGCGGCGTCGCCGGGTTTGGGGGTTTCCAGCGCGCCACTTTCAAGGTCGGCCATCAGCGCAGCGGGCACTTCAATAGCGTAGCGCTTCAGAACCGCCAGCGCTTCAGCGCAACTGGTTGCGTCAGGCACGGTAGGGCCGCTGGCGATGATCGAAGGGTCGTCTCCCGGTACGTCACTGATGGTCAGCGTGACGACACGGGCAGGCGCGCAGGCCGCGGCCAGGCGACCGCCCTTGATGCGCGAGAGGTGCTTGCGCACGCAATTCATCTCGGCGATGTTCGCGCCCGAGTTCAGCAAGGCCTTGTTGATGCGCTGCTTTTCCTCCAGGCTCAAACCCGCGGCGGGCAAGGTCAGCAGGGCCGAACCGCCGCCCGAGATCAGGCACAGCACCAGGTCGTTTTCGGTCAAGCCCTGCACCATGGCCAGAATGCGCCCCGCGGCAGCCAGACCAGCCGCGTCAGGCACCGGGTGCGCGGCCTCAACGATCTCGATACGCTGCTTGAGTCCTTCGGGGCGCGGTGGAATATGGTCGTAACGCGTTATGACCAGGCCTTCAAGTGGTGCATCTGCCGGCCAGAGGGCTTCAACCGCCTGCGCCATCGAACCACCGGCCTTGCCAGCGCCAATCACGATGGTGCGGCCACCGCTGCCAGGCGGTGGAGGTTTCGGCAGATAACGGGCCGTGTTTTCAAGCGGCAGGGCTCGCCTGACGGCGGCCTGATACAAAAAAGCCAGAAACTCGCGAGGGTTCGCCCTGACGGCGGAAATGGATGTTGAGGTTGAGGTTGAGCTGGTCATTAAAGGGTCTCCATCCTGGATTGTGCAGTGGTAAGCCGGCAACAACCCGGCTACCGTAGCGGTTTATCAGGAGCGATGGTCGGCCCGCTTCTTAAAATCAGTGGCATGAACTCCTATCTCGCGCTTGGCATCGCCATCATTGCTGAAGTCATTGCCACCACGGCGCTCAAGTCCAGCGACAGCTTTACGCGGCTTGTGCCCTCGATCATCACGGTGATCGGTTACGGCATGGCGCTGTACTTTTTGACGGTGACCCTGAAATCCATACCCACCGGCGTGACCTATGCGATCTGGTCAGGCCTGGGCATCGTGCTGATCAGCATTACCAGTTTCTTCTTTCACGGCCAGAAGATTGACCTGGCCGGCATGCTGGGCATGACACTCATCATTGCCGGCGTGGTGGTTTTGAATCTTTTTTCGAAGTCCAGCATGCATTGAGGGGCAAACGCTGCCAAGCCACGCCTCCAGACGTCGTAAAAATCCCGGCCTTCTGATCATTTTGCCCTGATGTCCAATTTTCATGGCCACAGTTAGCTATTTATTTCATAGCATACATGGTCGCCAGTCCGGGAACTGAGAAGCGAGCCGACTCCGACGGAATTCACTCCACGCTGACCTTGGCGTCCTTCACAAGCCTGGCAAAACGCTCGGTGTCTTCCCTGATCTGCCGCGCCATCTGCCCGGGCGTATTGCCGATGGGCTCGGCGCCAATGTCGGCCATTTTTTTGCGGAACTCGACCGAGTTGATGATTTTCACCAACTCGGTGTTCAGCCGTGTCACGATTTCCCCGGGCGTCGCGGCCGGTGCCAGGATGCCGAACCAGGTTCCCAGATCAAACCCCTTGAGGCCTGACTCATCCAGCGTGGGCACATCGGGCAATGCCGGTAAGCGCCGGATGGTGGTGACGGCCAGCGCCCTGAGCTTGCCGAGCTTGATCTGCTGCAATACCGGCGTGATCGTGTCAAACGACATGGTGATCTGCCCCCCCAGCAGGTCAACCGTCAGCGGTCCGCTGCCCTTGTAAGGCACATGCAGCAGCTGCACGCCGCCCAGACCTTCGAACTGCGCGCCAATCAGGTGCTGGCCGGTGCCGTTGCCGTTTGATCCATACGTCAGCTTGCCCGGTTCGCTTTTGGCTAACGCCAGCAACTCTTTCACATTTTTTGCGGGCACATTCGGGTTAACGACCAGCACATTGGGCACCAGCGCCACGGTGGTGATGGGTGCAAAATCCTTCTGAAAATCATAGGGCAGCTTGCGGTACACGCTGGTGGCGATGGTGTGGTGCACCGCGCCCATCAGCAGTGTGTAACCGTCAGGTTTTGCCTTGGCCACGAAGTCTGCACCCAGCGTGGCGCCCGCCCCCGGTCGGCTTTCCACCACCACCGGCTGGCCCAGGCTTTTTGCCAGCTCCTGCCCGACGACGCGCGCCAGCACGTCCGTCGTGCCGCCCGCGGGAAAGGGCACGATCAGGCTGATCGGCCGGGCTGGCCAGGCCTGTGCAAACGCCGCACTGCTTGCCAGGCACAGCGTCATCGCAGAAGCCATCGCCGCAGCATGGGTCAGTTTTAAAAAGTGCCCGTTCCGTTGTGGTGTTCTCATGTCTTGTCTCCTTGAAATAATTTCGGATCAGGCGACCAGCGGCTGCTTCACGGTAGCGGCGATGCGCTTGCAGATGGCCTGCGTTACCTGCGCCGTGGTGGCGCTACCGCCCAGATCACGGGTGTGCAGGGACGCATCTGCCGTCACCTGCTCGATGGTCCGCATCAGCTGCTGCGCGGCGGCGTTTTCACCCAGGTGTTCCAGCAGCATCACAGCCGACCAGAAGGTGCCTATCGGGTTAGCCAGGCCTTTCCCCATGATGTCGAACGCCGAGCCGTGGATCGGTTCGAACATCGACGGGTAGCGGCGCTCGGGATCGATATTGCCGGTGGGCGCAATGCCCAGACTGCCAGCCAGCGCGGCGGCCAGGTCGCTCAGGATATCGGCATGCAGGTTGGTGGCCACCACCGTATCCAGCGATGCAGGCCGGTTCACCATGCGCGCGGTGCAGGCATCGACCAGTTCCTTGTCCCAGTGCACGTCGGGGAATTCCTTGCTGATCTGCAGTGCAATCTCGTCCCACATCACCATGGCATGGCGCTGTGCATTGGATTTGGTGACGACCGTCAGCAGTTTGCGCGGGCGCGACTGGGCCAGCCGGAAGGCGTAGCGCATGATGCGCTCGACGCCGGCGCGCGTCATCATTGATACGTCGGTGGCCGCTTCAATCGGATGGCCCTGGTGAACACGGCCGCCGACGCCAGAGTATTCGCCCTCCGAATTCTCGCGCACGATGACCCAGTCCAGCTGTTCCGGCGTGCAGCGCTTGAGCGGCGCGTCGATGCCAGGCAGGATGCGGGTCGGCCGCACATTGGCGTACTGATCGAAGCCCTGGCAGATTTTCAGACGCAGCCCCCAGAGGGTGATGTGGTCGGGGATATGCGGGTCACCGGCCGAGCCGAACAGGATGGCGTCCTTGTCGCGCAGTTGGTCCAGACCGTCCTCCGGCATCATCACGCCATGCTTGCGGTACCAGTCGCCGCCCCAGCCGAAAGAGCTGAATTCGAATGCGAAGTTGCTCTGCGTGGCGGCCAGCGCCGCGAGCACCTGCTGGCCTGCGGGGATGACTTCCTTGCCGATGCCGTCGCCCGGAATGCAGGCTATCTTGTAGGTTTTCATGAAACGGTGCCCGAGTTGATTGAAGGTAAATGAAAGCGGACTCAACTCTAGTGCTTGCCCGATTCAATTCAAGCCGCTAAAGTTATGTCATTGTTTACTTTCACTCAACAATGTCCACCCCCATTTCCGCGCCTTCCGAAATGGCCTTTTTCAGCCTGCTGGCTCGCTGCGGCAGCTTCTCCGTCGCCGCACGCGAGCTGGACGTCAGCACGCCGGCGGTCAGCAAACGTCTGGCGCAAATGGAGGCCCGGCTCGGTGTGCAGTTGCTCAACCGCACGACGCGCCGGGTCGGCCTCACGTCCGAAGGCGAAACCTACCTCGCGCACGCACGCCGCATCCTGGCCGACATCGACGACATGGAGCAGCTGGTTTCCAATGCAGTCGCCACGCCCAAGGGCCTGTTGCGCGTCAACGCCACGCTCGGCTTTGGGCGCAGCCACATCGCGCCGCTGATTTCGGGGTTTGCCAAACTTCATCCCCAGGTAGAAGTCCGGTTGCAGCTGTCGGTTGATCCGCCGCCGTTGAGCGAGGACGCTTTCGACGTCTGCGTGCGCTTCGGTGAGCCGCCCGATGCGCGCGTGCTGGCCAGGAAGCTCGCCCCCAACCGGCGTCTGCTTTGCGCCGCACCCTCTTACCTGCCCAAACACGGCACGCCCAGGGTGCCGAACGACCTTGGCCGCCACGACTGCATCGGCATCCGCCAGGGCGATGAGGCATACGGCACCTGGCGCCTGTCGCTGGGAAAGCGCACGGAAGGCGTCAAGGTGCGCGGCAAGCTGAGCACCAACGACGGCGAGATTGCAGTGAACTGGGCCCTCGCCGGCCACGGCATCGTGCTGCGCGCCGAGTGGGACATTGCCCGCTATCTGCGTAGCGGCAGGCTCAAGCAGGTGCTGGAAAACTACCGCACGCCATCGGCTGATATCCACGCCGTCTATCCGCAGCGCCACCAGGTCTCGGCGCGGGTGCGGGCTTTTGTCGACTATCTGGCGGCCCACTTTGAAAAGACGTCGATACGTGCGGCAGGCCTGGTAGCCGACTGGTGACGCTACGGGCAATGGCGCGCCTGGCGGGCGCTTTAAATCGCGTTCACGGATTGCAGCAGCTGCGCCGCCACCGCCGCTGCAATCACCGCCGGTTCCTTGCCGGTGATGCCGGGCACACCGATCGGGCAGGTGACATGGGCCAGTTCGGCTGAAGTGAAGCCTCGCGCCTCCAGCCGATGGCGAAACGTTGCCCACTTCGTTTTGCTGCCAATCAGCCCGATATAGGGCAGGTCGGCCTGCCCGCGCTGGCGCTTCAGGCAGGCTGCCAGCACATCAAGATCTTCTGCATGGCTGAAGCTCATGATCAGCACCCTGGACTGGGGCGCCAGGCCTTGAACCGCTGCCTGCACCGGCTCCGAATGCTCGCAAGCCACTTGCGGGGGTACATCAACCGGAAACACGCCGTCGCGGCTATCAATCCAGGTCAGCAAAAAAGGCAATGGCGCGAGTGCCTGTACCAGCGCGTGGCCGACATGGCCGCCACCGAATAGCGCCACAGGCAGCAGTTTGCCGGCAAGCCCCGGAGCGAGCAAAGGCAGGTCGGCGGCACTGACCGGTTCAAACCGCAAATGCACCACGCCGCCGCAGCACTGGCCCAGGCTGGGGCCCAGCACGAAACGTTCAATCACCTTCTCCCCGGCCAATCTGGCGTGCCCGGCCTGCAGGATTGACCTTGCCCTGGCAGTCGCTGCATATTCGAGATGGCCGCCGCCGATGGTGCCGACGAGAGTCCCGGAAAAAACCGCCATCCACGCGCCCACCTCGCGCGGCACTGACCCCTGGGTTGATTCAACGCGCACCAGGACCGCCGGTTGAAAAGCCAGCTGAACGAAAAGGCGTTGTACGTTGCCGCCCCGATAGCCTGAATTCATGGTTATGCTGTTGGTCAACATTGATGCAATTACGGGGAAAATAGGGTGGACAATACCAAAAGCTTCAACTAAAAATATCGCCCGGTCTTATACCTCCCACCTTAGCATCAAGCGTGAATTCCCGCGATTCATCGGCAAACAACAGCATCGCACCAGCCGTCTCAAAAGAGAGCCATGACATGACTGAACCCACACCCCGCCGATCCTGGTTGCTGAGGCTGCTTTTTGCGGCAAGTGCTGCAGTCGTCAGCGCCTGCAAATTTGCGCCCGATGCTGCGCCTGTTGCTGAGCCCGCCAAGCCGCTGGAACCCGATGCCACCGGCGTCACCGGCCCTGTCCCGGGCAGCCAGGGATCAGCCCGGGCATCGTCAGCGGCATCGGCCCGGGCTTACCGGCAAGACGGTGCCACTCACCTTTACGGCCTCAATGCCGAACGCATATATATGGGCAAACTGCCGCCGCTGCTGTACGCGATTGGGGTGCTCAATTTGGAAATCGACCGCAGCGGCCGCTTGACCCGACTGGACTGGGTGCGCGCACCCCGACATGCGCCTGAGGTCATGGCGGAAATCGAGCGAACCGTCCGGCAGGCGGCTCCGTTTCCCGCACCCGCACGGTTGGGAAAGGTGGTGTACACCGACACCTGGTTGTGGCATAAAAGTGGCCGGTTTCAGCTTGACACGCTTACTGAGGGACAAGATTAGCGTTGTCGCGCGTGGTGCTTTACGCACTGCGCCCCCTGGCGGCCCCTGGCGGCCCGCATGATTCAAATTGACCCAGTCGCCAAAAAGCTACTCAATCTTCAAGTTCTGGGTCTTCACCACATTGCGCCAGGCACGGTAATCGGCCTCGATGAAATGGCCGAGCAATGCGGGTGAGCCCGGCGCGGCTTCCACTGCATCGGCTTTGAAACGTGTCACCACCTCGGGCAAGGCGACGACACGGTTGATCGCCATGTTCAGGGCATTCACCAGGCCGACGGGGGTACCCGCCGGTGCCATGAGAGCGAAATAGTTCACCACGTCAATGCCCGGCAACCCTGCCTCGGTCATGCTGGGCACATCGGGCAAGGCGCTGGATCGCTTCGCGCTGGTCACCGCCAAAGGCTTGATGCTGCCGTTTTTGATGAAAGGCAACAACGCCGGAATGGTCCCGGTGATGAGCTGGATTTGCCCACCAATCATGTCCATGGTGGCGGGTGCGACGCCACGGTAGGGGATGTGCGTGATGAAGATACCTGTTCGCGCTTTCAAAAGCTCCAGCACCAGGTGATTAACCCCGCCGGCCCCGGCCGAGCCGTAATTGAGAAGGCCCGGCTTCTGCCGTGCCAGCGCGACGAGCTCCTTCATTGTGTTGACCGGTAGCCTAATATTGGCCGCCCAGACCAGGGGACCGCTGGCAATCATGCCAACCGGCGTGAACTGGCCCAAGGGGTCGTAGTTGGCGCTTGGCAATGAAGCGGCCACGGTGGTAAACGGTGACGCAACCAGTAGCAGGGTGTAGCCATCAGCGGGCGCCTGCGCGACATACTGCGTTCCGATCGCGCCGGATGCGCCAGCGCGGTTGTCCACTACAAAGGTGGCGTTCATGACTTCACCCAGCTTTTGCGCTATCAGTCGGCCCATGGCGTCGGTGCCCGCACCGGGCGCAAAAGGCACCACAATTTTGACGGCGCGATCGGGATAGCTGGCCGCCGTTGATGACGGCGACTGCGCCCGCGCAGCGCACGCCAGAAGGCTGGCACCGGTTGCAGCGGTCACCTGCAGGGCCTGGCGGCGGTTCATGGCGGTTTTCGACTTTACATGCATGATGAGAGGACAAGTGGAACAAGACTCATTTTTACCTTGCTAAATGACGGCGCCATGACATGCCAGGGTCAGGACGCAGGGAGAAGTGACGGGCGTGCGCGCCAGCCGATTGCTCCGGGCAGGGGTTAGGCCGTACGGCAGGCGCATGCCAGTTGCAGTAACCTTCAGCATTTGCGCAGTCCTAAAAAATATTCACAGGAGACGTCATGACCATGCAGCTTTCGCCCGCCGAAATTGCCCTACGCGAAGCCGCGCGAGATTATCACCGTCTGCCCACGCGCGGCAAAATTTCCGTTAATGCTACCAAACCCCTGTCCAACCAGCGCGACCTGTCGCTCGCCTACTCACCCGGCGTGGCCTACCCCTGCCTGGACATCCAGGCCGACCCGTCGCTGGCCGCCGACTACACCTCGCGCGGCAACTTGGTCGGCGTCATCACCAACGGCACCGCCGTGCTGGGCCTGGGCGACATCGGCCCGCTGGCAGCCAAGCCGGTGATGGAAGGCAAGGGCTGCCTGTTCAAAAAATTCGCCGGCATCGACGTTTTCGACATCGAACTCAGCGAGCGCGACCCTGACAAGCTGGTGGACATCATTGCCGCCATGGAGCCGACGCTGGGCGGCATCAACCTGGAAGACATCAAGGCGCCCGAGTGTTTCTACATCGAGAAAAAGCTGCGCGAGCGCATGAACATTCCGGTCTTCCACGATGACCAGCACGGCACCGCCATCATTTCGTCGGCGGCCCTGCTCAACGGCCTGGAACTGGTCGGCAAGGACATCGGCAGCGTGCGCGTGGCCGTTTCCGGCGCCGGCGCGGCCGCCCTCGCCTGCCTGGACGTGATGGTCGGCCTGGGCGTGCGGCGCGAGAACATCTACGTCTGCGACTCCAAGGGCGTGATCTACGAAGGCCGCCCCGGTGGCTTCGACGAATCCAAGACCAGGTACGCGCAAAACGGCGACGAACGCACGATGGCCGATGCGGTCAACGGCGCCGATGTCTTTCTGGGCTGCTCGGCGCCCGGCGTTTTGAGCCAGGACATGGTCAAGACGATGGCCACCAAGCCCATCATCCTGGCGCTTGCCAACCCGGAGCCTGAAATCCGGCCCGAGCTGGCCAAGGCCGTTCGGCCCGACTGCATCATTGCCACCGGCCGCTCGGACTACCCGAACCAGGTCAACAACGTGCTTTGCTTTCCCTACATCTTCCGCGGCGCACTGGATTGCGGCGCGAGCAAGATCACCGAGGAAATGAAGCTGGCGTGCGTGCGCGAAATTGCCAACCTGGCCAAGGCCGACATCAGCGAAGAAGTGGCCCGGGCCTATGCCGGCCAGGAACTGTCGTTTGGCCCCGACTACCTGATCCCGACACCCTTCGATTCACGCCTGATCCTGCGCATCGCTCCTGCCGTGGCCAAGGCCGCCGAAGCGTCGGGCGTGGCAACCCGGCCAATCCAGGACATGGAGGCCTATCGCCAGAGTCTGACCCGTTTCGTCTATTCCACCGGCATGCTGATGCGGCCGGTTTTCGGTGCTGCGCGCGCTGCCAGCGCCAAGCGCGTGGCTTATGCCGAAGGCGAGGACGAACGCGTGCTGCGCGCCGCCCAACTGGTGCTTGATGACGGCATTGCCACGCCGATCCTGATTGGCCGGCCGGCCGTGATTGAAGCGCGCATTGCCAAAGCCGGTCTGCGCATGCGCCTGGGCAAGGACGTCGAGTGCGTCAACCCCGAGGACGATTCGCGCTTTCGCCATTACTGGGAAACCTACCACCACCTGCTGGGCCGCGACGGCGTCAGCCCCGAAGCGGCAAAGGCGGCAGTGCGCCGCTCCACCACCACGATTGCAGCGCTGATGGTCAAACTCGGCGATGCCGACGCCATGCTGTGCGGTCTGCATGGTCGCTTTGATGTGCATCTGGACCATGTGCGCGAGGTGATCGGCCTGAAACCGGGCGCGCCGGGTTTTGCCACGCTCAATGCGCTGATGCTGCCACGGCACACGTTATTCATCGCCGACACCTTTGTCAACGAAGACCCGAGCGCCGAACAGCTCGCCAGCATTGCGCTGATGGCGACGGAGGCAGTGCGCCGATTCGGCCTGCCGCCCAAGGTGGCCTTCCTGTCGCACTCCAACTACGGCTCGTCCAAGCATGCCTCGGCGCGCAAGATGCGGCTGGCGCGCGAGCTGTTTGCCAAACTCGCACCCGACGTGGAGTGCGACGGCGAGATGCATGGCGACGCCGCGCTGTCAGAGCCGATTCGCCGGAGCTCGCTGATGGAGACCACGCTGACGGGAGAGGCCAACATCCTGATTTGCCCCAATCTGGACGCCGCAAACATCCTGTTCAAC
>NZ_JABBPF010000115.1 GCF_012927415.1 Polaromonas sp. | reverse complement strand
CGTTCGGGCTGATGCCCAGTAGCGGCGGCTCCGGGTAGCGGGCCTCCAGCCAGGCCGTGATCGCTGCGTTGTCGGTCAGCATGGCTCCATCTTCCGTGCGCAGGGCGGGTACGGTGCACTGCGGATTGATTTTTTGGTAGAGGCCGCTTAGTTGCTCGGCATTCTTCAAATCCACCTGAACCGTCTCATGCGCAACCCCCTTTTCGGCAAGAAGAATTCGTGCGCGGCGCGGGCTGGGAGCGGTGATGCAGTCGTAGAGGGTGATCATGATGGGGTTTTGCCGAGAGGACAGGACAGGGAAGGACAGCAAGCCGGCATCAAAGCGGCGCGGCCAACTTGTCTTGCGTTCTGGTTTCGAAGTCGCCGGCATCATGGCGCTCGTGCAATTGGCTGGACGGCTGACCCGAGGTGCGGTTGACCATGCGACCGCGCCGGACGGCAGGACGGTGGGCAATCTGGTTTGTCCAGCGCAACACATGAGTGTAGGTCTCGACTTGCAGGAATTCACCCGCTTCATAGAGCTGACCCTTGACCAGCGTGCCGTACCAGGGCCATACCGCCATGTCGGCAATGGTGTAGTCGTCACCCGCCAGATAGGGACTCTGCGCGAGGCGTCGGTCGAGCACATCACGCTGGCGCTTGACCTCCATGGCGTACCGATCGATGGCGTATTCGATCTTGGTCGGTGCGTAAGCGTAGAAATGGCCGAACCCTCCGCCCAGAAAAGGCGCACTGCCCATCTGCCAGAAGAGCCACGACAGGCACTCGGCGCGCCTGGCGCCGTCGGCAGGAAGAAAGGCGCCGAACTTCTCGGCAAGATAAATCAGGATCGCGCCTGACTCAAACACCCTGATCGGCGCCGGCCCGCTATGGTCCATCAGCGCCGGAATCTTGGAATTTGGGTTGGCTGACACGAAGCCGCTGCCGAACTGGTCTCCGTCGTGGATCCGGATCAGCCAAGCGTCGTACTCCGCGCCACTGTGGCCAGCTGCCAGCAGCTCTTCCAGCATCACCGTCACCTTGACGCCGTTCGGCGTGCCCAGCGAATAGAGCTGCAGCGGATGTCGCCCGACCGGCAGTTGCTTTTCGTGGGTCGGGCCTGCGACCGGGCGATTGATGCTGGCGAAGCGCCCACCGTTCGCCTGGGTATCAGTCCAGATCGCGGGCGGCGTGTAAGAAGAAGGGTTGTCCATAGATGAGGCCGTTAAAGGTGGTGATTGTCGTGATTGTCGTGATGGGGGACTGTCAGGCAAAGCTTACAGACGCATGGTACGCGCACCGTCGCCAGTCTGCCGCGCCAGTCGCCGACAATGCGCCCATGAACCGCAACATCGTTTACGCCCTGCTCGCCGCTGCCCTGTTTGGCGCCAGCACGCCCTTTGCCAAATTACTGATCGGCGAGGTGTCGCCGGTGCTGCTGGGCGGGCTGCTTTATCTTTCGAGCGGCCTGGGCCTGACGCTGACAAGGCTGGTCCGGGACCGGGGCTGGCAGGCTTCGGGGCTTGCCCGATCCGAGTGGCCCTGGCTGCTGGGCGCGATCTTTTTTGGCGGCATTCTGGGTCCGGTGGCGCTGCTTTTTGGCCTGACGCACACCAGCGCCTCGGCGGCGTCGCTGCTGCTCAATCTGGAGGCGGTTTTGACGGCCGTGATTGCCTGGGTTGTCTTCAAGGAAAACGCTGACCGCCGCATCGTGCTGGGCATGTTCGCCATTGTTGCCGGTGGGGTGGTGCTGTCCTGGCCTGCGGGTGCCATGGCTGCCTCCGGCTGGACCGGTCCGCTGGCAATCGCCGCAGCCTGTCTTTGCTGGGCCATCGACAACAACCTGACCCGCAAGGTGTCGGCCTCGGACGCGCTGTTTATTGCCGGCAGCAAGGGCCTGATTGCCGGAACGGTCAATACCGTTCTGGCCCTTTCGCTCGGGGCGGTGCTGCCAAACGCCCTCACGCTGCTGTCGACGGCGGCGGTCGGGTTTCTCGGCTACGGACTGAGCCTGGTGTTGTTTGTGCTGGCGCTGCGCGGTTTGGGAAGCGCGCGCACCGGTGCGTATTTTTCAACCGCGCCCTTTATCGGTGCTGCGCTGGCGCTGGCGCTGCTGGGCGAAGCCACCACGCCGGCGTTCTGGCTGGCCGGTGGTTTCATGGCTTTGGGCGTCTGGCTGCACCTGACTGAAAAGCATGATCACGAGCACCTGCACGAGCCGCTGGCGCACACCCATCGCCATGCGCATGACGGCCATCACCAGCATCCGCACGACTTTGAATGGGAGGGCTCCGGGCCGCACGCGCATTGGCATGCGCACGCTGTGGTGACGCACAAGCACCCCCACTTCCCGGACATTCATCATCGACACGGACACGAACACTGACGCATCGCCAGCAGCGCCCTTGCCCTCAGGCCAGCAAGGCCACCGCCGCCGAAAAACTGAAGAACGCCAGCACCGTTGACAGCAAAATAATGCGTGCGATGCGCCCGTTGTCAGCGCCGAAGCGCTCTGCCAGCATGGCCACGTTACTGGCACTGGGCAGGGCCGCCACCAGCACCACCACGGTCAGGGCGAATCGGTCCAGCGGCAGGCCCCCAGCAATCGCCACCAGCCCTACGCCGCCCACCAGCAGCGGATGAACCACCAGTTTCATGAGCGCCACCGGCACGTAGTCGCGCAGCGGGGTGCGCTTCATGCTATTCATTTGGGAGCGCGCCAGCACCGCACCGATGGTGAATAGAGCCACTGGCGCGGCCGCATCGGCGAGCAGGCCGACGGTGCTCATGAGCGGCTTGGGCAAGACAAACCCCAGGGCCGAGGCCAACGCGCCCAGCACAATCGACCATGGCAGCGGATTGGCCAGCACGCCCCGAAGAGCCAGCCGCGCCGCCCTGGCCGCGCCGTGCTGGTCCGCGCCGTCAAGGCGCGACAGCGCAATGCACAGCGATGAGGTCACCAGCATGTCCAGGGCGATGGTCACAATCGCCGGGCCGGCAGCCGGCGCGCCCAGCAGCGCGACTAGCAGCGGCACGCCCATGAAGCCGGTGTTGGGAAAAGCGGCCACCAGCGCACCGAAGGACGCATCGTTCCAGCCCATGCGGTGGCCCCGGCGCGAGAAGGCAATCGTCAGACCCACCATCAGCACCGCGCAAACCAGATAAACCAGCACCAGGCTGGCATCAAGGAGTTGCGCAATCGGCGTGCTTGCGCCGAAACGGTAAAGCATGCAGGGCAGCGCAAAATACAGCACGAAGCTGTTGAGCCCCGGAATCGCTGCATGGGGAAGCATGAGGCTGCGCGCGGCCAAGTAGCCGCACAGCACCAGCGCAAAGAAGGGAAAGGTAACGAGGAGGATGCTTAGCACAACGCGTATTGTCACCGGCAGGGCTGGCGGCATGGCGACTCGCTATGATGCCGGCTCGCCTCCGCTTTTTTCGCACCCTTCCCCTACCTTCGCCTGCATGTCTTCCCCCCCTCCTGTTTCATCGGCCGTACTTTCCGCCAATTCGGTTGCGGGCGCCGGACTCAATCTCGCCCAGCAGGAAGCCGTCAATTACCTGCATGGCCCTTGCCTGGTGCTGGCCGGCGCGGGTTCGGGCAAGACACGGGTCATTACGCACAAGATCGGACGGCTGATCCAGGCCGGGCTCAGGCCCGATCAGGTTGCCGCCATCACCTTCACCAACAAGGCCGCTGCCGAAATGCGCGAGCGCGCCAAAAGCCTGATCGGCAAAGCGGCGCGCAGCGTGCTGATCTGCACCTTTCATGCGCTTGGCGTGCGCATGCTGCGCCAGGACGGTGCGGCACTGGGGCTGAAGCCGCAGTTTTCAATTCTTGACAGCGACGATGTGACGAGCATCCTGAAAGACGCGGGCGGAAGCACCGACGCAGCCACCGTGCGCCAATGGCAATGGACCATCAGCGCGTGGAAAAACAGCGGACTGAACGCTGCCCAGGCCGAAGCGCAGGCCATCGGCGATGAAGAACGGCTGATTGCGCGCATCATGGCGCACTATGAAGAGCGCCTGAGCGCCTACCAGAGCGTGGACTTTGACGACCTGATCGGCCTGCCGCTGAAATTGCTGCAGGAGCACGAAGCCGTGCGCAGCAAATGGCAGGCAGCGCTGGGCCATGTGCTGGTCGATGAATACCAGGACACCAACGCCACCCAGTACGAGGTCCTCAAACTGCTGGTCGGCGAACGCGGCCGCTTCACCGCCGTGGGCGACGACGACCAGTCGATCTATGGCTGGCGCGGCGCCACGCTCGACAACCTGAAACGCCTGCCGCAGGACTACCCGAACCTGAAAGTGGTCAAGCTCGAGCAGAACTACCGCTCGACCAGCGCCATCCTGCGGGCCGCCAACAACGTCATTGGTCCGAATCCCAAGCTGTTCCCGAAGACCCTGTTCAGCGAACTGGGCGAAGGCGAGCCGGTTCGGGTGGTCGATTGCGACAGCGAAGAACACGAGGCCGAGCGCGTGGTCGCTCGCATCCAGAGCCTGCGCGCCGAGGGCAGCCTGCAGGTCGAGGGCGGACAGTACCGCGAGTGGAAGGATTTCTGCGTGCTGTATCGCGCCAACCACATGGCCAAACCCTTTGAAAAGGCTTTTCGCAAGGCGCAGATTCCCTACAAGGTGTCAGGTGGGCAGAGCTTTTTTGACCGCGCTGAAATCAAGGACCTGTGTTGCTGGATGGTGCTGCTGGTCAACAACGACAACAACGCGGCCTTCATCCGCGCCATCAAGACGCCCAAGCGCGGCATCGGACACACCACCTTGGGCGCACTCAGCACCTTTGCCGACACTTACAAACTCAGCCTGTTCGAGTCACTGTTCAGCCACTCGTTGAGTTCGGTGCTGCCGGCCAAGGCCGTCGGCTCGCTCAGCGAGTTTGGCCGCTACCTGAACGACCTGGAATACCGCGCCAAACGTTGCGTTGGCGCCGAAGACGCGCGCACTTTTCTGACCGACTGGCTGAAGGAAATCGATTACGAAAAGCACCTTTATGACGGCGAGGAAAGCGAAAAAGTCGCTAGCGCGCGCTGGAACAATGTGATGGACTTTTGCGACTGGATGGCGCAGCGCTGCGGCGGACAGATCGCCGATGCGTCCGGCGCCACTGTCGAAAAGCCCGCCAAGACCATGCTTGAAGTGGTGCAGACGATAGCGCTGCTGTCGACCATCAGCGAGCGTGAAGGCGACCAGAACGTGGTGACGCTTTCAACGCTGCACGCCTCCAAGGGACTGGAGTGGCCGCATGTGGTGCTGGCCGGCGTGAATGAAGGCCTGCTGCCCTTTAAGCTGGAAGACGACGACGGCACGAACCCGGCAAAGACCGGCAGCATTGCTTTGCGCCTGCAGGAAGAGCGCCGCCTGATGTACGTCGGCATCACCCGCGCGCAACGCACGCTGGCGGTGAACTGGCTGCGCAAACGCAAAAAGGGCCGCGACATGATTCCGGGCGTGCCCAGCCGTTTTATTGCCGAGATGGCGCTTGATAAAGCCACCATCAGGGAAGACCCGCGCGAAAAACTCAAGGCACTGCGCGCGGAATTTGCCAAAAAATCCGCTGACGCACGGGTAGCCGCCGCTGGCGCCGAAAGCCGGTGACCTGGCGGTGCAAATTACCGGACAGCGCCTTTCAGATAACATGCCCGGTTGGCTTTCGCGTGGCGCGACCCGCCCGATTGCTTCCTGTCACAGCCCAGCCTTGTGCGCCCCGGCCGGGCCATTCACCGATCCATGCCTTTGAAACAGTTTCTCTCTCCTCTTTTTTTAATAGCAGCTTGCGCCCTTGCGACAACGGCAAACGCCCAGAAAACACCTGCATTTACGTGTCTGCCGGCGAGCAGCATGAAAGCCGAACAGCTGCATGGCCTGTGGTCTGTGCAATTCAGCCATCCCCCCGCCGGTTTGCCTGAGCGCGCCACGCTGCTGCTTCAGCGTCACGCGGAATTCACGGAGAGCCTGGCGGGCAGCGTCAGCCGTGATTTCGGGAAGGCGGCTGGCACGCCCGCCATCGCCGGCCATGCTGCGCAGGCCGCACTCGCTGGCGACCTCGATGAGGGTCTGCTGCTACTCGACGAATCCTCTGACCACATCAGCATCACCGGCACCTGGAATGGTGAAATGGTGGCGGGCTCCTGCGGAAAGGTCTATCAGGGCCTCTGGAAAGACACCAGCGCCAGCGCGCGCCCGGATGCAGCCGACGTTCCTTTCACGCTCACCAAACTACCCTGATCGCGCGGCCTGGATTCCCAGACACCGACGCTCCGGCAAACCCATGACCTTCAAACCCTCCACCCTGCGCCGCCTGCTGTTGGCGGCTGGCCTGCTGGCAACCGGTCACGCGCAAGCGCAAACCCTCTCCGCCGTTACCCCGCCGTCCAGTCGCCCGTCCAGTCTGGGCTGGCAAGCCTGCCAGGCGCTCAAGACCGATATGGCGCAGTTGACATGTTTTCAGCAGTGGGCGGATTCGCAGTTGCCGGCCAACACGCCGCTGGCCTCAACGACCACCGTACCGGCCAATCCGGCGACCGGCCAGCCGGCCACGCAAATCCTGCTGCTGCCCTCGCTCAACACCGAAGCGCCTGACGGCAAACCGATTGGCTGCCGCAATATCCAGTATTCCGAGCTGTCAAGGTTTTGGGAACTGCAGCGCGGCACCGATTGCGATACTTTTTCCCTGCGCGGTTACCGGCCGGTTTCGCTGGCTTTTGTGATGTCTGGTGGCGTCACGCCGCCCCCGGTCGCCGGTGATACAGTGCCGCCCGCCTACCGGCATGCGGAAACCAAGATCCAGCTCTCGGTACGCACCAAGCTCGCCAAAGGCTTGTTCAAGAACGGCGACGTGGACGAAGACGACCAGGATTCGCTCTGGTTTGGCTACACCCAGCAGAGCTACTGGCAGCTGTTCAGTCCGGCGCTGTCGCGGCCGTTTCGCGCCACCGACCACGAGCCCGAGCTGATTTACATCTACCCGCACCAGATCGCGCTGCCCGGTGGCTGGAATTACCGGCTCTCAGGCCTCGGGCTGGTGCACCAGTCCAACGGCCAGTCAGATCCGCTGTCACGCAGCTGGAACCGCAGTTACCTGATGGGCGCGGCGGAGAAGGTTTTGAGCCCCGAGTCCAGCCTGCGCCTGCAGGGCCGCCTCTGGGACCGGCTGCGCGAGTCGCCGGGCGACGACAACAACCCGGGCATTGAAAACTACATTGGCCGCGCCGAACTCACCGGCACCTGGCAGATTAACAAGGCCAACACCGTGGCCGTGACGCTGCGGCACTCGCTGCGCAGTGAAGCCCGGGGATCGACACGGATTGACTGGCTGATGGCCCCCTCATCGTCGCCCGCCTACACGGGCTTGCGTTACCACGTCCAGCTGTTCAGCGGCTATGGCGACAGCTTGCTGGACTACAACAAGAGGCGTAATGTTCTGAGCCTCGGCCTGAGTCTGGTGGAATGGTAGGTTTTCACCGCCACACCGCCTGTTTACTATTTTTTTCATAGCAGCTAATAGCGATTCCCATTGGACCAGGACCGCATTCCATCCATAGCCACGCAGCATCGAGTGCCTCGGGCCGCTGCCTTCGCTGGCGGGCCGCGGCTGCGCCACCCCGCATACCTGCTTTAAGCTGTGCGAATGTTGAAACCCCTGTTTTGTGCCGCCAGGCAGCAGCGCACGCCGGCCTGGTCATGATCGAACCCTCCGCTTTCACGCTCGGCTGCATCGCTGCCGGCCTGCTGCTGATTGCCATGACGCTGGGCGGCTCCTTCATTGCCCGTTTGCCGCTGAGCGCCGCCATGCTTTACCTGGGGGCAGGTGTGGCAATCGGCCCCCTGGGTTTGGGGCTGCTCCGGCTCGATGCCCTGAAAAACACCGTGCTGCTGGAGCGCCTGACCGAAGTGGCTGTGCTGGTCTCGCTGTTCACCGCCGGTATGAAACTCGAACTGCCACTGCGCGACCGGCGCTGGCGCATTCCGGTGCAACTCGCGACCGTGTCGATGCTGGTCACGGTGGCTGCCATCACCGCGCTTGGCGTGTTCGGTTTGGGCTTGCCCCTCGGCGCGGCGGTGCTGCTTGGGGCCATCCTGGCGCCGACCGATCCGGTGCTGGCTTCTGACGTGCAGGTGTCCAACCTGGGCGACCGTGACCGGCTGCGTTTTGGCTTGACCGGTGAAGGCGGGCTGAACGATGGCACGGCTTTTCCCCTGGTGATGCTGGGCTTGGGCCTGCTTGGCCTGCACGAACTGGGTGAAGGTGGCTGGCGCTGGTGGACGGTGGATGTGCTCTGGGCCGTCACGGGCGGTTTGGGCCTGGGCTACCTGCTGGGCACGCTGGTCGGTCGGGCCATCATTTACTTTCGTATGCGTCATCGCGAGGCGCTCGGTTCCGACGAATTCATCGCGCTGGGCCTGATTGCGCTGACCTATGGCCTGGCCCTGGCAAGCCAGACTTACGGCTTTCTGGCGGTGTTCGCTGCCGGACTGGCGTTGCGTCGCATCGACGAAGTCAAACCGGCCGCAGCGGCCGAGCCGTTGCCCGAATTAAGCGACGCGGACCGCGCCGCCTCCGGCGCTGAAGCGCCCGCCAACATGATGAAGGCAGTGCAGCGCTTTAACAGCCAGCTCGAAAGCTTCATCGAGGTGGGCATCGTGCTGGCGGTCGGCGTGCTGATGGCTACGGTGGAGTTCAAGCGCGAAGTGCTGTGGTTTGTCCCGGTGCTTTTCCTGCTGATCCGCCCGCTGGCGGTCTATGTCGGACTGCTCGGCACGCCGGTCGGCGGATCGCAGCGCAACCTGATGGGCTGGTTCGGCATACGCGGCATCGGCTCGCTGTATTACCTGCTTTACGCCATCAACCACAACATCCAGCCAGCCCTGGCCGAGCGCCTGCTGTCCCTCACGCTGGCCGTGGTGGTGGCTTCGGTGATCGCTCACGGCATTTCGGTGACGCCGCTGATGGCGCATTACGAAGCGCGCAAAATTGCCAAAAAAAGACAACGCCGTGATTTCCCTGACTGAGATGCCGCGCTGGCAGGTCCGGCGTGGCGCTCGTCCGGTGCCCGAAATCCCACGGGGCAGCGAAGATTGTGCTTTTTATACGGAATCAGCCTCCGGTCCAATGGTATTGGTTATCGACTGCTATTTTTTTATAGCATCAGGCAATGCTTTTTTCCCTACCCCAGCGGACAAACGCCATGACAGCCGCAAGGCCCGTCACGGCGTTGATCGGGCTGAAACCCGACCCACCCCGCCGGTCAGTTGCGGGCTCGGTGTGCGGCCTTACTGCTGGCTGGTTTTAGACAACGCAGCGGCGGCTTGCGGGGCTGCACCGGCCTTTTCGGCAGGGAAGACACCCGCGCTTTGCTGTCCGGTTGCACCGTTAAAGCTGGAGCTGGCGACCGCGCCTCCGCGCTGGGCCTGCAGCACTTCGGCCTTGACTTCCGCACGGGTTTTGCTCGTCGGCGCTTTCATCTGGTCGAACAGGTAGGGATTAAAGGTATCGGCAGACGCCGCCACTGAAGTGAAGGCGGCGACGGCCACAACAGCGGCGGCAATGAAGTTTGATTTCATGATGAAGATCCTTTTGAAGTTGAAGTCACATTCCGGGCATGGCGGGCACTTCCGTCTGTCCAGCCTCGGTGAGTCGTCCTCGCATGGCTTGGACTCATCGATACATGAACTTTATTCCACTGATATCAATCAAAAAACAGCAATACAGACAATACATTGATGTTGAAACAGCAACAATAAGACATTCAGGAGCAAACCCATGGACCGGCTTCAATCAATGCGCATCTTTCAGCAAGTCGTGGACGATGGCAGTTTTGCCGCCGCGGCGCGCAAATTTGACCTGTCGGCAGCCGTCGTGACACGGCTGGTCGGCGACCTGGAAGCACACTTGGGCGTGCGCCTGTTGCAGCGCACCACCCGCCGCCTCGCGCTGACCGATGCCGGCGAGGCCTACCTGGCCCGCGTGCGACACATCCTCAACGATATTGACGAAGCCCATGCCGCCGCGCAGGCGCATGCGCAAGAGATGGCCGGCGTCATCCGCATCCTCACGCCGCCGATATTTGGCGTGCATGTGCTGGCGCCGCTGATCGCCGAGTTTGGTCGGCGCTACCCCAAGGTGATGCTTGACATCCATGTGGACTCCCCACCTGTGCCGCCGATTGAAGACTACGACCTGACACTG
>NZ_JABBPF010000202.1 GCF_012927415.1 Polaromonas sp. | reverse complement strand
GCTGGCCAGCAATACCTCATCCCTGTCCGTGACAGCCATTGCTGCGGCACTCCGGCATCCCGAACGTTTTGCCGGTTACCATTTTTTTAATCCGGTTCCGCTGATGAAGGTGGTGGAAGTCATCGCCGGCCTGAAAACCAGCGCCGGAGTCTGCGGTACTTTGAGCCAGTATGCCCGCCAGATGGGTCACACACCAGTGCAGGCGCAGGACACGCCCGGCTTCATCGTCAACCACGCCGGGCGCGGCTACGGCACCGAAGCGCTGCGCATCGTGAGCGAAGGCATAGCTGATTTCGCCACCATAGACCGCATCCTGCGCGACCAGGCCGGGTTCAAGCTTGGGCCCTTCGAATTGATGGACCTGACCGCGCTGGATGTTTCGCATCCTGTAATGGAATCCATCTACCACCAGTATTACGAAGAAGACCGTTATCGTCCGAGCGTAATTACCGCGCAGCGGCTGGCAGGCGGCATGCTGGGGCGCAAAACCGGTGAAGGCTTTTACCGCTATGAAGGCGGCGTGGCACAAGTTCCGGCCGAAGCCCCGGTGCCTGAGGTGGCAGAACTTCCACCAGTCTGGGTTTCGCCCCGGGCTGCCCGGCGTTCAGAGCTGCTGCAGCTGCTGAAAAATCTCGGTGCCATTATCGAGACCGGCCCGTCGCCTTCCCTGCAGGCCTTGACGCTGGTGGCGCCACTGGGTTTTGACATCACCACAGTCGCGGTAGTGGAGCGCCTTGACCCGGCACGCACTGTGGGCATCGACATGCTGATTGATGATGCGGCCACGAAGCGGCGCGTGCTGGCGACCAACCCTGCCACCCGCACCGACATGCGTGACGCCGCTCACGCGTTGTTCGCGCGCGATGGCAAGGCGGTCAGCGTGATTCGGGATAGCGGCGGTTTTGTCACCCAGCGGGTCGTCGCCACCATCGTCAACATTGCCAGCGACATCTGCCAGCAGGGTATCTGCAGCCCGAAAGACCTTGAAACCGCGGTCACGCTGGGACTTGGCTATCCCATGGGGCCACTGGCCATGGGCGACCGCTATGGTCCCACCAACGTGCTGGAAGTCCTGTTCAACATGCAGACTGTTTACGGCGACCAGCGCTACCGCCCTTCCCCATGGCTGCGTCGCCGCGGTGCGATTGGCCTGAGTCTGATGCACGAGGAAAGTTGATATGTCCGGCTCGCTGAAAAGTACCAGCGAGGGCAACACCCTCATCCTGACGCTGAGCAACCCCGAGTTCAAAAATGCGCTGGGTCCAGACATCTACGCTGCCGGCATTGAAGCCCTCAGCGCGGCTGAAACCAGCAACGAGATCCGCAGCGTAGTGATTACAGGCGAAGCCGGCATGTTTTGCGCTGGCGGTAACCTGCAACGTCTGCAGGCTAACCGGCGTGAGCCGCCCGAGGTGCAGGCGCAGAGCATTGAAGGCTTGCACAACTGGATTGACGCCATACGCACCTACCCGAAACCAGTGATTGCTGCCGTCGAGGGCGCCGCCGCTGGCGCCGGTTTTTCGCTGGCCCTGGCTTGCGACTTTATCGTTGCTGCAGACAATGCCGTGTTCGTGATGTCCTACAGCGCGGTAGCCCTGTCACCCGACGGTGGTGGCAGCTGGAGCCTGGCGCGCGCCCTGCCCCGCGCGCTCGCCAGCGAATTGCTGATGGGTGCCGAGCGTATCAGTGCCCAGCGGCTGCATGCACTGGGCCTGGTGAACCGCATCACCGCCGCAGGCGGCGCCCTTGGCGAAGCGTTGCAGATCGCCGCCCGACTCAATGGGCTGGCACCCAACGCACTGGCCAGCATCAAGGAGCTGATCAACGACGCGCCCAGCAATACCTTGAGCCAGCAGCTGGACAGCGAACGCAATCACTTCATTCGAAACCTGCATCACGCCAACGGTGGTGAAGGGATCGACGCTTTTTTGCAAAAACGCACGCCACAGTACCGCTAGCGGACAGGCCGCGGCAGCAATGGCCATGTCTTGCCCCAAGGGCGAACAGCTGTTGAAAATAACAAAATTTCAACGAAACAGGCTTTGTGTCCAGCAAGAATCGGCTTGGTCTGCTATTTATTCAGGAGCATCTGCAACTCCGGCCACTATCCCTGCCATAACGATGTCAAGTGGCTGACCGTGCCGTCGGTCATCGCATTCAAGCCGACTCGCCAGACCGGAGCCCTCGCAGGCTCAGCGACAGGGTTTAACGTACAACGCACGCAAATGCGCCAGGCACGACACCCATGCGACAGGCGGCAGCGGCCTCGCCGGTCCCTGAAGCGACAATGCAGGGCTTGTTAGTCACGCAAAAGACAGACCATGGACGATCCTATTCTTACGATAGATGAAAGAGCAGCCATCAACGGCGGCCGCTGGTTTTCATCCCTGTCCCCATCCCTGAGGCACGACATTCTCCGATGCGCTTACGTCAAACGTTACAAAGACGGCGAACTGATTTCCGCCCGGGGCGACCCGGCCGAGGAATGGATCGCCTGCGCAATGGGTGCTGTGCGTGTCAGTTCGACGTCCATCTCGGGCAAACAGGTCACGCTGACCTATGTCGAGCCGGGAATCTGGTTCGGCGATGTGGCCATCTTCGACGGCGAACGGCGCACACACGACGCGTATGCCCATGGCACTACCACTGCCCTGTGCGTGACGCGCGGCGACCTGCGCAAGATTCTGACTCATCATGTCGAGTTGTACGAAGCCTTGCTGCGCCTGCACGCACGGCGCATCCGCCAGCTTTTTGGGCTGGTGGAAGACCTCAACACGCTGCCGTTGCGGGCACGTCTGGCCAAGCAACTGCTGCACCTGGTGCGCAGCTATGGCGTGCCCAGCCTGTCCGACGGACGCGAAATGCGCATCGGCCTGCAGCTTGCGCAGGAAGAGCTGGCGCAATTACTCGGTGCCTCGCGCCAGCGCGTCAATCAGGAGCTCAAATCCATGGAGCGCGACGGCTTCATCCGCGTCGAGCCGGGCGGCCTAGTGGTGCGCAACCGCGAAGAGCTCATGCGAATTGCTGAAGCCGATGTTGACAAATAAAGCAAGACTTAAAGAGGCAAGCCCCGCATGAGCAATTTCGACCACTTCATTGGCACTCGTGCCGTCACCGGCAACCAGGCATTTGATACCGAGGCTCTCAGCGCCTATCTGATTCAACATTTGGGTGGTTTCAACGGTCCATTGACGGTGGAGCTGTTCAATGGCGGGCAATCCAATCCGACGTACAAGCTGCTCACGCCAGGCGCGTCTTACGTCATGCGAGCCAAACCCGGCCCGGTGGCCAAGCTGCTGCCCTCCGCCCACGCGGTGGAGCGCGAATTCAAGGTCATGAAGGGTCTCCAAGGCACCGACGTGCCGGTGCCGAAAATGTATTGCCTGTGTGAAGACGAGTCGGTGATTGGACGCGCCTTTTACGTCATGGAGTTTGTTGAAGGCCGCGTGCTCTGGGACCAGTCCCTGCCCGGTATGACGAACCACCAGCGCGGCGAGATTTATGACGAGATGAACCGTGTCATCTCGGCCCTGCACAAAGTCAGGTTTGCGGAACAGGGTCTGGCCGACTACGGCAAGCCCGGCAATTACTTCGAACGTCAGATTGGTCGCTGGAGCAAGCAATACTCGGCGTCCGTCACGCAGCCGATTGCTCAGATGGACAGCTTGATGCAATGGCTGCCGGCCCACATCCCGGCCAGCGCGCGCGATGAAACCATGGTCTCCATCGTGCACGGCGATTTCCGCCTCGACAACCTGTTGTTTCATCCCACCGAGCCACGCGTTCTGGCGGTGCTGGACTGGGAACTGTCCACACTGGGCCATCCATTGGCCGACTTCAGCTACCACTGCATGGGCTGGCATATAGCGCCCGGCGCGTTCCGCGGCATTGGCGGGCTGGATGTGACCAGCCTCGGGATTCCGACCGAGGCCGAATACATCCGCCGCTACTGCGAGCGCACCGGCCTCACCACACCCGAGGCGCTGAAAGCCGACTGGAATTTTTACCTGGCCTACAACCTGTTTCGCCTTGCCGCAATTTTGCAGGGCATTGCCAAACGCGTGGAGGCCGGAACAGCATCCAGCGCCCAGGCCGTCAGTTCGGCAGCGGGCGCGCCGCTGCTGGCAAAAATGGCGTGGGACTTTGCGCTTAAAAATCCGGCTTGACAGCCCCCCTCCCCACTTACCCAACACCCCAGGAGATATTTATGCACTTCGACTACACCCCCAAAGTACAGGAACTTCAGGCTCGCCTGTTGAAGTTCATGGACGAACACGTCTATCCGAATGAAGCCCGTTTCTTTCGGGAAATTGCCGAAAACAGGGCCAAGGGAAACGCCTGGATTCCCACCACGCTGATTGAGGAACTCAAGCCCAAAGCGCGGGCGGCCGGTTTGTGGAACCTGTTTTTGCCGCATTCACCACGGGCGCCTGAAGGACTGTCCAATCTCGAATACGCACCCTTGTGCGAAATCATGGGCCGCGTGCCTTTCGCCGCCGAGGTGTTCAACTGCTCGGCGCCCGACACTGGCAACATGGAAACCATCGCGCGTTACGGCTCCGAAGCCAACAAGGACCAGTGGCTCGATCCACTGCTCAAGGGCGAAATCCGCTCCGCGTTTCTGATGACGGAGCCCGAAGTCGCTTCGTCAGACGCCACCAACGTGCAGTGCCGCATCGAACGTGATGGCGACGACTATGTGATCAACGGCCTGAAGTGGTGGTCGTCCGGTGCCGGCGATCCGCGTTGCGCGGTGTACATCGTGATGGGGAAAACCGATCCTGAGGCCGGTCGTCACGAACAGCAGTCGATGATTTTGGTGCCCGCCAACGCGCCCGGCGTTACCGTGATTCGCCCCTTGAGCGTTTTTGGTTATGACGACGCGCCGCACGGTCACATGGAAGTGCGCCTGACCAACGTGCGCGTGCCGGCAAGCAATTTGCTGCTGGGCGAAGGCCGCGGTTTTGAAATTGCCCAGGGCCGCCTTGGCCCCGGACGCATTCATCACTGCATGCGCAGCATCGGCATTGCCGAGCGTGCGCTGGAGTTGATGTGCAAGCGACTGAACTCCCGCGTCGCCTTCGGCAAGCCAATTGCCCGCCAGTCGGTCTGGAGCGAGCGCATTGCCGAGTCGCGCTGCATGATCGAGCAGGCGCGCCTGCTCACCCTCAAGGCCGCCTACATGATGGACACCGTCGGCAACAAGGTTGCCAAAGCAGAGATCGCTATGATCAAGGTGGTGGCGCCCAGCATGGCCTGCCAGATCATCGACTGGGCGATTCAGGCCCATGGCGGTGGCGGCGTTTCAGACGACTTCCCGTTGGCCTACGCATACGCCAGTCAGCGCACCTTGCGCCTGGCTGACGGCCCGGACGAGGTGCATCGCGCTTCGCTCGCCAAACTGGAACTGGCCAAGCATCTGGCTTTGCCCGGTGAGGTCGAGATGCCGGTGACGCGCGGAAGCTGACTTATCTGCCGGCTTTTAAGGTGTCTTGTTGCTGAAACAAACCCAGCAGCATGCGCCCGCGGCAGTTTTTATAATCTCGCGCTGATTCTTGCCGCCAAAGCTCGCAATCCCCGGTGAACGCCAAACTTCACCGCTGAATCAGATACTCCCGTTCTTTTCGCAACTCCCAGCACCGACAAGCCGTCCAGTTTGACAGCGTGGCCGACTGCGGAATCAAAAAGGAATTTCATGGCCGGTCTTGCACGCATTGCACTGGTCACCGTGACAATTGTTTCTGCCTAATGATCGACCATAGTGTGGGGGCGCAATTGCGCTTTCAGCGGCGACATGTCGCACACAGCAGCGGATTCGCTTTTCGGCGGCGATCCGTATTAAACCGCCATGGCCTGACGGTAGCCTCAGCACCACCCGGACAAAATGTCACCGGGCCTCCCAAGCCGGCTGGCATAGGCACGACGCCTGGTTCTTCCCGTTGAAGTCATGATGCCGGAACCTACAGAAGCCAGACATCCTCCCGGAAATCCGGGTCAGCAAAGCTATGCTTTTCATAGCACACTACAACCGTTCTCCTTGGACCAGAAGCCCTTTCCGCCAAATCAGAGAGAAATATCGGTGGAGTGGCTGGCCAGCGCTGATTCACATGCGTGGCGAAAGACCGCAGCAGCGTGCGCCAGCGTCGGCATGTCGCCGGGCGCATATTGCATGCGCAAATAGGCCTTTCCACGCAACAGCATCAGGATAAAGGGCCGCGTGGCATCCGGTGTTGGCCATGACACAAGCAGGGTGGCCAGCTCAGGCGTAATCCAGTTCCGTGCGTGCTCGCGCTGCCCAGCCATGACCGAATAGTGTGTCCAAAATAGCTTTGGCAAGCCGTCCCAGCCGACCTCTCCGTAAAGGGCCATCCAGCGCATTTCCTCAGGCAGGCTGGGATTAACCCTGGTTTGCAGCGTGTCCGTGAACATGCCATAAGCGCGGGCATCCAGTGCTTCCTTGAGGGGCCGATTGATGACGAAAACCGCAGCATCGTCATTGACCTTTAGTTCCGCGCGTGCCAGCAACTCGCCGCCGTGAATATAGTCACGTGTAGGGTTGCCGAGCTCCAGTTTCATGGGCCGGTTGGCCACCATCCCGGTCATGGCAAAGCGATGGCCATCAGCTGAACCGCTGTAAGACAGGCCTTGCGTGGATGCCCATTCAGACACCGCGTTGACGCTGGGCGGGGTCTGGCCATCCGATTTTTCCGGTGCAAAGACTTTTTTTAGCTGCTCAAACATGGATCAATGTTTTCTCTTAAAGTGCAGAAAATCTCATATTAGTACCAAATCCAAGGAAACACCAATGCTCAAAATTTACTCGTGGCCCACACCCAATGGCCACAAGGTTCACATCATGCTGGAGGAATGTGGCCTTCGTCTGGGTCGTGACTGGGAGGCTATTCCTGTCGATATTGGTGCCGGCGACCAATTTAAAGCGGATTTTTTGAAGATCAGTCCAAATAACAAAATTCCCGCCATGATCGACCCTTACGGCCCGGACGGCAAACCCATTTCTCTTTTTGAGTCGGGCGCCATGCTGCTTTATCTGGCATCCAAAACCGGCAAACTTCTGCCGAAAACTGACCGCCTCAAATTCCAGGTACTTCAGTGGCTGATGTTTCAGGTGGGCGGCGTCGGCCCGATGCTCGGGCAAACCCACCATTTCCGAAAATATGCGCCCGAAAAGATCGCCTATGCCATCAACCGTTACACCAAGGAAAGCAAGCGGCTCTACGGCGTGATGGACCGGCAACTCGCCACCAGCAAATTCATGGCCTGCAACCAGTACACCATCGCCGATGTGGCCATCTTCCCGTGGCTGCGGAGTTGGGAAGACCAGGGCATTGATTGGGTCGACTATCCCAATTTGAAAAAATGGTTTGACGTGGTCAGCGCCCGACCGGCGGTGCAACGCGGCGTAAATGTGATGGCCGACCGGCGCCGCACCATCACGGGCGAAAAGGAACGAGAAATCCTTTTTGGCAATACCCAATATCAAAAGCGCTAAAAACATGAACAACTGACGGCTCAGGTCAATATAGTACGGGGTTCTTCTGCTATTCAATCCGTAGCATTATTCAGGCAAGCATCTTCGAGCGGCAAGCCTGCTAAAAACCCGCGAGCAAACACGCAAGCACCCTTCAAGCGCCGAGGCACTGATTGCGTCATCAGGCAGTGGCATCCTGTTGTTCCATCTGCCGTCCAAGCTGTGCGAACAGACCTGAGTGATGATTACCACGAATCTGACATTCGCCAAGTGATCCACCTGGTTCGGTGAGGCCAAAATGACCTTTGCTTTATGGGACCGGTTGACTCACCATTGCCGTCTTCCGGACTGACGACGAGTACTGCTGGTTTCAACACGACACACATCAGTCAAAGGGCGCATCAAGTGCAAAAGCAGGGCAGGAAGAAAGCGGCCACCGGAGGGCGTGCGGTAGTAGGACATGCTGTCAAAAATAACATCATTTTGATGAACCGCATTAATATTCCCTGATGCGATGCGACACAACAAAAACCCCCGCTGGGCCAGTAGGCATGAGGGTTTTGCACTTTATGAAGTGATGTGAAGTGAGTGTCTGGTCTGCCCGGAGGGGATTTAATATCGGGCTGTAACCCTAATGGATGCTAGGGTTTGAAAGTTGCGTTTGAAAAGATACCGCCAAAAATACCGCCAAAAGGGAAAGTGTCCATGCTGTCGGGTTCTTGCCACTCCCAATAGAGCAACAGGGCTTTCGTCCCCGCCTATCGTATCAAGTCGGCTTCAATGCCAGTTCAACAGTTTGAGAGACTGACGATATGCCCTCAAGCATGTGTACTGTCACCGGAAAACTTAGACCGTGGTGCGCACTTTGGTAGCGGAGCGGATATTTAAATTTCGCATCATTCTTACCTCCCCCTTTTGTCCTTCTGTCCGTTGCGTCCTCTTTGTTTTCAAAATGTAGGCTGTTTAGTGCCACACACCACGCCGGAGGATTCCTGTCTATCTCTAGACCCTCCACCGCAGCATCGCGCCAAAGTGCTTCTAGGTCGTGTCCGTATAGCTGAGGCTGTGAAGTTCTCTTGTATGTAATAAATGCCTTTAACGAGCATTCAAGAATAAATCCGCCAACCAAGACATTTGCCCTCAGATGCTCAGGTCCAGACAGAGAGAGTAATTTTAAAGACGGCAACAATCCGGTTGCACTCACCATGTAGCCCTGTCTTGCAGTCATGGGGGCCAAAAAAGGCATTGGACAATTTAATGACATGGTGATGAGTACCGCTAATTTTTGACTACTCAGTTCGGCAGGGCGTCCAGATATTCGGCCTCATCCGCGCGCGCCTAGTCCCTCAAGGCGTCCGACAGCTCCCGCTCTGTGATGCCGTGCTTGGCTGCGTACTGGGTCACGCATTCTATGAGCATCAGGGCCCGGCTGTCTTACGGGTCCATCAACATCCCGTGAGCCCCGCCGTTGTGCGTCGCCAGGCTGACCATTTCGGCCAAGTCGCGCACGTCGGGGCTGTGGGCTTCGGTGTACGCGGTCAATGTGTACGGGCGCAAGTGGCGAACGAGTTTTCGAGAGTCAACATTTTGGGTCCGGGTAAGCGAAGCTGCTGGAAGCCCGATTTTTTTAGTCTTTGCACCCGTTTCGGGGTGACTCTGCACTTAACATTATGTCGGCTTGGATCGGCCAAAGCTCGATCTATTTTCTGAGCTGCCTGTGCGGCAGTGAACCTTTGGCGGTGGGCATTTTGGTTTACCTGCATTTTCTGAGCCTTTGCAGCAGTGAACATAACCCTAATGCAGTGGGTCGATTGGACCAATTTCTGAGCTGCCTGTGCGGCAGTGAACGAAATTGCGGACATGGGCGTTGAGCACGGATTTTTCTGAGCTGCCTGTGCGGCAGTGAACGATTGCCAAGGCGCTTGGCATCAGTCACGACTTTTCTGGGCTGCCTGTGCGGCAGTGAACGTAAGCGTTGGGTGAAGTTGTGAAAGCATCATTTTCTGAGCTGCCTGTGCGGCAGTGAACATAAGCATCTCTCTGTGCGACGGTCGTCGTTTTTTCTGAGCTGCCTGTGCGGCAGTGAACCGACCCTTCGACCTGCAATCGAACGTGGCCATTTTCTGAGCTGCCTGTGCGGCAGTGAACTTTTGCTCGGCCACTTTGTAGGCATTGAGCTTTTTCTGAGCTGCCTGTGCGGCAGTGAACCAAACGACTATTAAAGCCCGGCGCAATGTCAATTTCTGAGCTGCCTGTGCGGCAGTGAACATCCCTGGTGATCCGCCCATGTCGGCCATGCTTTTCTGAGCTGCCTGTGCGGCAGTGAACGGTTCCGGCGTTCGCGCCGTTGTCAACCATCATTTCTGAGCTGCCTGTGCGGCATGGAACCCTGTGATCGAGGGAAACAAGGCGCTAAAACGTTTCTGAGCTGCCTGTGCGGCAGTGAACTAAAGCCCGGCCCGCCCGAAACGTCTCCGTGCTTTCTGAGCTGCCTGTGCGGCAGTGAACAAACCCTAATTGACAACGCCGCAAAAATAGCATTTCTGAGCTGCCTGTGCGGCAGTGAACATTTAATTGCGGAGGAAGACTTATCCTCACAATTTCTGAGCTGCCTGTGCGGCAGTGAACACGTACGGTAGTCATTTGGCTGGCTCCAAAAATTTCTGAGCTGCCTGTGCGGCAGTGAACTGCGCAGATCTTGCCGAACTCCGACACATGCATTTCTGAGCTGCCTGTGCGGCAGTGAACGAATTGTGGTGTCTAAAATTTCTTCGACATTATTTCTGAGCTGCCTGT
>NZ_JABBPF010000114.1 GCF_012927415.1 Polaromonas sp. | reverse complement strand
GAAGGTTGCCGTCAAACCGCGTGCCCAGTCCATAAATCACCGTCGGATCGGTTTGCAGTGGCATGCCGAGCCGCAGCCGGTTGGTAAAAACGCCGCCGATTTGCGCCCGGTCCGACGGTTTGCCGGTTTCCTTTTCCACGATACTGGCCAGAATCAAGGCTTGCTCCGGCGACTTCAGCGGGGTGTCGGCGCTGCGAAGGCTCCAGGCAGCATCGAGCCGCTTGTCCATGGCGCGGGCCGCGCGCTTGAGCACCGCCAGATCGCTGGAGCCCTTGGCATAGGTGTAGGTGTCCGGGAAAAACCGGCCTTCAGGATGTAACCCCGGCCGGCCCAGTTTTTCCATGATGATTTCAGGCTCAAGTCCAATGGTTTCGGGTGCAAGCTGCTCTGATTTTTGTAGTGCCGCGCGGACTTGAAGAAAGGTCCAACCCTCTACCAGCGTGACGCTTTTGAGCGTTTCCTCACCGCGCACCAGCATGCTCAGCAGCCTGCGTGGCGAGGTGCCGGGCACCAGTTCGTAGCTGCCGGCCTTGATCAGTCGGGCCTGACCAGAGAAGCGAAACCAGGTTTGCAGCAACAGCACCGGCACATCGGCTCCGCTGGCGACGATGACTCCGGCCACGCCACTGGCGGACGTGCCGGGTTCAATTTCAAGGTCGATCACCAGGTTGCCGGGTTGCAGGCGCAGGACCATGGGTTCGTGAAGCCACCAAAGCGCAGCGCCAAACAGCAACAGCGCAGCAGCAAATAGTCCCACCAGCAAACTTGCAAAGACACGACGCACAGACCAACTACCTTTTTAACGATAAAACCAAAAAGCACAAGGCGATGATAATTCAGCCCATCTTCAACCCGACTGCGAAACGCGCCATGACACCAGCCAGCACAGCAACTGACACTTCCGGCACTTCGAGCACCTCGGGCAGCTCCGGCATTTGCGAGTTGACTCATCTGGGCGTGATTCGGGTTTCCGGCGCTGATGCCGTGTCGTTTTTGCAAGGCCAGCTGACGCAGGACGTTGCCTCGCTGAGCCTGTCCGAGGCGCGCTTGGCTTCGTTTTGCAATCCCAAGGGGCGCATGCAGGCCAGCTTCGTGTTGTTCAAGCGCAGCCACGAAGAAGTCCTGATGGTCTGCAGCGGTGACATTTTGGCCGCCACGCTCAAGCGCATGTCAATGTTCGTCATGCGCGCCAAGGCCACGCTCAGCGATGCCAGCGCTGATTTTGTACTTTGCGGCGTGACCGGAAATACGATCAAATCAATCGCTGGCGGTGCCGACACTCCCTGGACCAAGACCGATATTGGTGCCGCAAATCTGGTTTTTCTACCAACCGGTGCCGGCCAGGCACGTGCGCTTTGGTGTGCACCTCGCGGGACCGCGCCACCACAAGCCGCGCGCATCGACCTGGACCTGTGGCAATGGCTGGAGGTGCAGTCCGGCATTGCGATGGTTAGCCAGCCGATTTTCGAGGCTTTCGTGCCGCAAATGCTCAATTACGAGTCAGTCGGCGGCGTGAGCTTCAAGAAAGGCTGCTACCCGGGCCAGGAGATCGTGGCACGCAGCCAGTTTCGCGGCACCCTCAAGCGCCGTGCTTACCTGGGGCATGCCGACGCAGCACCCCACGTCGGACAGGAGGTGTTTCATGCGCCTGATGCCGAACAACCCTGCGGGCTGGTGGCAGCTGCAGCAGCCAATCCCTCGGGCGGATTTGACGCGATCGTATCGATGCAGATTTCAGCTGCCAGCGGTGGCGCACTGACGCTGGGATGCGCCGCAGGCGCTGCCCTGACGCTGCTGCCCCTGCCCTACACGTTGCTCGAAGATATCTGAGTCTTCCCTTCAAGAGCCTCACTCATGTGTCTGGTTGCCTTTGCCATCAACGCATCGGCCTGCTGGCCTCTGGTGATCGCGGCCAACCGCGATGAATTCTGGTCTCGTCCCACGCTGCCGCTGGCCCCATGGAAAACCGTTTCCGGCCAGCGTATTATTTCGGGACGTGACATGCGCGCGGGCGGAACCTGGCTGGGCATGACACCAGGCGGCCGGGTGGCGTTTTTGACCAATGTGCGTGAGGCACAGCCGCAAGCGGCACCCCGTTCCCGCGGTGAACTGGTCACGCGCTGGCTCGAAGCCGACGGTGATGCCGCCAGCTTTGCATTGGCGCTGAAGGCCGAAATCAGCGCTTATGGCGGGTTCAACCTGGTGCTCGGCGACTTCCAGCGTAACGCATGGACCTGGGTCACCAACAGGTCCGCCACCGATTTCGGCTGGCATGCCCAATCGCTTGCACCCGGCGTTTATGGCTTGTCCAACGCACAGCTGGACACGCCCTGGCTCAAAACCATGGAACTCAAACGGGTGCTGGCGGGGGCGCTACGGGCCGGACAAAGCGAGCCCGAGCCTGACCAATTGCAAGCCCGACTATGGACGGCACTGGCCAACTCCGAACGCGCCCCTCCCGGACAGCTTCCTGCAACTGGCGTCTCGCTGGCGCTGGAAGAGGCTTTGTCGAGCGCCTTTGTGGAGATTGCCGGACAGGCCTACGGGACGCGCAGCAGCGCCCTGGTTCTGGCCAGCGCGCAGCCAACTCCAGACGGTGCAAGCCGCTGGGATATTCAGTTCAATGAAAAAACCTATTACCGGAGCGGGACACAATCAAACCGGGAGCCCCTGATCGAGCGTTGCCAAATGTCCTGGCAACAGGCGTAGCGGCGCTAGAGCCGGGCCAGAAAGGCTGGCGGAATCTGTTGGCGCACGGCGACTTTCATATCCGGCGAAGCAGCGGCCAGCGCTGCCTGATACGACGCCAGTGCCTTGCTGTCATCTTTTATCTGATTTGCGTAAAGATTACCCAGCTTGAGCAATCCGTCCACCTTCCTGGCTGGCCATTTCTCGTTTCGAAGCTCCAGTCCCCGAATCGCCAGGTCGTAATCGCCGCTTCGAAGGCCTAACAGCCAGCTGGTGTTGACCATGTCGTAGTCATAGCTTCCTTCTGCCAGATATTGTTTGACCAGCCTGGCAGCAAGCTCGCCTCTGCCGGTGCGGCTGAGAAAAAGAACTTCCAGAGAGCGAACCGGGATGGCCGCCGGCTGAATTCTCCGGGCGCGCACAAGGTATTCGCGCACCTTGCCGGCATCACCCAATTGCGCATACCCGCGGCCGACATTGGACAGGATGGCCACCACGTAGGGCCGTGACGCCACCATGGATTCCCACACCAGGATGGCATTTTTCCAGTCGCCCCAATGCGCCAGTTCGTCGGCCACCATGGGCGTGAGCTTGCGGTAGTGCGGGTTGATGGCGATACCTTCCTGGATGAGGTCCATCATTTCAAGCTTGGAGCGGTCCCAGCCTGGGTTGTTGGGGTCCCCAGACTGGGAGATGGCGAGAGCCAGCTGCACTGCCCTGACGATCTTTCGCTCGCATTGCACGGCTTGCCAGCTAATATGGGTCGCTAGGACAATCAGCAAGCTGGTGCTCAAAACCAGGGCGTGTGAACGCTGTGGTGTCCAGCGCAACTCAGTGGCAGTCCACCGCTTGCGCAAGCTGAGACGGGTATCGGAGGCTGCCAGAATCGATAGACAGATGGCAAAAATAAGCCCGGTACTCGCCAGCCGCCAAGGGAACCCTGCATTGCTCACTATCAGCAACGCCAGCAGGCTGGACAGGGCCATCGCGCGAAGTGGAGCTTGCGCGATTGATTCCGTCGTGCTGCTTTTTAGGGTGGCCCAGGCAGCAGAGGCCAGATATGCCGCCAGGCAAAGCACAAAGCCCCATCCGATCAAGCCGTATTCAGCGAGTAACTGCAAAATCTCGTTGTGCGCGTAGTAATCGGTTTCTATCTGCGAGCCGGCTGTCTGGTACAGCGGCGCGTAGACCTCCCAGGCACCCGCGCCCACGCCACTCAGGGGCCGGTCTCCAATCATCCGGCCCGTGGCTTTCCACAACGTCAGGCGAATGGACAGTGACCCGGTACTGAATTCGTCGCGATCCGTGAGGACAGAGAAGCTTCGAAGAATGCCCCGCTCCAGCGCATTTTCACCACGCAACTCCGCGGCGATTTTCGGGTTATCGGTGGGTATCAAACCCAGGCCGATGACCGCGATCAGCATTATGCCGGCGGCGGCGACCCGCCGGGGCATGTCCCAGCTTGAAAATGCAAGCTGCCTGCGGTAAGCGAATCCGAGCAAAGGAAACACCACAAACAGCAGCAGCCACATGGCCGCCAGCGCGGAGCGGGTGCCAGTCATCAGCAGGGCCACTACATTGAGCGACAGGCTAAGGGCCAAAAAGGCGATCAGTTTGGCATTGCGGCTTTGCGCCAGCAGCCACACTGAAAAAGGCAGGGTGCACACCACATATTCGGCAAAAAAATTCCGGTTGACAAAAGTCGAAGCGGGATTGGGCCCCTGGGGGAAATACCTGAAGTCAATCCAGAACTGTAATGCAGTCCAGACCGATGCGAGCATTGCGCCCACATGAATTCCCCATGCGAGGCCGGGCAGTCGTTCACGCGTCAGCGTATTCATTCCAAGCCACAGCAAAAGGCTGAAGATGAACCACCTGATCGCCTCGACACCGCCCAGATAGGCATGTGACCAGGCCATGCTGCCCAAGGCATAAAACATCAGCGACAGCGGCAGCCACATCAGCACATGCCAGCGCAGTGCCTCTATCCTCCGGCGTTGCAGCCAGAAAAACAGCAGCGCTGCGCCGAGCACCGCGAACGACGCCACCATTGATTTCAGGGTGTCCTGCAACAGCAACTCATCGGGAACGCCAATGGCCGGTACCACAAGCATCATGAAGGAAAGAATACCGGCGACCCACCTGCCGCCAGCCACGTCATCACGCAGGGCGGGAGACATAGAATCCGTCGGGCCCATCCCGGCGAACAATGCCGGAGTTGGCGTCGCAGCGAATGGTTTGGGCCTGACGCCGGACACTGACCGGGCCTGAAGTGCGCCAGGCTGTCCGGATGAAATCTTTTTCTTTGCCATTAATACGGACCTGTCCGGCCTTTCACGTTCATATCGTGCGCTTGTGCTCTTTGACTGGCAGGCTTGCAGTGCCTCCCGCGTCAGCCGCCGTCGGCCTTCTAAAGCGTCTTGACCATTTCAATATGCGCAATGCCCACTTCGTCAAACGCGTCGCCACGGGAGAGGAATCCCTGGCGCAGATAAAAACCTTCAACGCTTCGCTGCGCATGCAGCACGACCTCGAAATCACCGCGTTGTCTTGCGGCTTCCAGCAGCACAGCGAGAAGGCGTTGTCCTACGCGTGAGCCGCGCACCGCGCGGTGCACCGCCATTCGACTTATCTTGCCCTGGCGTCCCGCCAGTGACATAAGCCTTCCGGTGGCAATGGCTTGCCCCAGTCCGTTGTAGGCCACAGCATGCAGGGCCGAACTGTCTGCTTCGTCCCATTCAAACTCAGGCGCGATCCCCTGCTCCTGCACAAACACCGCCGCTCGCAGTGCCGCAGCCGGGTGGCCAAGAGCGGTCCAGTCACCGGTTTTTATTTCAAGCACAGCGTCGCCAGCCTCAAAGTACGCGACCAAAGTGCGCAGGGCGTCGGGCACTGGTCTCGAAGTTTGCGACGCCGGATCAGCGAACACATAGACCAGCTCGCAGCTGACGAGCAATTGATCTCCCCGGAAAATGGCACCGGAAAAATTCATTGATGATTTGCCCACCCGGTCGCATTTGAGCGCTATCTCGAGCTGGTCCTCAAAACGCGCGGAGCCGTGGAACTCGAGGCTGGCTTTCTTGACATACAGTTCGCCGCCAAGCTGCAGCATGGCTTCTTCGAACGGCAAGCCAAGCGCGCGCCAGTAATCCGTGATGGCCGTGTCGAAATACATCAGGTAGTGCGCGTTGAACACGATTTTTTGCAGGTCCACCTCGGCCCAGCGCACGCGCAGACGGTGAACAAGGCGAAAATCCGGTCTTTTCATTTTGAAGGCTTCAGATGAAAGGCGTGGCGAAGCGCACGCGCCGCGTCCGCATGGGCGTGCCGCGCTTCAGGGATGATGCGACCCATCTTGATGAACTCGTGGGTCACGCCGCGGTAAATTTCCAGCTCGACCGTCACGCCAGCCGAGCGCAATTTGTCTGCGTACATCACACCTTCGTCGACCAGCGGGTCGCATTCGGCCAGCCCGAACCAGGCCGCTGCCACGCCGTCAACATCCGGCGCGTTGAGCGGCGCAAAGCGCCAGTCGTCGCGATCAGCCGGACTGCGCACGTACAAGTCAAAAAACCAGCTGATGCTGGCTTCGTCAAGCACAAAGCCGCTGGCGAACCTCTGGTGGGAAGGCGTGTCCTGATGCGCCGTACAGCCGGGGTAAAACAGCAATTGCAGCGCCAGTGGCAGCCTGGCGTCACGCGCCAGCACGGCGCAGATCGCCGCCAGCGTGCCACCCGCGCTGTCTCCGCCGACGGCCAGCCGCGCGGCGTCCAGTCCCCGGCTGGTCGCGTGCGCCGACAGCCACTGCAGCGCGTCCCATGCGTCGTTGGCGGCGGTGGGGAATTTATGTTCGGGCGCCAGGCGATAGTCCACCGACACCACAGCGCAGCCGGCGAGATGGCTGAGCTGGCGGCACAAAATATCATGGCTGGCAATGCTGCCAATCGTGAAACCACCACCGTGAAAATACAACAGAACAGGCAGTTTCTCTGCCGATGGTGCATACAGCCGGGCCGGCAGTGCATGGCCATCTCGCGCAGGAATGCTGAAATCCTCCACCCGTTTCAGGGCGGGGCTGGGAATCTCCAGCACGCCTGCACCGGCTTCATAGGCCGCGCGGGCCTGGGCAGCGGTGAGTGTGTGCAGTGGGGGACGTTCGGCCTTTGCCATGCGTCTGAGAACATCCCGCATGGCGGGTGTCAGAAGGGTTTCGGGGGATCTGAAAAGCACTTATGAAGAAACCGCTTGAAACAAGGTCCTTGGCGACCGCCTTCTTGTTTGAAGACCCGCTATCGCCAAAGTGACGGCGATCAGGGTTTGCTTGCAATTCATCGGGTTCTCCAGCCTGTAAAGTAAGGTCAACGTCCGCAACTTCGTATCGTACAACGCAGAAAGACAGCGAACCATGGCTTTCATTTACTACATCACCCAAATCCAGTTTGAATTTGGAGCCATCAAACTGCTCAGGCAGGAATGCGAACGCGTCGGTATCAGCCGACCACTGATCGTCACCGACGCCGGCGTCAAGGCGGCGGGCATTTTGCAAAAGGCGCTGGATGCGTTGCCCGGAATGACCGTTACGGTGTTTGACCAGACGCCCTCCAACCCGACCGAAGCGGCCGTGCGTCTCGCGGCCGGGTTGTACAAAACCGGCGGCTGCGACGGCCTGATCGCCGTCGGCGGTGGCTCGGCCATCGACTGCGCCAAGGGCGTGGCAATTGCCGCGACGCACGAAGGTCCGCTGACCGCTTACGCGACCATCGAGGGTGGATCGCCCAAAATCACCGAGCGCGCCGTTCCGCTGATAGCCGTTCCCACCACCAGCGGAACCGGCAGCGAAGTAGCACGCGGCGCCATCATCATCGTGGACGATCACCGCAAGCTGGGTTTTCACTCCTGGCATCTGGTGCCAAAAACCGCCATTTGCGACCCTGAACTCACCTTTGGCTTGCCCGCCAGATTGACGGCCGCCACCGGCATGGATGCGATTGCCCATTGCATGGAAACTTTCATGGCGCCCCTTTTCAACCCGCCAGCCGACGGCATCGCACTGGACGGCCTGGAGCGCGGCTGGGCGCACATCGAACGCGCCACGCTTGACGGCAGCGACCGCGACGCGCGTTTGAACATGATGAGCGCATCAATGCAGGGCGCGATGGCGTTTCAAAAAGGTCTGGGTTGCGTGCATTCGCTAAGCCACAGCCTGGGCGGTGTTGACCCGCGGCTGCACCATGGCACGCTGAATGCCCTGTTTTTGCCGGCCGTAGTACGCTTTAACGCCGAAGCAGAGTCGGTGCAGAAGGAGCACCGGCTGGACCGCATGGCCAGAGCCATGGGGCTGGCCTCGGGCAGCGATATTCCCGAAGCCATCAAGGCCATGAACGCCCGGCTTGACCTGCCGGCTGGTTTGGCCGCCGTGGGTGTGAGCCAGAGCCAGTTTGAAGCCGTGATCGACGGTGCGATGGCCGATCACTGCCACAAGACCAATCCGCGCATCGCCACGCGCCAGGACTACGAGGGCATGCTGAGAGACTCGATGTAAAACCGGCACCGCCAAACAGCGGATGACCCCGGTGCGAACAGGCATGGGAGTTGCTGACACACCATCTTTACATGCTACTATTTTCATAGCTGTCGGTGACCATAAACAATGGACGACAGGGCTATATGGCTATTTATTCAAGCCCGCCGAGCTATTTCAGCTTTATCGAACACGCCAAAAGGAGAAAAAGGCAACGCGCTGCTCAAGCGCTTTCTTTTTCCTCTGGTTATTTTTTTAATGCTGCCAGCTTGCTGAAAGCCGACTCCATGGCAGTCGAAGCTGTTTGCTGCAGCGTCCCTTGCCGCGCACCGCCCCGATTTTGCGGCCCGGGCCTGGCGCTTTCAAAGCGGTTGTCACGCGGACCGTCATGCCGCGCTGATGGCTCGCCCAGCTTCATGCTCAAGCCGATGCGCTTGCGCGCCACATCGACCTCGGTCACGCGCACCTTGACGATGTCGCCGGTTTTTACCACCTCTCTAGCGTCCGTGACGAACTTGTTGGAGAGCTGGCTCACATGCACCAGTCCGTCCTGGTGCACGCCGATGTCCACGAATGCGCCAAAGGCCGCCACGTTGCTGACCGTGCCTTCCAGCGTCATGCCGGGTTGAAGGTCCTTGATGTCTTCCACCCCGTCATTGAAGCGCGCCACCTTGAAATCCGGGCGTGGGTCGCGGGCCGGTTTTTCCAACTCGGCAATGATGTCCTTGACGGTGATGACTCCAAACTTCTCGTTGGCAAACAACTCGGGCTTGAGTGTTTTAAGCATCTCGGCGCGGCCCATCAGCTCGGTCACCGGCTTGCCGGTGTGCGCCATGATTTTCTCCACCACAGGGTAGGTTTCCGGATGCACGCCGGTCATGTCCAGCGGATTGCTGCTGGCGCGCAGGCGCAAAAAGCCGGCACTTTGCTCGAAGGTCTTGGCACCCAGGCCAGTCACCTTGAGCAAGTCGGCCCGGCTGGTGAAGGCGCCGTTGGCGTCGCGCCAGCGCACCACCGATTTGGCAACTGTCTGGCTCAGTCCTGACACGCGCGCCAGCAACGGCACGCTGGCGGTGTTCAGATCAACGCCGACGCTGTTAACGCAGTCCTCAACCACGGTGTCCAGGCTGCGCGCCAGGTCGCTCTGGTTCACGTCGTGCTGGTACTGGCCCACGCCGATCGACTTGGGGTCGATCTTGACCAGTTCGGCCAGTGGGTCCTGCAGACGGCGCGCAATGCTGGCTGCGCCGCGCAGACTCACGTCGACGTCGGGCATTTCCTGGCTGGCAAATTCGCTGGCTGAATAGACCGAGGCACCGGCTTCGCTGACCACTACCTTATCGATAGCTGCTTGCGCCCGACCCGTCAGGGCATCAACCGATTTGGACATGATTTTTATCAAATCGGCCGCGAGCTTGTCGGTTTCGCGGCTGGCCGTGCCGTTGCCGATAGCGATCAGGTTCACGCCGTGTTTTTCACTCAGTCTGGCCAGCGTGTGCAGTGAGCCGTCCCAGTCCTTGCGCGGCTCGTGCGGATAAATCGTGGCGGTTTCGACCAGCTTGCCGGTGGCATCGACCACCGCGACCTTAACGCCGGTGCGAATCCCCGGGTCCAGGCCCATCACCACGCGCGGCCCGGCGGGCGCTGCCAGCAACAGGTCGCGCAGGTTGTCGGCAAACACCTTGATGGCGACTTTTTCAGCCTCTTCCCTTAGCTTGGTAAACAGGTCGCGCTCCAGCGAAAGGCTGAGCTTGACCCGCCAGGCCCAGGCCACGCATTTTCGAAGCAGTTCATCGGATGGCCTCGCCTGGTTGCGCCAGGCCAGATGCAACGCAATCTTGCCCTCTGCAATGCTGGGTTGACCGGCCTCGGGAGGCACCGGCAGCACCAGTTTGGCATCCAGAATCTCCAGCCCCCGGCCGCGAAACACGGCCAGCGCACGGTGCGAAGGAACCCGGCTGATTGGCTCGTCGTAGTCGAAATAGTCACGGAACTTGGCGGTATCGGCATTGTTTTCGTCCTTGCCAGTGACCAGCTTGGCAGAAAACAGTCCTTCGCTCCAAAGCCAGTTGCGCAGCAACTGCACCAGCGCTGCGTCTTCCGCCCAGCGTTCGCTCAATATATCGCGCACACCATCTAGCACGGCCTGCAGCGTCGTA
>NZ_JABBPF010000155.1 GCF_012927415.1 Polaromonas sp. | reverse complement strand
CGCCCGCCCGGCCGTGACGGCGGCCAGTTTGCGGTTGAAGGAGTTCAGGCGGTTGCTTCCGGCGAAGATCAGGAGTTTCATGCCCTTATTGTGGCTTGGAAGTGATATTCAGCACCGGCCGCCCAGGCTACACCGAGCCTTGAGGTTTGGCGGCGCTTTCAGTTTCCTGGGCTGGCGCCGGCGCATCAACCGGCACGAACGGCCCTTGGGTGCGCATCCGCTGGAAGCGTTCGCCGTCGGGCGAGTTGAAGACGCGAAACAGTTTGATGAAGGCGAGCGTGATCGCCACGACGATGGCGACTACGATAATTTTTTGGAAGTAGGTCATGGTATGTTTGAGTGTGCTGCAAAACCCGGCCTCCGGCAACTGTCTGCCCGGTTACGCAAGGCGCGCTGCCTGGTGCCGGGTTTTGAATGAATTTTGATCACGGCCGCAAAGGAGTGGGGCCATCTAGCTATAAAAATCGTAGCATTTGAGCTCACTGATAAAATAGAGATCTGCCCCAAAGGAAAGTTCAGCCAATCCAAACGTTCAAGCCGGGGGTAATTTCATGGCGCACAGGCATCTGGCCTGAAGGCCGCTTTATTGAAGGAGGCGTGATGCACTCGCCTTATGTTTATCCCCAGGAGTTTGACGTGATCGTGGTGGGCGGTGGCCATGCCGGCACCGAGGCCGCGCTGGCTGCAAGCCGCATGGGCTGCAAGACCCTGCTACTGACTCACAACATCGAAACGCTGGGCCAGATGAGTTGTAATCCGTCGATTGGCGGCATCGGCAAGGGTCATCTGGTGAAGGAAGTCGATGCGATGGGCGGCGCGATGGCGTTGGCGACTGACGAGGGCGGTATCCAGTTTCGTGTCCTGAACAGCTCCAAGGGGCCGGCTGTGCGCGCCACGCGGGCGCAGGCCGACCGGATTTTATACAAGGCCGCGATCCGCCACCGGCTGGAAAACCAGCCCAATCTATGGCTGTTCCAGCAGGCCGTCGATGACCTGATGGTCGAGGGCGACCGGGTGGTGGGCGCCGTGACGCAGGTCGGCATCAGGTTCCGCTCGCGTACTGTGGTGTTGACTGCCGGGACTTTTCTGGACGGCAAGATCCACGTCGGCCTGAACAACTACCCGGCGGGCCGTGCTGGTGATCCGCCGGCGGTGTCGCTCAGCGCCCGCCTGAAAGAACTCAAGCTGCCGCAAGGGCGTCTGAAAACCGGCACGCCGCCGCGCATCGATGGCCGCTCGATTGACTTCAGCAAATGCGGTGTGCAGCCGGGTGACGGCATGCCGGGTGGCGCACCGGGGCCTGTGCCGGTGTTCAGCTTCATGGGCGGGGCGATAGCGCATCCGCAGCAGATGCCGTGCTGGATCACCCATACCAATGAGCGCACGCACGACATCATCCGGTCGGGCTTTGACCGCAGCCCCATGTTCACCGGCAAAATTGAAGGCGTCGGCCCGCGCTATTGCCCGAGCGTGGAAGACAAGATCAACCGCTTCGCCGACAAGGACAGCCACCAGATCTTTCTCGAGCCAGAGGGTCTGACGACGCACGAGATTTACCCCAACGGCATTTCAACGAGCTTGCCGTTTGACATCCAGTACCAACTGGTGCGGTCGATGGCCGGCATGGAAAACGCCCACATCCTGCGTCCCGGTTACGCGATTGAATACGATTACTTTGACCCGCGCTCGCTCAAGACCAGCTTTGAGACCCGCGCCCTAGCCGGCCTGTTTTTTGCCGGCCAGATCAATGGCACGACTGGCTATGAAGAAGCGGCGGCGCAAGGCATGTTCGCGGGTATCAATGCGGCACTGCTGTGCAAGGGCAAGGACGCCTGGCTGCCAAGGCGCGACGAAGCCTATCTGGGTGTGCTGGTCGATGATTTGATTACCAAGGGTGTCACCGAGCCTTACCGCATGTTCACCAGCCGGGCCGAGTTTCGTCTGATGCTGCGCGAAGACAACGCCGACATGCGTTTGACCGAAAAGGGCAGGGAACTGGGCCTGGTTGATGACTTGCGATGGGATGCTTTCAACCGCAAGCGCGACGCTGTTTCACGTGAAACAGCGCGACTGCGAGCGATCTGGATCAACCCCAATAATCTTCCTGTTGCCGAGGCCGAACGGGTTTTGGGCAAAGCGATTGAACGTGAATACAATTTGGCAGATTTGCTGCGCCGTCCTGACGTAAATTACGCAAGCCTGATGTCGCTCAGCGATGGAAAATATGCCAACCCCGACATTCCTGTGGGAGAAATGGATGTTTCACGTGAAACAGTCCTGGCTGCAGAATTGGTTAAAAGCGTGATCGAGCAAATCGAGATCACGGCCAAATATGCGGGGTATATTGACCTGCAAAAAGTCGAAGTGGAGCGTGCTTCGCATTACGAGAACTTGAAGCTGCCGGCTGATCTGGACTACCTGCAGGTTTCAGCCCTGAGCTTCGAGGCGCGGCAGACACTGGCCAAGCACCGGCCCGAAACCCTGGGAATGGCGTCGCGCATTTCGGGTATTACGCCGGCAACGATTTCGCTGTTGCTCGTGCACCTCAAAAAGAATCTCTGGAAAAATACCGTGCCGCTCAAGCCCGCTGCAGCGGCTGATGTCTGATGCCCGGTGCTGAACGGGACTTGCGCGCCGGACTGAACGCGCTGCAACTTGAACTGAATGACCAGCAAGTCCGGCAGTTGCTTGATTATCTGATGCTGATTGGTAAATGGACCAAGGTCTACAACCTGACGGCGGTGCGTGATCCGGCCGTAATGATGACGCATCATTTGCTGGACAGCCTCGCGGTGATTCTTCCCCTGCTGCGTTACCTGCGAGGCGCTGGTCTGGAGCAAGGCGGTCGGTTGCTCGATGTCGGTTCGGGCGCCGGCTTGCCGGGCGTGGTGGTGGCGATCTGTTGCCCGGGTGTGGCTGTGACCTGCGTTGATACGGTTGCCAAAAAAGCAGCGTTCATCAAGCAGGCTGCGCTTGCCCTGAAATTACCCAACTTGACCGGGTTGCACGCGCGGGTGGAGTCCATTACCCAGCCTTTCGACGTGGTCTGCTCTCGGGCGTTTGCCTCGCTGATAGATTTTACCCAGTGGTCCCTCGGCGCACTGGCGCCCGGCGGCGTCTGGATGGCCATGAAGGGCAAACATCCGGCGGATGAGCTGGCTGCTTTGTCGGCGGCGGTCGGGTTGTTTCACGTGGAACAACTCCATGTGCCAGGGCTTGACGCCGAGCGCTGCATCCTGTGGCTGCGACAAACACCCCCGGGCTAGCGCTGGTTCGCATCGGAAAATGACGCTTCAAACTGGCTTTGCCGGGCGTGCAAGCTGCGAAACATGACTTCATTCGCACGCGCTGTCGTAAACTCAGGCTTCAACTTCGGGAAGATACTTCATGCTGGGCTCATTTGCCGGTGTTGCCGACTACGGTGCCTTTGTCGCCGCCATCATCATTTTTCTGGCGATTCCCGGTCCTGGCAATCTTGCCCTCATTACGTCAACCGGCAAAGGCGGCATTGCCGGTGGCATGGGTGCAACCTTTGGGGTGATCGCCGGTGACCAGGTTCTGCTGTGGGCTGCGGTGGCAGGTGTTTCAGCGGTGATGGCTGCCTACCCTGCGGCTTTCAAGGCGGTGCAATGGCTGGGCGCGGCTTATCTCGCCTGGTTGGGTGTCAAAATGCTTTTGGCAAAACCCGGCAGCGCGCCGATCTTGCAGATCAAACCACACCACTATTTTCGCCAGGCCCTGTTCATTACCCTGCTCAATCCCAAAGCGATTGTGTTTTATCTGGCCTTTTTTCCCCTGTTTGTCGATCCGGCCCATCACCAGGGTCTGAAAACTTTTGGCGTGATGGCCGCGACCATTGCGGTGCTGACTTTTCTTTACGGTCTGGTGGCTGTCCTGCTGACCTACACCCTTGCCGAACGATTGCGGGCTAATCCAAGGATCTCGGGCATGCTGCAAAAGGCGGCGGGTATGTTCCTGATCGGCTTCGGCATCAAGCTGGCGATTTCGCGCTAGGCTGCGCAGGCTGGCAAGCCTTCGGTTTTTACTCAACAGAACAACAATAAAAGTAGCATGGCCAAAATATTCTGCATTGCCAACCAAAAAGGCGGCGTGGGCAAGACCACCACCACGGTCAATCTGGCAGCCGGGCTGGCCAAGGTGGGACAGCGGGTGCTGATGATTGACCTTGATCCGCAGGGCAACGCCACCATGGGCTCAGGCGTAGACAAGCGCACGTGTTGCTTGAATCGGCAACCATCGCCGAGGCCCGCGTGCAGAGCCAGAAACTGATCGACGGTGGGTGCGGCTATGACGTGCTGGGCGCTAACCGCGAGCTGGCCGGCGCCGAGGTCGAGCTGGTCTCGCTGGAGCGGCGCGAAAGGCGTCTCAAGCAGGCGCTGGCCGCCGTTGCCGACTACTACGATTTTGTGCTGATTGACTGCCCGCCCTCGCTCTCCATGCTGACGCTCAATGGCCTGTGCGCGGCGCACGGCGTGGTGGTGCCGATGCAGTGTGAATATTTTGCGCTTGAAGGCGTGACCGACCTGGTCCACACCATCAAGCAGGTTCACGCCAACCTGAACAAGGACCTGCAGATCATCGGCCTGCTGCGCGGGATGTTTGATCCGCGCATCACGCTGCAGCAGCAGGTCAGCGAGCAGCTCAAGGGGCATTTTGGCAACAAGGTGTTCAATACCGTGATCCCGCGCAACGTTCGGCTGGCCGAAGCGCCAAGCTATGGGCTGCCGGGCGTTGTGTTTGACCCTTCCTCCAAGGGCGCGCAGGCCTTTGTCGCGTTCGCCGAAGAAATGGTGGAACGCATCCAGGGCATGTAAAAAACTCTGGTTCGCTATAAAAACGGCCCGTGGTCCAATGAGTACGGTATTTAATAGCTATTAAAATAATAGCAGACTACCACCATTACCTAAGTCGACTGAATCCAAACAAGCCATGAAACCTGCCAATGTGCTAATTCTCCCCGGCTGGCAAAATAGCGGCCCCGGGCACTGGCAAAGTCGCTGGGAGCTCGCCCACGGCTATACGCGCGTGGAGCAACACGACTGGCTACGGCCGCTGCGTGGCGACTGGATTGCGCGGCTTGAGGAGGTGTTGATGGACTGTGATGAACCGGCCGTGCTGGTCGCTCACAGCCTGGGTTGCCTGCAGACCGCGGCCTGGGCCGCTCACTCCCGCAACGGGCACCGCGTCAAGGCGGCTTTGCTGGTGGCGCCGCCGGATATCGAACGTGACGAGATGCGGCAATCGTTGCCTGGCTGGTCGGCGCCTTCATTGCGCGCGCTGCCGTTTAAATGCGTGCTGTTCGCCAGCAGCAACGACCCGTTCTGCACGCTGGCGCGCAGCCGCCAGTTTGCTTCTGCCTGGAACGCCGATTTTGTAGCGGCAGGGCCGCACGGTCACCTCAACGCCGAAAGTGGCCTGGGCGACTGGCCGGAGGCTTATGAGAAGCTGTTGCAGCTCATGCGTGTGGCTACCGCCTAGCCGGTCCAGCGCAGCCCATCACCCGCGAATTTGAATCAAAAAAAGGACAGCACAGAACATGGTCACCAAAAAACCAAAGGGCCTGGGTCGCGGCCTCGAAGCCCTGCTTGGCCCCAAAGCCAACGAAGCGTCCGACGCCGCCGACCCTGCCAACAGCAGCGCGACCAGCCCCGGCTTGTCGACATCGCTGCGGCTTTCCGACATCGTGCCGGGCCAGTACCAGCCGCGTACCCGCATGGACGAGGGCGCGCTTTACGAGCTGGCCGAGTCCATCAAGGCGCAGGGCATCATGCAGCCCATTCTGGTCAGGCGCCTGAGCAGCGGGGACAACGACGGCAAGTACGAGATCATCGCCGGCGAACGGCGCTTTCGGGCCGCCAGGCTGGCGGGCTTGGACAGCGTCCCGGTGCTGGTACGCGACGTTCCCGACGAGGCTGCAGCGGCCATGTCGCTGATTGAAAACATTCAGCGGGAAGACCTCAACCCGCTGGAGGAAGCCCAGGGTCTGCAACGCCTGGTCAAAGAGTTTGGACTCACTCACGAACTCGCAGCGCAAGCCGTGGGACGCTCGCGCAGCGCCGCGTCCAACCTGCTGCGCTTGCTTAATCTGGCCGACCCGGTGCAGGTCATGCTGATGGCCAGCGACATTGATATGGGGCATGCGCGGGCGCTGCTGGCGCTGGACCGTGCCACGCAGATCACCGCCGCCAACCAGATCGCCGCCAAAAAGATGTCGGTGCGCGAGGCTGAAAGCCTGGTCAAGAAACTCAGCGCGGAATTTTCGCTGAAGCCCCATAAAGTCGCCAGGGAAAAGTCGCGCGACACCCGTCGTGTCGAAGAAGAGTTGGCCGATCTGCTAATGGCCGAGGTTGAAGTGCGCGTGAAAAAGCAGGTCAAACGCAATGGCCGGCGCGAAGATGTCGGCGAGGTGGCAATCCAGTTCTCGTCGATGGACGAGCTCAACGGGTTGATCGAGCGGCTGCGCGGCGGCAAGTGAGTCGGGGCAACGGGGTGCGTCGAGGCTGACTAGGCCAAGCAGCCAGTGCACATGGTGCTGACGTTGTTGCGGAAGTCGGCCAGCAGGCGCCGTAGCGCCCACACCAAGCCGAGCCAGAAACCGGCCATTGGCAGATTTTGAAAAGCCAGCGGGCAGGGTGCCGAAAAACCCGTTCAATCGAGTTGCATGAGGCCCGTTTTCAGCGGCTGCGGCCGGCCCGGCCGAGGCCTCTGGCGATGGGCAGGATCAGCATGCCGCTTCAACCGATGCCGTACGTCAGTGCGAAGTGCCGATCAGCGGGCGGCGCCGCAGCCAGCCCTGGCGCTTCATGGTTGGGCCTGCGCAAGGAGAAGCTTCAAGATTTCCGCCTGTACCTCGGCGTCATGCCCGACCCAGACATGGCCGCCCTGCTCGAATCCCACAAACTTTGCGCCCACAATCTGGCTGGCAGTGTACTGCGCGCCGGCATACGTCCCGTAGCCGTCGTCACGCATGCTGATGAGCAGCGTCGGCGCGCGAATCAACTCCAGCGGCATACGCTGCATGTTTTTGCCGATGGCCGTATCGCTGCGCAAACCCGCCGCGCGTGCGGACACCGGCAGGATGTTGTCCAGCATGGCGTTGACCCGCGCGCGTTCCAGCGCGCTTGCAGCCGTCACTTGTTCAGGCGGTGTGGCCAGCACCACCTTGAGCACCTGGTCGCGCGCGACGTGAAGCGCAGTCCAGAACGCGAAGTCTGACTCGATTAGCCACCTTTGCAACTTTTCAGCCCAAGGTGACAGCGGCGGTGCAGAATTGGCCACTGCACTGGGCTTGTAGGCCAGCGGAACCAGCAACACCAGCGCAATGACACGATCGGGATGCCGAATGGCCATCTGCATGGCCGACGGCGCACCGGCCGAGCCACCTAGAACCGCCGCCTGCTTAATCCCCAGCGCATCCAGCAGGCAAACATGCGCGTCGGCCTGCGCGGCAGGGGATGCGTCAAGCGGCATCGGCGTGCGCAGGTAGCCAAAGCGCGACATGGCAATCACCCGAATGCCACGTTGTGCCAACGTGCCCGCAAAAGCCATTCCCTGGTCGTGCCCGCCACCGCTGCCGTGAACCATTAGCAGCGGCGTCCCTGTGCCAGCCTGCTGGTATTCGATCGAGCCGCAGCGTGTCGCAACCACAATGCTGCCTTGTGCAGCGCGGGTACGAGCCGCCTTGATGTCGCTATCAAAGCGCCACCCTGTCCAAAAGGCTGCGATGACAACGGCTGCAGCAATGACGCTTCGCAGTACTATTTTTAACGGGCTCATGATGGGGACTGGCCTCCGCTTACCTAAGCGAAAAAAGCCAAACGCTGCTTCGGCGAGTGCTTCACAAGACCCGGCCCGGGCCGAACGCCGCGCCTTTTGACTGCGCAAGCAGTACCAGGCCAACAACACCTGCCACGGCAAGCCCTGAATCTGCGGGAACACTCAACAAAAACGCGGCCTGGCTGCCCACAAGGCACCATAAAACGGGGACTACGAAGGGGCTGCGCGAATATGGCCTGACCAGAAATGCAAGCAGACCAATGGTAAATAGCGTGGTGGGGCACGGCAGTCCAAAAGTGGGAAAAGCCGGGTAGCGGTGGCCAGCGAAGTAAGACCATGCCGGGTATACGGCGAGTGAAAACACAATAAGACTCAGACCTACCCATTTGCGCCCGCCAGGGAGCACCTTGAAATCAAGTTTGCGGCGAACCACACCTTGCCAAAAGAAGACGATGGCACCGGCAAAAAACACCGCGGCAAACACATAAGCCAACGGATTAATGGCGGTAAAAAACGCCAGGTGGTAAGCCAGAGCCTGCCAAGCCCACAGAAAGGCGAGGATGCCTGAGATGCCCACGCCTGAAAAGCGGCGCTGTGCAGCCAGCAGTGCGATTGCGATCAAAGCAAGTCCAGGTAGAAAGATTTGCGCGGGCCAAATAGCCATGTTGCACGCACTGAAGACGCCGTAAAACTGCTCAACCGTAAATGGTATCTGCATGGGGAATACCTAACCCCCGCTCCTGCCGCCGCGCAATAGGCGGAACAACGATAGGGACAGGGCTGATCAACTTTGCCGTCAGGCGCACCCACCCCAGTGCGACGACGGTTAGCCCCGGCATGAAGTGCCAAGTCCTCAGTGCCGCCCTGGCACAGTTGCCATTTGGGAAAATATCGCCGAGCAAGATACAGGCACAAACCGCCACCAGTAGCGGCAGCGTCAACCAGTGAAGCGCGATTGAAACCCACCCGTAGTGGTCTTTGGTGTTGAGCAATTTCATAAGTTCTCCCTGAGAAGATGATCAGCTAGGGCGCAGGTGCCTGTCCTGTAGCCTTGACCAGATCGCTATTCGCAGTGCCGCGTCGCCTGATCAAGACGCGCATCACCAGCTTGCGCAGCTCGCTGTACAACAGCACCACACTGGCCATTGCCATGCATGTGAGCCACTGGCTTAGCGTCAGCGGTACGGTGCCAAAAGCGACGTTCAGAAAGGCTATATTGACGACGGCTACTTGCAGCGACGCAGACAGCGCGACCGCAGCCCAAAGCCACGGGTTGGTGAACAGGTTCGCAAAGGCGCTGGTGGTCTCTGACCTTGCGTTGAAGCACTGCAGCAAGTGCGCCATCACCAGTACCGTAAAGCCTGCCGTGCGGGCGGTAACCAGGTCGCCCTCTCCCTCAATCAGCTCGATCAGCCCGCCCGGCAGATACATATCCATCGTCAGCAGGGCGACTACAGCGATGACAACGCCAATCTCGAACACGCCCGCCCACATGTGGGCGTCGATCACACGCTCATTGATGTGACGTGGTTTGCGGGTCATCACGTCACCTGTCGGGGGATCAATGCCAATGGCCAGGGCGGGCCAGGTGTCGGTGATCAGATTGAGCCACAGGATTTGCGTTGCCAACAGTGGCAGTACGACCGCGGTGCCAGCCCCGCTGGTTGAATTGGTCAAGCCAATCACGCTGGCCCCGACCACACCCAGAAATACGGTCAGTACCTCGCCCATGTTGGACGACAGCAGGTAACGCAAAAACTTGCGGATGTTGTCGAAGATGCTGCGGCCCTCGCGCACCGCATCAACGATGGTGGCAAAGTTGTCATCGGCCAGTATCACCTTGGCCGCTTCCTTGGTGACCTCGGTGCCAGTCATGCCCATGGCGATACCGATATCGGCAGATTTGAGTGCAGGCGCATCATTCACCCCGTCACCTGTCATGGCCACGACCTGGCCGTCTGCCTGAAGTGCGCTCACGATGCGCAGTTTGTGTGCGGGCGACACTCTGGCGTAAACCGAGGTTGTACGCACAGCGTCTGTAAAAGCGGCGTCGCTCAGTGCATCCAGTTCAAGTCCGGTCAGCGCCTTTACCCTTGAGCCATCGGCTGCGTCGGTGATTCCTAAATCTGAAGCAATGCGTGCAGCGGTACGCGGGTGGTCACCTGTGATCATGATGACCCGGATGCCTGCGCGGCGCGCTTGGGTGATGGCTACTCCCGCTTCTTCACGGGGTGGGTCCATCATGCCGACCATGCCCGCAAAAATCAGGTCATGCTCCAGAGCCGCCGTGTTTTTCGGGTCCTCGTTTGCGCTCAGGGGGCGGTAAGCAACAGCCAGTGTGCGCAGTGCTGCATCGGACAAGTTATCGACGTCGAGCAGAATCTGCGCTCGCCGACCGTCGTCCAGCGGGACGGTTCCCGCGACTGACTGAAGCTGGGTACACCGTTGGAGCAGCACGTCTGGCGCACCTTTGGTGACGATGACCACTTGGTCGTCATATTCGTGATCGATCTCAAGGGTGGACATCATCTTGCGTTCAGACGTAAACGGAATTTCACCGACACGCTCGAATCGCTTTTCTCGCCGCCCGGCCGCATCGGTAAGACCCAGCTTGCGCTCGGCCACTAAAAAAGC
>NZ_JABBPF010000113.1 GCF_012927415.1 Polaromonas sp. | reverse complement strand
TCGGGTTTCGAGTGCGCCGGCGCTGATGAAGTTCTGCGCGGCCAGGTCCTGGTTGCGTCTGGCGTTCATCGCGGCCAGTTCGCGCCGCGCCATTGCATCGCTGAGCTGAGCTTGCGCGGCCACTTGCGTACTGCCGGCGCGGGACAGCGAAGCGTCGAGGGCACTTAGGCGCTGGTCCAGGTCCACCGGGTCCATTTCGGCCAACAACTGTCCGGCCTTGACCGCATCGCCCACATCGACCTTGACGCTGAGCACCCGGCCGGCCACCGTGGGGCCAATCATCCAGTTGCGCCGCGCTTCCACGGTACCGATGCCAAAGAGGGCCGGGCTCAGCCGGCCTTCCTGCACTCGCGTGACGGTGACCCGCGTGGGCGCCAGCGGTCCGGTGCGCAGCGCCACAAAGGCTAGCGCGCCCACCAGCAACAGCGCCAGTCCGCCCAGGGACAGGCGTCGAATTGGTAGCGGGTTGCGCTTCACAGGGCTTCTTTCAGGGTGAGTCCGCGCAGATAAATCTTGAATACATCAAGCGCCTGTCGGGCCATGGCGCGCACTTCGCCGCTGATCAGCGACTGCATGACCAGGCCCTGCACCGAACCGACAAACAGCACCGCAGCGGCCTCTCGGTCAGTGCCCGGCGCCAGCAGGCGCTGCTCTTGCGCGCGCTCCAGTACGCCCATGAGCAATCTCCGGTACTGCTGCATCAGACCGCGAACGCGGGCCTTGAGCGCCGTGTCCTGCGCGTGCTGCAGTTCCTGAAAAATGACCCGCGGAACGCCAGGATGGACGACCACAAAATTCACATGCGCCATGAATACCGCTTGCAGCGCGGCCAGCGGGGCGAACTTGTCCGTTTTGGCCAATTCAGCGTCGGCGGCAGCCTGAAGCCGGCTCATCAGCGTGTCTGCGGTCCAATCCAACACAGCCAGCCAGATCGCTTCCTTATTGGCAAAGTGGCGAAACACCGCGCCCTGCGTGATACCCACAGCCTGGGCCAAATCGCCGGTGGTGATGCCTGCCGGGCTGCACTGCGCTGCCAGCCTCAAGGCAGCATCCACCAGAGCAGCCTGGCGTATTTCTGTGGACTGCTTGACACTCTTTACGGATATTTCCATCAACAATCCAGGTAATTGATTAATTACTTGGATTGTAGAGCCGGCTCCAATTTTGTGCGAGTGACGCAGTTTTCCTCACCAATTTCGCACTGTCAATGGCACCTGCTTTTTACGCATCGACCTGAAGTTCAAAGGTTCATGTCGTGGTGAATCGGTCAAAGCCCAGCAGCGCCATGACCACGACCACCGCGGCCACGGGGCCTGCGAGCGGGTAGACGATGGACGCGAGAATCGGAGCCACCAAAAGCAGGTGGCGCAAGCCCCAGCTGTAGAGCAACCCTGCCCTGCGCAAATAGACCGCACCGGCGGGCGACCATCGCAGGCGCTCCTCGGAGTCAACCGGCATGGAACTGATGAACCCGGCGTGATTGTAATAACGCACCGCCATCGCAGAGCAGACCAGCTAGGCAAACAAAACCGTCATTAGTACCAGTTCGAGCACCAGCCGCGCGGTCAAATGTGCGGAGATGGCGTCGCTGGCGCCAAACGAGGCGTTCAGCGAAGGGGCGGCCAGCGTGACCGCGCCCATCAATCCCAGCGCTGCCGTTGACGCGGTCATGGTCGCCGACATCATCGAATTGCGCAGGGTCTGCACTGCCAGGATTTCCGAGCCACGGTGCTTGGACAACGCGGCAAACCAGTCTTCGCGCAAGGTCGCGTGCACATAGCGCGCCAGCCGCGCGGGGTGACAGAGCGGTTTTTCACTTCCTGACTGACCTCGCGCAGCGCCAGGCCTATGTGCGCGTGGTGATGCATGCGGTCAAACCGGAAGGGCATGTCATCGTGGCGACGTTTGGGCCCGAGGGTTTCTCCAAGTGCAGCGGCCTTGACGTGGTTCGGTATGACGCGGATGGGCTGCACGGTGAGTTTGGCGATGCCTTTCGCCTCGTCGAAAGCGCAACTGAAGTACACGAGACGCCGTTTGGGACTTCGCAGCAGTTCATTTATTGCTACTGCGTCAAATCGTCATGAAACGTCAGGTTGAAGCCTGTGAATAATTAAATTCAATGCTCTGATGCCGGTGCCACGTCAGCGCTCGCCTGTGTGTCGGAGTTTTCGGGAAATGTCAAACAGGCCTCCAGGCCCACCGGATTTCTTGGACGAAGCTGCAAACTTCCCGCGTAACGACTGGCCATCTCGCTGACGATGGAAAGCCCCAGACCGCTGCCTTGAGAGGCCGCACCACGCCTCCAGAACCGCTGCGTGGCCAATGCGCAATCAACCTCGCTCAAGCCGGGCCCTTCATCACAAACGCAAAAGGCGACGGTCTGGTTTTCATGCATTTCGACGCGCAGCACCACTTCGGACGAGACAGTCGAAAAGCGCATCGCATTGTCCAGAAGGTTGCGCAGTGCGCAGACCAGCAGCGATTCGGGCACTGCCAATGCAATCGTTCGATTTGGCAGGAACAAGCGCACGCGTCCCTTCACATGTTGACCGGCTTGGGCATCGTCAATCGCCAGCTTTGCGGCGACATCTGCGAAGGATCGGCCTTGTGGCGCTGGCTGCAGCGAACCCTCCAGGCGAGCCAAAAGGAGCAGCTGATCAAGCGTGTTTTGCAGCCGCAGTACCCCCCGCTCGGCATCGGCCAATGCTTGCTGCGCCACGGGCGCGCCGTCAGCGCTCCGGGCGGCAAGCCGCATGACCTGCAGGTGCGTTTTGATACCCGTCAAGGGCGTTCGCAGCTCGTGCGCAGCGTCGTCGGTGAACCGCCGTTCCCGGGCCATCGCATCCTGCATGCGACCGACAAGATGCTCGATGGTGTCCACGAGCGGCCGCAGCTCGGGCGGCGCCTGGGTGTCGGGCAGCGGCGCAATGTCAGAAGGCCCGCGCAGCGCAAGCGCAGCACGCACTCTTTCGATAGGACGCAGGCCGCTACCGATTCCAAACCACAGCAACAGCAAACTGCCGGCGAGCGCGGCGGCAAAAGGAATCCCGGCAGTCAGGGCGATGTCCCGCAGCAGACGCTCACGCACATCGATGCGGTCGGCGGTGGCGATCCGTATGCCGCCTTGCTGCAATACGTAGGTACGCCAGAGTTTTCCTCCAAAGCTGCGCGTGCTGTAGCCCGGCTGCACGTCGCCCAGACCAGGGCTGCTGGTCGTTCGAGCCACGGGTTGCATCGTCACTTCTCCACGCAGCAGGCTGACTTCACAGGCTAGGCCATCGCGTGCGACAACATCGAGTGCCGATTCCATCGGCTTGCCTACTACCATGCTTTCGCGCGGCATCTGCATGACCAACCCAGCCACCATGCGCGCTGATGCGGCCAGCCGGTCATCAAGCGCTGTGCGAAGCTCACGGCGTACGTCGATGAGCATCCAGACCGCCACCAGGCTCCACAGCGTCACCAAGGACAGGCCAATGATGGTCAACAGGCGGACACGCAGGCTCCACGGGCGTCCAGTGCTGGATTGGGCACCCAACGATTTGCCCTTTTTGTCTGGCGCTGCATTCTTCGAATTCGACGCGCGGTTCACCAGCCAGCTTCTCCGAGGCGATAGCCCTGACCACGTACGGTCTCGACAATGTTGGGGCCGAGCTTTCGTCGCAGGTGATGGATGTGCACGTTGATGGCGTTGCTTTCGACGTCCTGTTCAAGTCCGTACAGGCTGTCGCGCAGGCGCTCTGCACTCAGGACGTACTGTGGATGTTGCAGCAGCGCCCGCAACAGGGCCAGTTCCCGACGCGAAAGGTCGATCCGCGCACCATCAAGCACGACCTCTCCCGTGGAGGCCATAAATGACAAAGGACCATGATTGACTTGGTTGACACTTCGCCCGGCCGCACGGCGGTGCAGCGCATGAAGGCGCGCCAGCAACTCATCCAGGTCGAAGGGCTTGAGCAGATAGTCATCGGCACCGGCCTGCAAGCCCTCGACACGGTTCTCGACGGCATCCCGCGCCGTCAGAACCAGCACGGGCAGCGATTGTCCGCGGGTCCGCCAGCGTCGCAGCAGCGCCATACCGTCCTCGTCCGGAAGTCCCAGGTCAAGTACGCAGACATCGAAGTGAAAACTGTCCAATGCAGCCTGGGCTGCGGCAGCGGTGCCAACCCAGTCCACCATCAAACCATGCAGCCGCAGCCCGGCAGTGACGCCACTGGCCACCAACTCGTCGTCTTCAATCAACAGGAGATGCAAAACTTTCCTCCGCGCACAACCATGGTATGGGAATTGTCGCATTCTGAAATATGGAACTGTTAACGCTCACTTAATCGTGCACCAGCATGATGGACACTTAAATTCTGTAAGGCTCCCACATTGCGTAGATCCTTCGTTACCTTCCTGCATGGCCTGCTGAACATCTGCATTGCGATGATTGCGGCGTTTGCGCTTGGCCAAGGCGCCGCCCATGCGGAGACCGCATTTCTCACTGCCGAAGAGGCATTCGTACTGACCGTTAACGAATCTGCAGGCAGCGCCGAGGGAGTTACGTTGAACTGGGCGATCGCTTCAGGTTACTACCTGTACCGCGACCGCATCGACGTCACGTCCCAACCACCCGGCGCGCTCGTACAGTTCGACCGTCCAGAGGGCGAGCAGAAAAACGATCCAAACTTTGGTTTGATGGAGGTCTTCCAAAAGGCAGTGACGGTCCAGGTGCACCCAGGCACGGCGCGCGATCTGACCGTGACCTGGCAAGGCTGCGCCGAAGCGGGTCTGTGTTACCCGCCCCAAACCCGAAAGATTTCCTTGGGCGATGGCGCTGGAAATGCGTCCGCATTGCCGGCGCCGATCTCGACGGTTGCCGCCAGTGCAGATGCATCCCCCAGGGCTTCCCTACTGCAAGCCGCGATGGGAAACGACAGTGCTGTCCAGCAGTTGCTGACCACGCGCTCGCTGGCCTGGACGCTGCCGATCTTCTTCCTTCTGGGCATCGCCCTGGCATTCACGCCTTGCGTGCTGCCCATGGTTCCCATCGTGTCGAGCATCGTCGTGGGTAGCCAGGCAGGTCCGAGGCGTTCGTTCGCGCTATCGCTGGCGTTCGTGCTGCCTATGGCGCTAACCTACGCAGCGCTGGGTATCGTTGCTGCCCTGGCCGGCGCCAATCTGCAGGCATTGCTGCAAAACCGCTGGACACTGTTCGCATTGGGCGGCGTCTTTGTCGTGCTGGCGCTGGGGATGTTTGGGTTCTTCGAACTTCAGCTGCCCGCTTTCTTGCGCAACCGGCTCGATCGCGCCAGCTGCGCTCGTCAAGGCGGAACGCTGTCTGGCGCTGCTGGCATGGGTGCCTTGTCGGCGATGCTGGTCGGTCCCTGCATGACCGCTCCGCTGGCAGGCGCCCTGCTCTACATCGCGCAAAGCGGCAATATGGTTCAAGGCGGACTGCTCCTTCTTTTCCTGGGACTGGGCATGGGTGTGCCTTTGCTGGTGGTCGGAACGTTGGGCACGCGATGCTTGCCAAGGCCCGGCCCATGGATGAATCGCATCAAAGGCGTCTTTGGTTTTTTGCTGTTGGGCACGGCGCTGTGGATGGTGCAGCGTGTCGTAGCCCCCTTTGTGGCGTTGGCCTTGTGGGGCGCGCTGTGCCTGAGTGTGGCGCTGACATTGTTCCAAATGCTGCGCGCAGACGGTGTGGCCGATGCGGGTCGCACCGGGCCGGGCCTGCTCGTGCGTTCCCTGGCGCTCGTGGTTGGCCTGTGGGGTGCCGCCATGGTGTTTGGCGCTGCCGCCGGAAGTGCCGATCCCTGGCGTCCCCTGGCCGGCATTGTGAGCCGCTCCGGGTCAGCGAGCCAGGACAAAGATACGGCGCCCGCAAGCGACTCCAGCTTCCAGACGGTCCGCAGCCCGCAGGAATTGCAGGCTCGTCTTGGCGAGGCCTTGGCCGCAGACCAGCCAGTGCTGGTGGACTTCTATGCGGATTGGTGCGTGTCGTGCAAAACCATCGAGTCCGAAGTGTTTGGCAATGAGAAGGTTCAACGCGCCCTGGCCGGCGTGATGCGTCTGCGCGCCGACATCACCGAAGGCAATGCGGCCCAACAGGACCTCATGCGCAAGCACCAGATCATCGGCCCTCCTACCGTGATGCTCTTCGATGCGCAAGGCCGCGAGCGACGGGATGCGCGCCTGGTGGGCGAGTTCACGGTGAAGGACCTTTTGCAGCGCCATCCTGAAGGGAGCGGAATTTGATGAGCAACACACTGCAGATAGGTCCGCTGACCTTCCCATTTCAGTTGCTGCTGGTGTTCGCAGCGGTGGCATTCGCGCTGTTGGTCGCTAATTTTCTAGGGCGTAAGGCGGGCGTGGACGCTGACACACCCCTGTTTCGCGTACTGCTGCTGGCCGTGCTGACTGCCAGGCTGGGGTTTGTCATCCAGTACCGCGAAATCTACTTTGCAACGCCGCTGGACATGCTGGACATTCGCGACGGCGGCTGGCAACCCATTGCGGGAGTTGCCGCCGCCTGGGTTGGGGCACTTGTGCTGGGCTGGCGGCGGCCTAGCGTTCGATTCCCCGTCGTGAGTGCACTGGCGGTCGCCACCCTGGTATTGGGATTGGGGACGGCAGCGATGGCATGGCAGCCCGCCCAGACAACAGAGTTGCCCAGCATCAGTTTGACCAGCATGGATGGGCGGTCCGTGGCGTTGTCAGCATTTGCCGGTGCGCCAATGGTGGTGAATCTTTGGGCCACATGGTGCCCGCCTTGCCAGCGCGAAATGCCCATCATGGCGAAAGCGCAAGCCGACCATCCAGGCATTCATTTCGTGTTTCTAAACCAAGGCGAATCCCAGTCCAAGGTCCAGGCGTATCTCACTGCGCACAAGCTCGGTCTGCGTAACGTACTGCTCGACAAGGAAGGCCAGGCCGGCGTGCATTTCGGCCAAAAGGCGCTTCCCGCCACCTTGTTCTTCAATGCCCAAGGCCGTCTGGTCGATACGCGTATCGGCGAACTGTCACATGCCACCCTGAGCCAGCGTCTCCAGGCGCTCGCATCCCCTTAATCCATTGAGCCATTAACCCAACCCTTGAACTCATGTATCCAAATCAACACTCGTTTCGTCGGGCACGCACGCTTCTACCCGTATCCACCTTTTTGATCGGCCTCTCACTGAGCCCGGTTTCAGCCCAGGACCGACCGCCCGTGCTCAAAGCGCTGGAAGCTAAGGGCGTCACCGTGGTGGGCACCTTTCCCTCTGCGGGCGGTTTGACGGCCTGGGCGGGCTATAGGGGCCAGCAACCCATTGCGTTGTACGCCACACCCGACGGTAAACACCTTATCGCCGGAACACTGCTGGACGATCGAGGCAATGACGTCAATCAGGACGCCCTGAAAAAGGCAGTGACCCAGCCCTTGGCCGATGCTGCGTGGGGCCAGGTCGAGAAAAGTCACTGGATTGCGGACGGCTCCAGCAAGGCGACACGCATCGTTTACGTGCTGACGGATCCGAATTGCCCGTACTGCAACAAGCTGTGGTCGGACGCACGGCCCTGGATCAACGCGGGCAAGGTGCAACTGCGCCACGTCATGGTCGGAATATTGACGCCCACCAGCGCCGGCAAGGCTGCGGTGCTGCTGACCAGCAAGGATCCAGCAACCGCACTAGCTGACTACGAACGAGCCAACACGGCGGCTAACGCCAAGGTGATGGCTGCCGGACGGCCCAAGCCACTGGAGGACCATGGCCTCAAGCCGCTAGGCAAGATTCCCGCTGCCGCGCAGGCGCAACTTGATGCCAACGAGCAACTTATGGAGAGCCTGCAACTGCGCGCCACACCGGCTTTGATCTGGCGTGACGACAAGGGCGCGGTGCAGACACGCACCGGTGCTCCGGACGGCGCCCTTGCGGCGGCTTTTGGCCCGCTTTGAGTTTCAGGAGTAAATCCCATGCAGAAAACGCCTTTGAAATCCACCATCACCACCGACATAGCAGTCATTGGTGCCGGCACCGCAGGACTGGCGGCCTTTCATGAAATCTCACGTGCCGGACGCTCCGCCCTGCTGATCGATCACGGTCCCTTGGGAACCACTTGCGCACGCGTGGGCTGCATGCCATCGAAAGCAGCCCTGCATGCAGGTGAGCAATGGGCGACGCTGTCCCGGCTTGCCCCGGGCGGGCTTCCTTCAGCCAGTCAGACGCCAGATGGCCTGTGGCAGCGAGCGCGCGCCACGCGCAACCTTCTGGCCCAGGGAGTCGCCGAGCAGACCGTGGCGCAAGCCGGCGATCGGCTGATCATGGGAGAAGCTCGGTTTCTGGACGCCCAGACCCTGGACGTCGGTGGCCAGCGCATCTGTGCAAAAGCCTTCGTGATTGCGACCGGATCACGGCCCATCCTGCCCAAATTTCTGTCCGACCTCGGTTCCCTAGTCGTGACCACGGATACCTTGTTTGAACTCGACAAACTACCGCGCAGTATCGGCATTCTGGGACTTGGCGCCATCGGTCTGGAAATGGGTCTGGCATTGGCCAGACTCGGCGTGCGCGTGGTGGCGGGCGACCTGAAGTCCACGCCTGCAGGCATCATCGACCCCGAAGTCAGGGCGCGTGCGCTTGAGCTTTTCAGCCCGGAACTGACGACCTGGCTGGGCCATCCGGTTGAGGTAGAACTCGTCGGTGATGCGCTGCACATGCGTAGCGGTGAAGCGTCGGCTACGGTTGATCTGGTGCTCGCGGCGCTCGGCCGCCAGCCCAATGTCGAGCAACTCGACCTTGCCAATGCCGGCATCACGCTGGACAGCCACGGTCAGCCTGTCGTCGACTCTGCCAGCCTTCGCGCCGCAGGCAAGGCTGCGATTTTCCTGGCTGGAGATATCACGCCCGACCGACCCTTGATGCATGAGGCTGTCGACGAAGGCGTGATGGCCGCGCGCGGAGCGTTACGCGCTCTTGAGGATGGCTTTGAAAAAGGCGTGCCGCCCCGCCGTGCGGCCATCTCGATCGTGTTCACCAACCCGGACGTTGCAGCGGTGGGAATGGCTTATGACCATCTCGACATGTCACGCACCGTGATTGGCACGGCCCAGGGCGCAGGCAACGGGCGCTCCCGGATTCTGGGTGCAGAAGGCAATCTGGTGCGCGTGTATGTGGACCGTCACAGTGGTGTGCTGCTTGGCGCAGGCCTTGTCGCCGTGAAGGGAGAGCATCTGGCTCACGCCTTGGCGTGGGCGGTGCAACGCGGCGACACGGTCGAGACATTGTTGGCGATGCCTTACTATCATCCCAGCATTGAGGAAATGCTTCAGTCCGCGTTGAAAGATGTGGTCAAGCAGATGACTGCGAATAGGCAAGAGCCCGCCAGCGCACGTTTTTAGGAAGGTCAAGATGAAAACCGGCACTTCACCTCTTCGCATCCTGCTTCATGCACCCACTGCGGCTGCCTTGACCAGGGCCCGTAACAATGCCAACAACATCGCGGCAGACAATCCCGCAGCAGATGTCCGCATCGTGGTCAATGGCGAAGCTGTCGCTGCAGTGCCGGAAGCGCCCGATGCAATTCTGGATACCCGCACGCTGGTTTGTCCGAATACGCTTGGCCGGATGGGCCGCGATGCGCCGTCTCCGCTGGTTGTGCTTCCCCGGGGAGCCGCACTGTCGCTGGCGTTGATGCAGCAGGAAGGGTGGTGCTATGTCCGCGCCTGAACCATCTTGCCGCATTCCAAATGTGCTCAACATCAACTCTTACGTCATGAGACGTCTTGCGGCCGCCGGGCTTTTATGCGCTGCTGTCGCAACCGCTACGGCGCAGCCTGCAAAGCAAGGGCAGCAGATCGCTGCGCAAGGTACTTCGCAAGGTGTGGCTGCCTGTATCAGTTGCCACGGCGCAAAGGGTGAAGGCTTGGGCGCTTTTCCGCGCTTGGCCGGCACCGACCAGGTTTACCTGCTGGCGCAACTTGACGCGTTTGCAGCCGGTAGCCGCAAAAATCCCATCATGCAGCCGATTGCGCAAAACCTCTCGTCCATCGAACGCCAGGCGGTGGCGCTCTACTTCAGCCAGTTGCCGGCGCCGTTTGTCGCGTCTGACCCAGCGCAGCCGTCGCGCTCCGATACAGGCGCATAGCTGGCGACGCGTGACGGATAATCCAACTCATGCAATTGGGTTGCCAGGAAGCGGGCACTGCCCACCGGCAGATCCCGCTGCAATGCGGGTCTACGTTTTTCTCCATTGCTGACCTTCAATTTTTCCACCGGATCACCCAAAACCGCGTTTAGTCGCCATTTTTACGCGCTTTCAGATCGCCGCGAGCAGCAGGACAAGAACTCGGCACTGAACTGCCTCAAGGCGCGGCGGCGACGCGTAACTGCGGGCGCTGCAGCAGGTCCAGGATCTGATAGCCGTCCGCCGGCAGGCCCACGCTGCGCTGGTATTGACGAACGCCGCGCCGCGTGGCCGGGCCGATAGTGCCGTCTGGCGTGCCGCTGTCGAAGCCACGTACGTTCAGCGCCGTCTGCAAC
>NZ_JABBPF010000174.1 GCF_012927415.1 Polaromonas sp. | reverse complement strand
TTGTGGACACCGCCCAATCTTTGCTGTGTTATGGCAACAAGCCAGTTTTGGTGTATGTTGACCCCGACACTTTTAACATTGACCCGGCTCGGATCGAAGCGGCCATTACCCCTCAGACTACAGCCATCATGCCGGTACATGTCTATGGTCGCCCATGCAATGTTGAGGCTATCCAGAAGATCGCAGACAATTACAACCTGCGCGTGATCTATGACGGCGCCCACGCCTTTGGCGTTCAATGCCACGGTGGCAGCGTGTTGAGCCATGGCGATTTGTCAATGCTTAGCTTTCATGCCACCAAGGTCTTCAACACGTTCGAGGGCGGTGCAATCATTTGCCCTGATGCAAAGACCAAGCAGCGAATCGACCATTTGAAAAACTTTGGGTTTGTGGATGAGGTAACCGTGGTGGCCCCGGGTATCAACGGAAAAATGAGCGAAGTCAACGCGGCATTTGGGTTGCTGCAGCTCAAGCATATTGATATTGCCTTGGGCCGCCGCAAGGAAATCGCCAAGGCCTACCGCGAGGCGCTAGCTTCAGTCAAGGGCATTCGGGTGCTGACCGATGATGGTGAAACCGTTGCCAATAACGCCTACTTTCCCATTCTGGTTGAGCCGGAGTACCCGCTCAGCCGCGACGCGCTGTACCAGCGACTTAAAGACTACGGCATTCATGGCCGCCGCTACTTTTACCCGCTGATTACGGACTTCCCCATGTACCGGGGCATGCCCTCGGCGCAACGCGAAAACCTGCCGGCGGCGACGGCCGCCGCGCAGAAGGTGCTTTGCTTGCCGATTTACCCGGCCTTGACTCAGCAAGAACTGCAGCGCATCACCCAATTGATCGCTTTATAAGACGTGCCTAAGAAAATATTTTTCCTTGGTGCTGCACCCACGCAAATGGCACCTCTTCGCTACGCGCGCGAACAAGGCCACCGTGTCATCACTTGCGACTATTTGCCCGACAACCCTGGCCACAAACTGGCGCACGAGTCCTACAACGTCAGCACGACCGACAAAGATGCCGTGCTGGAATTGGCCCAACGACTGCAAATCGACGCTATCGTGGCCTACGCCTCCGACCCCGCCGCGCCGACTGCTGCCTACGTAGCAGAACAAATGGGTTTGCCCGGTAACCCGTATCAAGCGGTGTGCACCTTGGCGCGGAAAGACCTGTTTCGCGCCTTTTTGAAAGAGCATGACTTTAACGTTCCGCTTTCTGAATCTTTTTATGATCGCGAACAAGCCCGCGCCTGGGTGGCAGAAATTGGCGTGCCTGTTTTCATCAAACCTGTGGATTCATCTGGTAGCAAAGGCGTCACACGCTTGACCGACCCTGTGAAATTTGACGAGGCTTTCAACCACGCGGTAACGTATTCACGCGAAAAAATGGTGGTGGTCGAGGCCGAAATCGTTCGCACCCGCTACCAAGTGGCAGGCGATGGCTTTGTGGTGGACGGTCAACTGGCCTTCAGATGCTGGGCCGACGAGCATTTCGACAAACTCTGCAACGGGCTGGTGCCCATCGGCCAGACCTTCCCGACTTCACATCCTGATGACTGGCTGGAAATTGCCCATACTGAAAGTCAGCGTCTGCTCACACTTCTGGGCATGAAAACCGGTGCTTTGAACTTCGACTTTGTATTTACTGAAGACGGCACGTTCTACTTCCTGGAGTTAGGCCCCCGCAACGGTGGTTGCCTGATCCCTGAGGTCGTCCAATACGCCACGGAAATCGACCTCGTCAAATACACCGTAGACGCCGCCTTAGGTTTGCCATGCACGGGCGTGACCATGAAGGCTGCTACAGGCTATTGGTCCAGCTACATGGTGCACTCGCTGGAGACGGGGGTATATAAAGACCTTTGGATCTCCGAGCGGATCAAGCCAAAAATAATTGAGCAGGATATTTGGGTCAAACCAGGTGACAAAGTGGAAAAGTACCTCGGTTCGAATCACACCTTGGGCACCATGATTTTGAGATTTAATTCTATGGCAGAGATGCTCGAAATAGTAGATAACATGGAAAACGAAATTAGAGTTAATTGCAATGAATCTTCGTGAAAATATTATTGATCTTATTCGTAGTGAGCAAATTCGACAAACTGGTAATTTTGTGCCAGAGAGCGATGAGTTTTTCAAGAAACTTGCCGCCAAGGCTGAAGTTCTATCACACGATGTGTTTGATCAGTGTTTGGGGTTTGTTTTTTTTTACTGTAATGAGCCAGATAAATATTCGAGTTATATAACTTTGCTTATGGTTGCTCCAGCTGCTAGAAAGTTAGGAATAGGTGCAGGACTTGTGCGATATGTACTCGCGTTGACCGCCAAGCGAGGTTTCAGGGTATGTCGTCTAGAGGTTCGAAAGGAAAATGCAGCAGCCATAAAACTCTACGAAACTATGGGTTTTTGCCCGATCGAAGACCGGGGTGATAAATATCTAATGGAGGCTCAGACGAGCTGAATTCGTGTTTCTTAAACGAAATATTCTCGCAAGCTATGTCAGCCAAACCTACGTCACGTTGATGAGTATTCTCATGCTGCCGTTGTATTTGAAGTACATGGGTGCTGAAGCATATGGACTTGTGGCTTTTTTTGTTCTGTTGCAGGCGTGGTTTCAACTTCTGGACATGGGACTGGTATCGACCATGGCGAGGCAAACCGCGCTGTTTGGTGGGGGGTCTGTCACGGCCTTAAGCTTTCGCCGACTCCTGCGGTCGCTGGAAGGGATTTTTCTTTGTGTGGCCTTTCTTGGCGCGACGTTATTGGCGCTGGGGGCGGGCAGTGTCGCTGAACACTGGCTGAGGGTTGAGCATTTGCCGAAGGAGGAGGTGATCAACGCGATCCAGATCATGGCATTGATTGCGGTGTTGCGCTGGATGGGCGAGCTTTACCGCGGCGTGATCACCGGGTTCGAGCGAATGGTGTGGCTGGGTGCGTTCAGCTCGGTCGTGGCTACAGTCCGCTTCGTGCTGGTGATTCCTTTTTTTATTTGGGTGGGAAGCACTCCCACTGAGTTCTTCACATTTCAGTTGATTGTGGCGGTGCTGGAGGCGCTGGTATTGATGCGCAAGGCCTACGTGTTGCTGCCCGCTGCGCCCGGCAGCGTTACGGGATGGAGTTGGCAGCCTTTGCGCGATGTGCTGGGTTTTTCGACGACCATGGCTCTGGCGAGCGTGGTTTGGGTGGTGGTGTCGCAAACCGACAAGTTATTGCTTTCAAGCCTGCTGCCACTGGCCGACTATGGCTGGTTCAGTCTGGCCGTGTTGGCGGCGGGGGGGGTGTTGCTGCTGACCGGCCCCATTGCGGCCGCACTGATGCCAAGGTTGACCGCGCTGCACGGACAGGGTAATGACGATGCCTTGCTGACCTTGTACCACCAGGCCACGCAATGGGCTGGTTTGCTGGTTTGGCCGGCATGCTTCGTTTTAGCCTGGTATGCCGAGCAGGTGCTTTGGGTCTGGACCGGAAATACCGAACTGGCCGTGCAGGCGGCACCTACGCTGCGGCTTTACGCCTTGGGCAATGCCGCCATGGCGCTTGGCGCATTTCCGTACTACCTGCAGTTCGCCAGGGGAAAGTTGCGCTTGCATCTTTTGGGCACGGGGGTCTTTGTATTGATGTTGCTGCCGTGTCTCTTCTGGGCCGTCGGCCGGTACGGCGCGCTAGGTGCGGGGTGGACGTGGCTTGCGGTTAATTTGGTCTATCTCGCGCTGTGGGTTCCTCTCGTGCACGCAAGGCAGGCTCGCGGATTGCACGGGCGCTGGTTGCGGCATGATGTAGCGCCGATTGCCTTACGAGCGATGGGGGGCGCGCTTGCATGTCAGTGGCTGCCGTGGCCCGCAGATCGTTTGCTGGTTGGTCTCCAGTTGTTGGTGATTTCGCTATTTGTGTTGCTCGCGGGCGCAATGGGTTCGTCCTCGCTGCGCGCCGAGATGCGCCATTTTTGGCGTCGCCGCTATCTGCAGCGGCAAGCATGATCACTATTCATATTTGAGGGTGAAATATGAGATTTTTCGGTGCGCTCGGCGCAATTCATCGAATAGGCTGGCGAATGGCAGCACGCATTCCGTTCGGCGCCAGACGCTACTGCTGTATGTGCGAGAGCCGTGTGCGGCGTTTCCTGCCCTACCGCCGTGGTCTGGCGAGCGTTCCACCGCTGATGCGGCAGTTGGCCGTAGTTGGCAGCGATGTTGAGCATTTCGAGTGCCCTGCCTGTCAAAGCCATGATCGCGAACGTCACCTGCTTTTATACTTGACTGCTGCAAACCTACTGTCATGTATGAATGCTGCGCGCATTTTGCATTTCGCACCAGAAACTCATTTGCAGCGCTTTATTCGAAAAACTGGTCCGGCTGAGTATGTCTTAGCGGACCTGTTTCCAGCTAGTCCAACCGTCCAAAAAATGGATCTCCAGGCGATCCCTTATTCTGCCAACTATTTTGATTTTGTGCTGGCTAATCATGTCTTGGAGCATGTGCAAGATGATGCACAGGCGTTGCGTGAGATCTTTAGAGTACTGCGCCCGGGGGGGAATGCCATTTTGCAGACGCCCTACGCCAGCGGACTCACAAATACCTTCGAAGATCCTTCCATAAGGACCGAGCTTGCATGTCTGCATGCATATGGTCAAGAGGACCATCGCCGCCTTTTTGGTAAGGACTTTAAGCGTCGTGTGGAGGAGTGCGGGCTGCGCCGGGCGACAGCAAGTCATGCAGCCTTGCTACCTCACGTCGATGTAGCGTATATGGGTGTCAACCCCGAAGAGCCATTTTTCCTGTTTCAAAAGCCGTTAACTATATGACCGTATTCGCCGAGTCAATTGGGCATGTGCAAAAACTGTTGATCTCGGTGTGTATCGTCACATACAACCAGCAAAATTACATTCGTGATGCGGTTATGAGTGTGTTGGGGCAAGTCAATCCAGCTGAGTTTGACCTCGAAATTTTGGTTGGAGACGATTCCTCAACAGACTCCACGCCTGCCATTCTTCAGGATTTGGCGATGCGGCATCCGGACTACATGACTGTTGTAACCCACAGTCGAAACGTGGGCGGATGCGAAAATTATCTGACACTACTGCGTCGCGCGCGAGGTGATTTTGTCGCACATCTGGATGGGGACGACTATTGGTTACCCGGCAAGTTGTCGGCACAACTGGCGTTTCTGAATGACCATCAAGAGTGCACCGCGGTTTATTCAAATGCCGTGGTAGTGAATGCCCAAGGTGTGCTGGTCGGCGGTTTTTCCAACGCGCAACCCGACGTAATCGACGCTGACTACCTTTTGGCGAGAGGCAACTTTCTCAACCACAGTTCGCTCCTGTATCGCGCCCAATCGATTGAAAGCCTTGGCGCACTTCAGTCACCTTTTATTGACTACATGGTCCATTTAAGATTGGCGCAGCAAGGCAGCCTTGGGCTATTGCCTGCTACTTACGTGGTTTATCGGCGCATGACGGCCACATCCATGCTGAAAAATCAATTCAGCCACTTTGATGACCTGTACCTGCACACAATTGTCACGATGGCTGCAGAAGCGCCGGAATCAGTTCGCCACAGTTGTTGCGCCACTTATATTATTAACACTCTTAGCGCCCAGCCGTTGTGGTGCATGGAAAAGGATTTCTGGTCCCGCGCAAAGTTGCTCGTGCAGCAACTCCGGTTACGACCGACAATGCTGTTGATTCATATGGCGCTTGTCTTGTTTTCCGCCGTGCGAAAAATGCTTTCAGTACGTGTTTCGCGTTTCTTGTGTCGGAGCAACGCGCTCATCATTGTTCATCCCCGCCAGTAAACAACTTGCCACGGTTCGATTGTGTGACGTGAGGAGGGGAATTCAAAAGGCCACGCCCAGCCGCCACCGAGGCAATTAGAAGGCCGCGTAGCAATATATCGCCGAGGAGAGACTGCCGAAAGCGCTTGAAGGAAAACACAAGCCGTGACGCCGAAGAAACTTGGTGCGGATTCAAGTACTTTTTCATAAGTTGACGTTGGAATGGGGTTAGGCGCGAGGCGAAGGCAATCTCCAATTGCTCTATCTGGCTGTACATGATGTGTACCCAGCTTGTCTTGCGCAAAAAGCGCAATATTCTGATGTATCTTCCTATGCCCGCTCCCCGACCTATAGCATTTCCGCCATGTTGCCGGTACAAAATGGTAGCCTCGTCATCAGCGATCACCTGACCAAAAGCGGAAATTACCAAATACAGCCACCAGTCGTGGAAATATATTCGTTCCTGTTTTCCTATTTGTAGGGCCAGGAGCAATGCTTTCCGGTTAAAGGCAGCGGTGCAGCCGGTAACGATGTTTTCAGTGAGTGCATTTTGAAATGATGGTGGTCTTGCGCAGCGTTTTGAAAGCGCGATTGGGTGAAGGTTGCCGTCTACCAGTTGCTGGCGCGAGCAGTACAACGTGGGAATTTCATTTGTATTTTTTAGATATTCCCACGCGCGCCCGATTTTGTGGGGGAGCCATACATCATCCTGATCCGACAGCATGATCATTTCTGCGTCATCGGGCGCTGCGGCCATCAGCGTGAAGAAACTCCGCGCAAAGCCGATGTTCGGGCCACAGGTGAGCGTGATGCGCGGATCGCCAAAAGATCGAACAACGCTGGCTGTCCCGTCGCGCGAGCCGTCATCACGCACCATTAACCGGCCATCGGGTGGAAGTTGCCTCAGTATGGATTCGATCTGCTCGGCTACAAATGGCTCGCCCTGATAGGTGGACATGAGAATGACAACGCGCATGAAGTCCCTTTAGATCGGGTTCGATTATCTCTGAGGCATTTGTGATGCCCGCCGGGGTCGGCGACCTTGCGTGCTTAGAATCGCAGCCATGCAGGATAAACCAACAACAACCGTACTCGTAACGGGTGCCGCAGGTTATGTGGGATCACATACGGTTGTCGCTCTCCTGGAGCGGGGATACGGTGTTGTCGCGCTGGACAACCACTGCAACGGTTCACCGGTTGCGTATGAACGGGTGCAGAAGTTGACAGGTGCGTCGTTTGTGAAGGTGGTCGCTGATGTGCGGGATGAGGTGGCGCTGGCGCACATTCTTTCAACGTATCCTGTTGATGCCTGTATTCATCTTGCAGCACTTAAGGCCGTTGCGGAGTCAGGACAAAAGCCGCTGGACTACTGGAGCAACAACGTGGGCGGTTTGCTGGCAGTGTTGCGGGCTCTGCAGCATGCTGGGCCATGCCGGCTGGTGTTTAGTTCCTCGGCCACGGTTTATGGGGTCCCGGAATTTTCGCCTGTGCCTGAGGCTGCGGCACTCCGACCTGCGTCGGTCTACGGGCAGACCAAGCTGGCCGGGGAGCAGATTCTGCTCGCACTAGCAGCTCAATCCCCGCTGTCGCGGCTGGCAACGCTGCGTTACTTCAATCCCGTGGGCGCGCACCCCAGCGGTTTGATCGGTGAAGCGCCTCACGGAACACCCAATAATTTGATGCCTTACATCACGCAGGTGGCGTTGCGGCAGCGTCACGAACTGTCGGTTTTCGGTGGCGACTATCCCACGCCGGACGGCACCTGCATCCGTGACTATATTCACATTCAAGACCTCGCTGCGGGACATGTGGCGGCGCTTCGGCATTTGCTGGATGAGCCGGGTAGTTTCACGGTGAACTTGGGCACAGGCCGTGGCACCAGCGTGCGGGAATTGATTTCCACTTTTGATCGAGTCAATGGCGTTTGCGTACCATCTGTCGTGGTTGGGCGCCGCAGCGGTGATGTATCTGAATACTTTGCAGATCCATCGCTGGCGAAAGAGCTTCTGGGTTGGTGCGCACGCCATACCGTCGAAGACATGTGCCGGGATGCCTGGCGCTGGCAATTGCGCAATCCCGAAGGGTATACGTGAGTACAGAGTTTGTTTTCATAAGTTCGCGCGGAGGCCTAATGGTGGTGCTGTCTCCAGTTGCGGATTTTGGATTTTTTTTCGCGCTAGGCTGGTTGCCCTTGCACGCAATCAGAGTTGACCGAACTCCCCGGTGTCAAAAACATTGAACAATCGCCATCCGTCGAATTGGCGGCTGAGCGCTTTGCTCGTCCTGCCCTGGCTCAACCCCTACACCGCCGGGCCCACGCCCAACGCCTGGCCGTGGCTGTTTTCTGCGGCCTGCGCGGTCATCCTTTGGCTATTCCAGCGCAAGCTCGATGGCCGGCTCATCGCCAGCGGCTGGATACTGGCCGCCAGCCTGAGTGCGCTGGTCGGTCTGCTTCAATACTTCGGGCTGGCGCCCGATTTCAACCCCTGGATCAGCCAGACGCAGGCGGGCGAGGCTTTCGGAAATCTGCGCCAGCGCAACCAGCTGGCCACATTGATGAGCATTGGTCTGGTGGCCCTGATCGCCCTGCTTGCGTTGCCGAAAGGGCCAGGGCGAGAAATGGCAGGCCGGCGCGGGATGCCCTGGTGGGCGCTTGCCAGTGCCCTGCTGCTGGCCGTGGGCAATGCGGCCAGTGGCTCGCGCACGGGCTTGCTGCAGTGGCTGCTGATTCCGGCGCTCACGGCGTGGTGGGTTTTGCCGGGTGGCCGGCGACTGCTGGTGTTTGCGCTGCAGGCCTTGCTGGCCTTTGGGGTGGCCGTGATGATGCTGCCCTGGCTGCTTGAGCTGCTGACCGGGGTGCAAATCGGCGGCCTGTTTGGCCGGCTGACGGAAGCACCGACCTGCGAGAGCCGGAAAATACTGTGGTCCAACGTGCTCACGCTGATCGCCGAAAAGCCCTGGCTGGGCTGGGGCTGGGGTGAGCTGGACTACGCACATTTCATCACCCTGTACTCCGGCCCGCGGTTTTGCGAAATCCTGGACAACGCGCATAACCTGCCCTTGCATTTGGCCGTGGAGCTGGGTCTGCCCGCGGCTGTGGCGATCTGCGGGGCTTTAAGCTGGCTGGTCTGGCGCGCCAGGCCGTGGGCTGAAACCGATGCGGCGCGGCAGATGGCCTGGGGCGTGCTGGCCGTCATCTTGCTGCACAGCCTGCTGGAATATCCGCTGTGGTACGGGCCCTTCCAGCTGGCTGCAGGCCTGTCTGCAGGGCTGCTGTGGGCGCGACGGCCACCCGGCGCCGGGTTTTCTCCAGAAATTGGACAAAATAGGCCTGTGGTCCAGTACTTTCGGCTATGTATAGCTATTTTTATGATAGCAACGCTGGCGACTGTGGCCGTCAGCTATTACCGGGTCAGCCAGATTTACCTGCCGCCGGCCGAGCGCAGCGCCGCCTACCAGGGCGACACGCTGGCCAAAATCCGAAACAGCGCGCTGTTCCCCCATCAGGCCGAATTTGCCGAACTGAGCATGACGGCGCTTACGCCGGAAACGGCCGCCACCCTTCATGCTTTAGCACTTGGGCTGCTGCATTACTCGCCCGAGCCACGCGTGATTGAAAAGCTGATTGAAAGCGCCGTCATGCTCGGGCGCGATGATGAAGCGCTGCAATACCTGGCGCGCTACCGGGCGGCTTTCCCGCTGGAGCATGCGCGCTGGGCGAGCCAGAATGCGGCGCATTAAGGCGCATGAAGGCGCATTGAGACGCTTATCGGCGCTTACGGGCGCCAGATTTCCGCACGGCGCAGTTCAGGTTGACTGCTTGTGGCGCGATGAGCGTCCGGAACTCGGGGTTGAGGGTCGCCGCCTCAGCGCTATCGACCCGAAACGGCAGGTCAGACTCGTCAAACGTTTGTTCCAGCATGCCGCGCAATTCGGGCCCCGGCATCGTTTCAAGCGCTGGCAGATCAGGCCGCGCTCGGTGGCAATCCGGAACAGGGTGCGCTGGCTGTAGCCGTCGACTTCCACCGCGTTGCCAATTTCAAGTTCAATTTGACGCTTGAGCATCTTCCAGCCCAACTCAAAGCAGCAGTCAAAGCGCTGAATGCACGCGTCGCGTCAGGCTACGCTCGACGCTGGCGAGGTCTTTGCTCAGCGCTGATAGGTCAAGTTGAATGGTGTAAGTCCGCGATGAAAGTGTCAGGATGGATCAAACACCGGCGCTGCCGGCAAGGAAACTCCCCGACTTGCCCCCATGCTTTTCCAGCAGCTTGACCTCGGTGATGGTCATGCCCCGGTCCACCGCCTTGCACATGTCGTAAATCGTCAGCAGCGCGATGTTGACGGCTATGAGCGCTTCCATCTCGACGCCGGTGGGGCCGACAGTTTCGACCGTGGCGGTGCAGCTCACACAGCCTTTTCGTTCATCCCCCTCATTACCTTCATCAACACGGCCTGCCGTCTTTGAATCCACGGCTGGTGCAGCTACAAATTCAACAGCAACCCGGGTCAGTGCCAAGGGATGGCAGAGCGGAATCAGCTCGCTGGTTTTTTTGGCCGCCATGATGCCGGCGATGCGCGCCACGCCCAGCACGTCGCCTTTTTTGGCGTTGCCGGCCAGAATCAGCGCCAGCGTGGCCGCGTTCATCACGATAAGGCCTTGCGCGACCGCAATGCGGTGCGTGGCAGCCTTGGCCGCCACATCGACCATGTGGGCCTGACCCTGGCCATCAAAATGGGTCAATGCTGAAGAAAACGTCGTCATGCTGATACAGAACCTTTACAACTATGCGTCATCATAAGAGTTAGTACGCGGCGCCATCAACGCCGGGAAGGTGATTGCTTTTGACCTCCTTGATCCGCTCTGACCGTGCCCCCGCCCAACCGCGCCATGCCTGGAGCACCTTGGCGCTGGTTCTGCTGCTCCTGCTGCCTGTGGCCGGGCGCTCCCTGGCCCAGACGGCAGTCGCTGCGACCGGCCGAAACAGCGGTTCGCTGCCCTCGCTGGGTGACAGCTCCGATCTGTCGATCGCGGCAGAGCGGCGCATCGGCGACCGCATCGCCGCCAGTATTTACCGCGACCCTGACTACATCGATGACCCGGTGCTGGTGGACTATGTGCAAAGCATCTGGCTGCCGCTGAAGGCCGCTGCGCGCGCGCGCGGCGAGTTGCCCTCCGAGCTGGACGAGCGTTTTGCCTGGGAGTTATTCCTGATCCGTGACCGGAGCATCAACGCGTTTGCCTTGCCCGGCGGTTATTTCGGTGTCCACCTCGGGCTGATTGGCGCGGTGGGCAGCGCCGATGAAATGGCCGCCGTACT
>NZ_JABBPF010000112.1 GCF_012927415.1 Polaromonas sp. | reverse complement strand
AAAAACCTCCTGTGGTCCATTATTTATCGGCTTCAGTAGCTATAGAAAAAGTAGCAAAATGATTACAACCAGTTTGCGCGAACTACCGCACGGCATCACCCTCTCGTGCCGCAGCGCCGGTGCCATAGGCAGGCCTGTCCTGATGTTTCTGCACGGCTTTCCAGAAGCCGCTTTCGTATGGGACGGCATGCTTGAGCATTTCGCGCGCCCCGAAAACGGAGGTTTTCGCTGCATTGCACCCAATCTGCGTGGCTTTGAGCTGTCAAGCGCGCCCCCTGATGCGGCGGCTTATCGGGCCAAACACCTGATGCAGGACATTGCTGCACTGATTGAGCTGGAGTGCCGCGACCAACTTGGTGGCCACGAACGCAGCGCCGGGGCGCCCCAAGCAAGTTCAGCCCACCCGGGAAGTAGCGAACCACACGCCGTGGGCGAACGTGGGGGCCAGCTTGCCTGCCTGATAGCGCACGACTGGGGCGGCGCGGTTGCCTGGAGCCTGGCGGCGGCGCAGCCAGGCCTCATGAGGAAGCTTGTCATCATCAACTCGCCGCACCCCGGCACTTTTCTGCGCGAGCTGAAACACTCTCCGGCGCAGCAGGCCGCCAGCGCCTACATGAATTTCCTGATCCGGCCGGACGCCGAAGCGCTGCTGGCCGAGGATAATTTTCGCCGTCTATGGGAATTTTTTAGCGCCATGGGCGCGGTTGACGGCCCCCATCCGTGGCTGACGGACGCCGTCAGGGCGCAGTACCAGGAGGTCTGGCGCCACGGCCTGACCGGCGCGCTCAACTATTACCGTGCATCACCGCTGCGCCCGCCCAGGCCGGGCGCGCCGCACAACGATCCGGCCGCTGCCGCCGTGACGATTGCGCGCGACAGACTTGAAATTCACGTTCCCACGCTGGTCATCTGGGCAATGGGCGACACCGCCCTGCCGCCGGCCTTGCTCGACGGACTGGCGGACTTCGTTCCGCAGATGCAGCTTCATCGCGTGGAAGGTGCGACCCACTGGATCGTGCATGAACAACCCGCTCTGGTAGCGGATTATCTGCAACAATTTCTTCGTTGAGCGAAATCCGGCGAAACAGCTGATTGCTATTAATAATATAGCAAGTTAAGGCGGAAAATACTGGACCTGGAGCCGAAAAGGCTTAAAACTGGTTTTTTCACAGCCCTGCCCGCTCAATATAGCGAAGGCTCGCCTTCAGGCCTGGTCTTGAAGCGCTTGTGCACCCAGTAATACTGCGCCGGCATGGTGTTGATGTAGTCCTGTAGCCGCGCGTTCATGAGCGCGGTGTCAGCGAGTGCGTCGTCGCTCGGGAAATTTTTCCAGGCGGGCAGCACCTGCACCTCGTAACCTCCAGCGGTCAGGCGCGGCAGCAGGGGCACGACCCGGGCCCGACCCAGCCGGGCAAAGCGGGCCAGCGAAGGCACGGTGGCAGTGGGCACCCCGTAAAAAGGTACGAACACCGACTCATCGGGGCCAAAATCCATGTCGGGCAACAAATACAGCGGCTGCCCTTCACGCAGCGCCGCCACGATGGGTTTCACGCCGTCAATCCGGCCAAACAGGCGCAGGTGGCCAAAACGCCGACGGCCGCGCAATATCCATTGATCCACCAGCTGGTTGGACTGGTCGGTGTAAATCGTCGTAGAAGGCCGCGGCTGCTGCAGGGCTACGGCTGCCCAGGCTGCATCCAGACCGACAAAATGCGGCAAAAAAATCACTGTCGGTTCGCTGCCGGCCAATTCATGCACCGCGCCCGTCAGCGTCACGCGCCGCTGCACCCACGCCTTGGGCGCATGCCACAACCAGGAGCGGTCCAGCCAGGCCTGCGAGAAACAGACAAAGGTTTGCCTGGCCAGCCGGCGCCGCGCGGGGTCGGTCATTGCCGGAAAACACAGCGCAAAATTAGCCAGCACCACATGCCGACGAGACCTAATCAAGGCGTACAGAACCCAGCCCAGCGCCGCGCCCAGGCCGCGCACCCAGGACAGGGGCAAGAATGCCAGCGCCTTCATGAAAAAAATGCCCGCGTGGCTGGCCGCCAAGCCGATCGCCTGGACAGGCGTTTTCAAGCGATGTCCCTGCGCGGCGTCTTGTAGCGCGCATAGCCCCACAAATACTGGCCTGGCTGGCTCAACACGATGGCTTCAATCGCCTGGTTGATCCGGGTGACCAACTTGATCATGTCGGCGCGTAGCGTGTCGGACTTGCCGCGCGCCTCCCTATCCGCCAGTGCAGGCCAGATCTTGAGCAGGTAACCCTGGCCATGAGGCAGGCGTTCGCAACTCACGGGCAACAAAACCGCGCCGCTTTGCAGCGCCAGCCGGGCCGCGAGCGTCATGGTGTAAGCGGGCCGGCCGAAAAACGGCGCCCAGAGGCCCAGCCCCTCCGGCGGCACCTGGTCGGTCAGCATGGCGACCGCCTGATTGGCTTTCAGCGTCTTGTGCATCAGGCGGATGCCGCCCAGGCTGGCCGGCACCACGGTAAGGTTTTGCCGGTCACGCGCCAGGCTTTCCAGCCGGGCCAGCCAGGCTATGCGGGCAGGCCGGTAAATCGCGGTGATGGGCCCGTACAGCTCAGCCAGCGCCTGCGGCCCCAACTCAAAGCTGCCGCAGTGGGGGCCGAAAAAAATAACGCCCTTGCCGCGCGCAAAAGCCTGCTCGGCATGGCCCTGGCCACTCACCTGGACATTGCCCAGGCACGACTGCGAGCGCGGCCGCAGCCAGAGCTTGGGCAACTCGGCGACAAAGCGGCCAGCCTCGGCGATCGCTGGCCGAGCCACCTCAAAGGACACGCCGGCCTGTGCAACATGGGCGCGAAACTGGGCCCGGTAGGCCGGGCTCAAGGCCCAAACCAGCCAACCCAGCGCGCCGCCCAGCGCGTGCAGCATGGCCAGCGGCCAGTGAGAGAAAAAACGGAATAACCAGAGCATGGAAAGGTGTTTGACAATGCGGCTAAAAAATCGGCGTCTTATAATCACGCTTGTCGCCGAGTTACTGAACAACTTGCAGGGCGACATTAAACCAAACTGCTAAAGCGTTCGCCGAAGCATTCCAGCTGGCAACGCGCCAACAAACTTTATGGAGTGTACGCAATGGCGAACGATTTTCTCTTTACTTCCGAATCCGTTTCTGAAGGTCATCCCGACAAGGTGGCTGACCAGATTTCCGATGCGATTCTGGATGCGATTTTCAAACAGGATCCGCGTAGCCGCGTAGCTGCCGAAACGCTGACCAACACCGGCCTGGTCGTGCTCGCCGGCGAGATCACCACCAACGCGCACGTTGACTACATCCAGGTGGCGCGCGACACCATCAAGCGCATCGGCTACGACAACACCGAGTACGGCATTGACTACAAGGGGTGTGCGGTCATGGTCTGCTATGACAAGCAGAGCAATGACATCGCCCAGGGCGTCGATCATGCCAGCGACGACCACCTGAACACCGGCGCGGGCGATCAGGGTCTGATGTTCGGCTATGCCTGCGACGAAACGCCCGAGCTGATGCCGGCGCCGATCTATTACGCGCACCGCCTGGTCGAGCGCCAGGCACAGTTGCGCAAGGACGGCCGCCTGCCTTTCCTGCGTCCTGACGCAAAAAGCCAGGTCACCATGCGTTACGTCGACGGCAAGCCGCACAGTATAGACACCGTGGTGCTCTCCACCCAGCACAGCCCGGACCAGAGCGAGACACCCAAAAAAATGAAAGCTTCATTCATCGAGGCCATCATTGAAGAGATCATCAAGCCCGTGCTGCCTAAGCACATGCTGACAGAAAACACCAAGTATTTGATCAACCCGACTGGCCGTTTTGTCATCGGCGGCCCGCAGGGCGATTGCGGACTGACCGGCCGTAAGATCATTGTCGATACCTACGGTGGCGCCTGTCCGCACGGCGGCGGCGCTTTCAGCGGCAAAGATCCGAGCAAGGTGGACCGCTCGGCAGCCTACGCAGCGCGCTACGTGGCCAAAAACATCGTCGCTGCAGGGCTTGCCCGGCAATGCCAGATCCAGGTGGCCTACGCCATTGGCGTGGCGCGCCCGATGAATGTGACGGTGTACACCGAAGGCACGGGAGTGATGCCGGACGAAAAATTGGCAGCGCTGATCAACGAACATTTCGACCTGCGGCCCAAGGGAATTATCCAGATGCTCGACTTGCTGCGGCCGATTTATGAAAAAACCGCGGCTTACGGACATTTTGGCCGCGACGAGCCAGAATTTACCTGGGAACGCACCGATAAGGCAGCGGCGCTGCGCGCGGCTGCCGGCAGGTAATTAATCAAGGACGGCGGGCGCAAGCCCTGCAATCGTGTCAAAGCCACCTTCAGGTGGCTTTTTTGCTGACAGCGCCGGTTCCGACCCTGTCAACCTCCGGCAAGCAGCGGTAGGCTATTCGAGCGCTTGAAGGCAGAACTTGCCAGCGCCTGCCGACAAACCGCTTACAACGCTGCCCCAGGCAATATCCAGCAAGGTGATGCTGACGGGCCAGTCTTTCAGGGTGGCTAGGTTACTCAGGTCGTAAGTGGCATAGGCAAAAAAACCGAACAAAGCACCCATCGCCACTACCCTGGGCAAGGACGAATTTTCAAACGGGAGCACGGTAAAAATCAGTAGTCCGGCCGGAAACAGCAGGTAGAAAATACCGGCTGCCGCCAAGTTGGGAGAGCTGGCCAGCAAGTGGCCAAGGCCCTGTGCATACCAAGCGGTGGCGATGACACGCAACCAAAGCATGTCGACCAGGAACATGGTCAGGAAAATCGTCAGGTAAACGCCGAGGTATTTCAAGCAATGGCTCCAGAACTAACCACGTGTGTAGGGGGATTTGGCAATAAATCGCAAGCGGTCGGAGGGACCAAGCTCTTCGGGCGGCTCGCCATCAGGCTTGGGTTGGGCAATGGTCTTGTTGGTACCCTCCACGCCAAACGCCTCCCCGGTTTTAGCGGGCTTCACGCGCGGTTTTGGTGCCTTGGCGTGAAATGTTTCCGCATCGGTCCCGATGTGCGGGCGTACTTTTTTTTGAGTCATGTCAAGCTTTTTCAGGACGTTTTCAGCTTACGAACACCCCGGGCGGAGCGCATTCCTGCGTGTCGCCACTAAATCCAACCGGCTGCTCGCAGCTGCCCTCGGACACCCGAAACGGCCAGCGCTGGGAAGCCTTTGTCACGGCCAGCGCTGGAAATTCGCGCGTGGAGAGCGGCAAACTGCTCTTTTGATCCTCTAGGCGCAGACTGGGTTGCAACATCGTTATTCCTTGCTTACTGTATGAATGGAGGCCAAACGTTGTTTCTACTCTAAGGTCGTCCCCCATCCGCGCGTGTCAGCCCACAAGGAAATACCTGTAGGACACTCTCCCGTCAACCAGACGAACCGCGCCAGCCGCGAACGCGACTTCAGGTGAACGGAGCGTCAACGCCGCGAAAGCGCAACTCGATCCGGTTTTCAAAATGCAGCAGGCCAATCTCTTCGATGTCGGCAAGCGCCTGTACATCGTCCCATCCCAGTTGCCGGTAAGCCTGCGGACTGCTGGTCGCAGCGGCCCCTCCGGCTGCGACCAACTCGATAAAGAGCTGCGTTTCGCCGTCCAGCACTCGTGCGCTCAGCACAATGCTGGCCGGGCTCGCGGCCGCATCGGTCAGTGCGATCAGGCTGGCCGTGACTACGCTGCGCAGCGCGCTTCGCCGCACCTGCGTGTCAACCTCTCCGATCTCGTTCACCAGGGTAAAACCCCGGAAGGAAAGCTCGGTGGCCAGCAATTGCAGCGCTTCATCCAGGCCTGAATTCATGGGTACCGGTTCACTTTCCCGCGGTGCCAGCCAGGTCATCAGATTCATGCAGGAGCTGGCCGCTTCACGCGAAAGCGCACTGATGTCGCTGGCATTCTTCCCAAGCTGGGCCAGATCGGGCGTAGCGCCTTGCAGCCGCCTTTCAAGCATCGCGGCAATCATACCGATGGGCTGCAGTGAACCCGCCATGTTGTGACGGATGGCCGGGGCCAGCCGACGCAACAGCGCATACTGCGCCGCCTCGGCAAGGCGCCCTTTGAAAGCGGGAGTAACACTGGACATGACAGGTGCTTTCAATAAAATTTCAGAGGCCCGATGCCTTGCCCAAACGCGCGCTGCCAGCCAGCATTTCGCGTATTTTCGCGGCGAGCTCGTCCATTGCAAACGGTTTGGTGATCATCTCCATGCCGGGCGCCAGGAACTCCGAACGGGAGGCCGCGCTTTGCGTATAACCGGTCATGAACAGGACCGGTAAGCCAGGCCGGTGTTGACGCCCGATTTCGGCAATCTGCCGACCATTCATGCCTGGCAGGCCTACATCGGATATCAATATATCGATATTGCGCGCCGAATGAAGAATGTGAATGGCGCTCGGCCCGTCCACGGCTTCCAGGGTGGTGTAGCCCAGCTCATTGAGCTCATCCAGCACGATCATGCGCACCGCCGCATCGTCCTCCACCACCAGAATTGTTTCGCCCTCTGCCTGAAGACATCTGGCAGGCAACCGCTCCGCCACTTCCTCATGCGCATCGGCGGAGGATTGACGCGGCAGGTACAGGCTGACTTCAGTGCCCTGGCCGAGGTGACTGTGGATGCGCACATGGCCACCTGACTGTTTGGCAAAGCCGTAGATCATCGAAAGTCCCAGGCCGGTGCCCTGCCCTATGGGCTTGGTGGTGAAAAAGGGCTCAAACACCCTGGCCAGCACATCAGGCGACATACCGATGCCGGTGTCAGAAACGGAAATCACGGTGTAGTCCCCAGGCAGCAAGCCCTCGTGGCGACGCGTGTAGCTTTCTTCCAGCGTGGCGTTTGCGGTGCGGATGGTGAGCGTGCCGCCAGCGGGCATGGCATCGCGGGCGTTGACGGCCAGGTTCAGCAGGGCGCTCTCAAGCTGGTTTTCGTCGCTGCGTGCGGGCCATGCGTCTTCGCCCATGGCGACCAGCAGTTCTATGTGTTCGCCCAGCGTGCGGCGCATCAGGTCTTCCATGGACACGACCAGCGCATTGACGTCCACCATCTTGCTGGCCAGCGATTGGCGCCTCGCAAAAGCCAGTAACCGGTGAATCAGGGCCGCCGCCCGGTGCGCCGAGTTGGTGGCCGAGTCCATGAAGTGACCAATGTCGTCGGTGCGCCCGGCTGCCAGCCTACCTCTAATCACGTCGATCGATCCGGAAATGCCTTGCAGCAGGTTATTGAAATCATGCGCAATGCCGCCGGTCAACTGGCCAATCGCTTCCATTTTCTGGCTTTGTCTGAGGCGTTCCTCGACTTCTTTCAATACCAGCGCTGACTCGCGCTCAACGCTGATATCGCGGCCCACCAAATGAACGCGCTCGTCGTCGGGCACGGCAATCCATGCAATGGTTTTGTAGCTGCCGTCCTTGTGGCGGTAACGATTCTCGAACCGCCGCGTGGCGCGCCCCGCCTCGAGCTTTTTTGTGTCCGCCTGGCTGCCTTGCCGGTCGTCCTCGTGCACCAGGCGCAAAAACGCGGTGTCCAGCAGTTCACGCTCCTCCCAGCCCAGCAACTTCTTCCATGCCGGATTGACCGATTTGATGATTCCGTCAAACCCGGTCACCACGATCAGGTCCGTTGCCAGGCGCCACATGCGGTCGCGGTCGCGGGTGCGTTGTTCGACGCGCTGCTCCAGCGTGGCATTGAGCTGCGCCAATTCGGCCTGCGCGGCTTTCAACTCCTCGATGTCGGTATTGGCGCCGAGCCAGCGCGTAATGCCTTCAGACGTGATGGGCAAGGCGCGCGCAAGATGCCAGCGGTAAACGCCGTCGCGCCTTCGCAGGCGGAACTCGGTTTCGTAACGCGTCTTGCGCTGCAGGGAGCGCTGCCACTGCGCACCGACTCTTTGCCGGTCGTCGGGGTGCAGCAAGCTGATCCATCCTTCACCCAGCAATTTTTCTTCAGCCAGGCCGGCATATTCGGAAACTTTATGGTTTACCCAATCGAGTTTGCCCTGCGGCGTGGCTGACCAGACTTGGTTGGGAACGGCTTGCGCCAGTACCCGGAAGCGCGACTCGCTTTCCCGCAAGGTTGCCTCGACGCTTTTGCGATCCGTCACGTCCTGCACCACGCCGCGCATCCAGACCGGTCGTCCGTCCTCATCCCGGACAAATTCGGCACGCCGGGAAATCCAGCGAACCTCGCCGGTGGCTGCCTTCCCGATACGGTATTCGGCATTCAGGGAAGCATCGCCTCTTTGACGGCTTGCCTTGGTCGAAAACGCGTCGCCACCCTGTTTTCGAAAAAGCGACTCCACAGCGCTGGCAGGCAGCGTGCGCGACGGCGGCAAGCCAAACAGCCGGCAAAACTCTGCGGAAACCGTGAGGGTGTCGCTGTCAATTTCCAGCAAAAAAGTGCCAATTCCGCCAGCAGCCTCGGCAAAGCGTAGCTGGTCGTGCGTTTCACGCAAGTCACTTTCCGCTTTTTCTCGCGCCTTCTTGCTCTGCTGGCCAAGCAGGCGTTCACTGGTATCCAGAAAGGTGCAGATTGCCCCTTCCAGCACGCCCAGGCGCCAGATCGGCTCCACGCGGTAGTCGACCGGCAGGGGCGAGCCATCTTTGCGATAGAAAACTTCACCCGTGACAAAGGCAGACTTGCCGGTCTGCGCGGCATGGAAAATGGCGCAGTCGGCGTCGAGGTAGCGTGCGTCATCGACCTTGGGCTGGCAAATCTCGGGGTGAAGCTTGCGGCCCAGCACCTCGTCAGCCGAGTCATAGCCGAGCATTTTCAAGAACGCGGCGTTGCACAGCGTTGTCACGCCGTGCCGATCGACGGCGTAAAAACCCTCCGAGGTCGAATTCAGCAGTAGCCGTGTGAATTCCTGCTCCTTGCGCATCACGGCTTCCTGGCTTGCCAGCGCCAGCGAAGCCAGCACGCGCGGGGTGGTTTCACTCACAATACAGAGCACGCCCGCCACGGCATTGGCCTCATCACGCACGGCAGAACAGGAAATATCGAAATACAGCGATTCCGGTTCACCCCGGCGGTTGATGACGAAGAGTCGATCCCGCGCGGAAAAAGTCTCGCCGGTTGCCCGAACACCAGCCAGCAGCGGTCCCAGCTCGGCCGACAGCCCATTCCAGAAGATACTGGCCGGCTTACCCAATGCCTGCGGATGCTTGATGCCGATCGTGGCTGCATACGCATCGTTGTAAAAAGCAAGGTAGTCCGGACCCCAGAAAAGCGCCAGTTCTGCCTTGGCCGGCAGCATCAGATCGACGATGGTTTTCAGGCTTAGGGGCCATCCCGGTGAAGCGCCCAACGAGGTTTTTTCCCAGTCCATGGCGCGCATCAACTTGGCCACTTCGCCCGGCCAGGCGGGCCACGGTCGGACCAGGCCGCTCAGGCTCACGCCAAGGCCCCAACCATGGCAAGCCTGCTGCAGGCACCGGGCAAGCTTTGAAGCCCAAGGAAACGTGAAAATGGCAGATGAGCCACGTAAAGGAACTTCATGGAGGACCCAAATCCGCAAATAATGACGATGACACAACAACACCAGGGCATCGCATCCGCAAAACCCTCAGACATAACTTGCAACACTTTTGAATAATAGCAGCGCCTTGCGGCCTGCGCGCACTGCCACCACCGCTGCCCGACCACATCAATTAAGCGCCTGCTCTTGAAAACAGGCTTGATTGCCCCTATCATTAGCACTCGATGGTATTGAGTGCTAACAAACGCAGTCAAACCAGCAAGTTGACAGGCACTCGTTTCTGGCGGGTGCTCTAAATTCCCCAACCCATTGTTTCAAACAAGGAGCTCTCATGAAACTTCGTCCTCTGCATGACCGCGTGATCGTCAAACGCGTGGAAAACGAAACCAAAACCGCCTCCGGCATCGTCATTCCTGACAGCGCCGCTGAAAAGCCTGATCAAGGCGAAGTGCTGGCTGTCGGTCCGGGCAAGAAAAACGACAAGGGCGATATCAGCCCAATGGGCGTCAAAGTCGGCGACCGCGTTTTGTTCGGCAAATACAGCGGTCAGACCGTCAAAGTTGACGGCGACGAGTTGCTCGTCATGAAAGAAGAAGATTTGTTTGCAGTTGTCGAGAAGTAAAACTTCCGGCCAGTCGACGGTTATTCGTAATTCATTCGTTTAAATATTTCTAGGAGCCACACATGGCAGCAAAAGACGTAATTTTCGGCGGCGAAGCCCGCGCACGCATGGTAGAGGGTGTCAATATCCTGGCCAACGCCGTCAAGGTAACCTTGGGCCCCAAAGGCCGTAACGTGGTGCTGGAGCGCTCTTTCGGCGCCCCTACCGTGACCAAGGACGGTGTCTCTGTCGCCAAGGAAATCGAACTCAAGGACAAGCTGCAGAACATGGGCGCGCAGATGGTCAAGGAAGTTGCTTCCAAGACCTCCGACATCGCTGGTGACGGCACCACCACCGCTACCGTGCTGGCGCAAGCCATCGTGCACGAAGGCATGAAGTACGTTGCCGCCGGCATGAACCCAATGGATTTGAAGCGCGGTATCGACAAGGCTGTGACGGCACTGGTTGAAGAACTGAAAAAAGCTTCCAAAGCCACCACCACGTCCAAAGAAATCGCCCAGGTCGGCTCGATCTCTGCCAACTCTGACGAAACCATTGGCAAGATCATCGCCGATGCGATGGACAAGGTTGGTAAAGAAGGCGTCATCACGGTTGAAGACGGCAAGTCACTCGAGTCCGAGCTCGACGTGGTTGAAGGTATGCAGTTTGACCGCGGCTACCTGAGCCCGTACTTCATCAACAACCCTGAAAAGCAGTCCGCACTGCTGGACAACCCCTTTGTTCTGCTCTACGACAAGAAGATCAGCAACATCCGTGACCTGCTCCCTACGCTGGAGCAAGTCGCCAAGGCGGGCCGTCCGCTGCTGATCATTGCCGAAGAAGTTGAAGGCGAAGCCCTGGCTACGCTGGTGGTCAACACCCTGCGCGGCATTCTGAAAGTGGTTGCTGTCAAGGCACCAGGCTTCGGCGACCGCCGCAAAGCCATGCTGGAAGACATCGCCTGCCTGACCGGCGGCAAGGTCATCGCTGAAGAAGTTGGCATGTCGCTCGAAAAAGTGACGCTGGCTGACCTCGGCCAGGCCAAGCGCATCGAAGTGGGCAAGGA